>DCTI01000172.1 GCA_002329525.1 Negativicutes bacterium UBA1444
AATGGCGGACAGCTTCCGGTCGTAGACGACTTTGGACGGACGCTGGGAAGCGCCCTTCTCCAGAAAATAGATGCCGAGCCGCTCGCCGCCGCGCAGCATCCAGCGGGTATCTACACCATAGCGGCGCATTTCGTTGACCGCTGACTGACCGATCGGATTTTCCGGCACCCGGGTCACCAGCGCGGCATCAACGCCGAAGTTGGCAAGCGCTACGCACACATTCGCCTCTCCGCCGCCATAGACGACTTCCAGCGCCGCCGCCTGTTCGAAGCGCAGAAAGCCGGGCGGCGCCAGCCGCAGCATGATTTCGCCGAAGCAAACCACTTTTGCCATTCTTGACCGCACCTCCTACTTTGCCCGCGCCTGGCGAACTTTTTCCACAAACTGCTTGCCGATTTCCGTGATCGATTCATAGTCGCCTTTCTTGGCGCCGGCGGTCAGATTGCCGCCCACGCCGACGGCCACGCAGCCAGCCTTGATCCATTCGGCGACATTGTCCAGGCTTACGCCGCCGGTCGGCATCAACGGCGCCTGCGGCAACGGGCCTTTCACCGCCTTCACGAACGAAGGCCCGAGGGTTTCGCCCGGGAACACCTTGACAATATCTGCGCCAGCTTCCATGGCCTCCACGATTTCCCGGATGGTCTGGGCGCCCGGCATGCAGGGAACCTGATAACGGTTGCACAACTTCACGGTCTCCACATTCAGCGACGGGCAGACGACGTACTGCGCGCCGGCCAGAATCGCCAGCCGTGCGGTCTCGGAATCCAGCACCGTGCCCGCGCCCAGGATCAGTTCCTCCGGCTTGTAGGTGGCTGCCAGTTCCTTGATGACTTCAGCGGCGCCCGGCACCGTGAACGTGATCTCGATCGCGGCGATGCCGCCCTTGATGCAGGCATCGGCGATTTTTTTCGCCTGTTCGGCGTTTTCCGCCCGGACCACGGCGACAACGCCCGAAGCCATCAGGCGCTCCAACAATTTCAGTTTAGGAATCACTTTCTCCGCCTCCTTGATAGATAAATCGGTTTTGTTCACGGTTAAAGTTCTACACTGTTTCACAAAATCCTGCCGCCCTGTTCCCCGGCGCCAAAAAGATTTGCGGCGTAAGCGGTTATTCGCCGCTTTCCCCGCAGGACCGGCGGACGATGAGCGTCGGTTGGTAGTATTCCAGGGTTGGCGGCACCCCCAGCAGTTGGTTGCGGATTCGCTGAATCAGGCGTTCGGTTGCCCGGCGCCCCATTTCATAAGAAGGCTGAGCCACGACCGTGATCGGGGTGGACAAGTACGGCGCCCATTCCCAGTCATCGAACCCGAGCACCGCCATATCCTGGGGAATACGCAACCGCCGGTTTTTCAGCAGCCGCACCAGTGACATCGTCATGAGGTCGTTGGCGCCGAATACGGCCGTCGGATGCGGCCCCGGTCCCTGCAGCAGCCGGTCCAGCTGCCCAGCCAGGACTTCTTCCTCGTTGGTGCATTCCACCAGCCATTCCTCATGAAACGGCAGACCATATTCCTGCATATATTCGCGGAAAGCCTGGGCCCGTTCGCGCCGGGGAGTCACCGGGCTATCGCTGTACGGCAACACAAAAAACGCGATATTACGGTGCCCGTGCGCCATCAGGTGCCGGATCCCCAAGCCGATCCCGGCCCGGTTGTCGACCGTGACGGCATCCACCTCAATCTCCGGCACATGCCGGGAAAACAGTACCACCGGCGTGCCGGTGCGGTTCATGGTCCGCAGCGCCTCGTTGTTGCGGCCGGTGGTGCTGATGATGATGCCGTCGATCTGTTTCGACTGCAGGGTCTGGATATAGGCCAGTTCCTGTTTCGGATCATCGTCGGCGTTGCACAGAATCAGATTGAAGCCGGTTTCCTTGCAGTAATCCTCCGCCCCCCGAATCGTGTTGGTGATAAAGGGGTTCAGAATGCTGGAAACCACGGCGGCGATGGTGTGCGTCTTTTTTTGTTTCAGGCTGCGGGCCAGCGCGTTCGGTCGATAATCGAGCTCCTCAATGACCTGTTTGATCCGCTGCCGCGTTTCCAGGCTCATGAACTCGTAGCGACCGTTCAGGTATTGCGAAACCGTGCTTTTGGAAATTCCCGCCGCCCGGGCCACGTCATTGATGGTTACTGCCAAACCTGCCACATCCTTATCTGTTATCTGAGCGACGATTGACCGAAATCTCCGCTTCCCGGCCGTTCGCCAGCAAATGGGCCCAGAGAGTTTTCACCAGCGGCAGTTCCTGGTTTTGCCGCTGTAGGGCATAAAAACGCCGTGTGATGGCTAATCCCTCAATGCTCAGAACCGCCAGCGCACCGCCTGCCAATTCGCCTTCCACTGCCCGGCGGGAGATGAAACCGATGCCCGCTCCCGCAAGCACAGCCCGTTTCAAAGCTTCGTTTCCGCTGACTTCGAGAGCGACCTGGCATTTTTCCAACGGAACGCCCAGTTCCCGCAAAGCCTGGGCCACCACCGAGCGGGAAGAAGAACTTTCCTGCCGGATTACCAGAGGATAACGGCGCAAATCCTGCGGCGCCAACTGTCGTGGCATCGTCGCCAGCAAACGATCGGCTACAACCGCAGTATTTGCGCCGTTATCCTCTGG
>DCTI01000233.1 GCA_002329525.1 Negativicutes bacterium UBA1444
CTGGATGCGGGCCTGCAGCAGGCCGACGTGCACCGGATTCGCCGCCGGCGACTCGGCGTTCACGATCCGGGACACTTCATTGGCAAGCCGCAGCTTCGTTTCGGCGATCGACGCCTGTACGGTCAGTACGCGCGGATGCTTGTCAGTATATAATTGCCGCAGTTTGGCCAGTTCCAGCTCCAGTTCGGCCAGCTTGGCCTTGTACTGCTGGATCAGCGGCCCGTCGGCCAGAAAACCGGGACTCTGGCTGCCGAGCTGACGGCGGGCGCTGGCCAGCTTGCCCTGGGCCGCCGCCATCGCCACTTCATTCTGAGCCGCCAGTTGGTTCGCCGAGGACAGGCGATCGACGATGGCCTTGGTCTCGTCCGCCGGGGCGGCGATCTTCTGGGTCACCTTGTATTCGGCGAGGGCCCCTTCGGCCCGTTCCAGCTCGCGGCGGGCTTCCTTCAGCCGTTCGCCGACAAACTCGCGCACCACCGACTGCTCCTCCCGGGCCAGGGTAGTCACCCGGCCGAGAAAATGGTCGACCAGACTGTTCGTCCAGACCTGGGCTTCAGTCGCCGACGGCGCGGTCACCTTCACCCGCAGGATCTCGGTATCGCGCACCGGCTGGGTGGTGATCCGGGTGACAAAAGAGTCGTACTTGGTCAGTTCCTTTTTCGGATCAGCCGGATCCAGGCCGATTTTGTTGGTTTCGATGGTCTGTTCGACCACCATCCGGCTTTTCAGGATCTCGGCGTAGGTGGACATCAGCTGTTTGGTCGCCATCGGGCTGCCGCCGGTGATGTCGCCGAGCAGGGAGTTCGCCAGGCCTTTGGGTTGCTTCACCCGTAGCAGCAGTTCGCCTTCGTAGGTCGGCGGGATCAAAAAGCTGATCACGACGGCCAGCGCCACAAAAGTCAGGAACGTTTTGCCGATCAGGCTGCGGCGTTTGCGCAGGGTCTTCCAGATCTGTCTGAGGTCGAGCGTTGTATCGTGCAAGGATCTTTCCTCCGGTTCCCTATTTTCGATTGCTGATGTAGTCGATGTAGTAGGATGCCGTGATGAACGGCATGATGTCGGTCGCAAAGTTGAGACGGCCGTTCGAGGTCAGGTAGACGGCGTCGCCTTCGCCCAGCGGCACGTTTTGGGAGTAGTCGCCCTGCTTCAGGATGGCGAGCAGGTTCACCTTCTGGAACTCGTTCGGCTTGCTGCGGCGCACGATGTAGACGTTACGCTTCGCGCCGTCCTTGGTCGGCCCGCCGGCCGCCGTGACGGCGTCGAGCAGGTTATGCGCCTTCTCGATCTCGTAGCTGCCCGGCCGGACGACCTCGCCGAGGACATAGACCCGGGTGCCGCCGAGCTTGGCCAGGTTCACGGTGACTTTCGGATCGATCAGGTATTCCGACAGCCGCGTCCGCAACACTTCGGTGAGCTGGCCGGCGGTCAGGCCCTGCACGGCGACCTCGCCGATCAGTGGAAATGAGAAATGGCCGTCGGGACGGACCAAAAAGCCCGACGGACCGCTGGCGTTAGCCGGTGGTATGAACTCGTCATACCCCAACACTGTGATGGCCAGAATGTCCCCCGGGCGCAATACATACGCATCAGCCGCTGCGCTCACCGGCGCGGCCGTCGGTGTTGCCGCTGCTCCGACCGTCGCGGCGGCCGGCAGCAGAAGGCTTATCAATAATAAACTTGCGATCAGTTTTCGCATCAGTACTCTCTCCCACACTTCCTATGACGTTTCGGAACTNNCCAGCCGGTCCGGGTCGGCTGCGGCCGGGCGCGCGGGGCGCGGATGCCTTCCGGTCGGTCGGCGAGGAGTTCGGTCGGGTTTTGCGCTAGCAGCACGGCGGCTTCTTCAGGTTCCAGCAGATCGGTCAGGGCCTGCCGGGCTTCCAGGAGGTCCGGACTGCGGGTGCCGGCGCTGTGGGCGTCGGAGCCGACGAAGTGAACCCTGCCGGTCGCGAGCAGTGTCCGGGCGGTCGCTTCGGTCCGGCTGCCCATGCGTCCGAGCAGGCTCGCGGTGTTGAGTTGAATGAATACACCCCGCTCCAGCCACGGTTGCAGGCAATCCGGATCGGCCTTCACCTCCGGATTGCGTTCCGGGTGGGCCAGAACCGGCAGGAAATCGCGGGTCTGCAGGGTAAATAAAAAATCGTCGGCATAGTTCGGCAGGCTGCCGAGCGGCAGTTCAACAAGAATGAACCGACCACCGCCAAGACAGTATGGACCGGGTGTCGGCAACAAGTCCAACAGGCTCCAGTCCATGGCCACTTCGGCGCCCNNCGGCAGAACCCGAACGCCCAAGCCAGTCTTCACGGCATGTCGGTTCAATGTTTCAGTCCGGTGTAAGATTTCCGCCCAAGTAGGTTGCCAACTTCCCGAGATCAGGTGCGGGGTCGCGAACAGTTCGGTCGTTCCGGATTCCGCCGCCATTTTGAGCATTTCCTGCGCCACTTCGCTGTCCGGCGCACCGTCGTCGAGGCCGGGCAGGATANNGATGAAGATCATGGATCGCTGTGTGCACTGAGTCCTCCCGATTTGGAAAACACGTTATTATTATACATGCAAAGCGAGGTTTCCCGCATTATCTCGCTGGGATAACGCAGGGAGTTATTGCGACAAACGTATTTTCATATATTTCCTATTTTATCAGGTTCGGATGAAAAGCATTGTTAACAGATGATAATTTTACAATTGTATTCGTTTATAGTTCGCGGCAAATAAAAAAAATCCTGCTTCAACTGGAAAGAAGCAGGATTTACAGTTATGCACGACATTGATTTATTTTTCATTGGTTCATTTTTTCGATCGCCGCGGCGATGGCGACGGCGAAGTCGGCCTGCCGCGCAGGCGTGGTGAGCAGGGCG
>DCTI01000132.1 GCA_002329525.1 Negativicutes bacterium UBA1444
CGGCGGGCAGCGGCAGCGGGTAGCGGTGGCCCGGGCACTGATCCGGCGTCCGGACCTGTTATTGCTGGATGATGTTTTTTCGGCGCTCGATTATCGGACGCAGACCGAGTTGGTCGAAAATCTGCGCGAAGTCGAAGCCGGCCGGACTACGTTGATCGTTTCGCAACGCATCGCGGCGGTGAAACACGCCCGTTTCATTCTGGTGATGGATGGCGGGAGGATTGCGGAAACCGGAACCCATGACGAGCTGATCGCCGACGGCGGGTTATACTACCGGCTATATGAGCAGCAGCTGGCGGCGGGGGAACTGTCATGAGCCTGTATTACAGGGGCCGGGACTATGAAGATTCGAACAACGAAAATAAACGTTGGGCCGACCGCCAACTGCTGCAGGCGTTGTGGCGGCTGGCTACGCCGGTGCGGCCGCTGCTGGCGGGTGCGTTCCTGTTGATGCTAATGGGAGCGGCGGCGGATCTGGTCCGCCCCTATATGATGAAGCTGGCCATCGACCATTACGTGGCGCTGCGGGACATTCCTGGCCTGGAAGCATTGTTCGGCGTATACATGGCAACCATCCTGTTGAGCCTGGGCCTGGCTTATGGCGAGAACCTGCTGCTGCAACAGGCGGGACAGCAGGTCATATTGGCGGTGCGGGAAAAAGTGCTCCGGCATATCGTTGGCCAAAGCATGGAGAATCTGGAGGCACAGCCGGTCGGCCGCATGGTGACCCGCGTGACCAACGATACCGATGCGGTGAAGGATCTGTATACCGAAGTGATCGTGGCGTTCGCGAGCGATGCGGTCATGTTGGTTGGAATCATTGCGGCCATGCTGGCGATCCACTGGCATTTGGCCTTGCTGTCGTTCGCGATTTTGCCGTTGATGGTTCTGCTGGCTGCCGGATACCAACGTTTTGCCCGGCGGGCCTACCGCACCGTCCGAGAGAAGACCGCTGCCCTGAATTCCTTTATTCAGGAACGTCTGAATGGGGTCGGCGTGATCAAGGCCTTCGGTGCGTTTGCAGGCACGGATTCGGGATTCCGGCGGGTGAACGAGGAGTATCTGCAGGCGGGATTGGCGGAGATGCGGACATTTGCCGCCTTTCGCCCTCTTGTGGACGTGCTGTATGTGTTGGCGGTGATTCTGGTACTGCATTTCAGCGGAGTCGAATCCCGCGCCGTCGGGATTGAGATTGGCACCGTCATCGCGTTTCTGCGGTACATGGAAAAGTTTTTCTGGCCCATCAAGGACATGGCGGAAAAGTATAGCTTGTTGCAGTCGGCACTGGCGGCGGCGGAACGGATCCAGCCTATGCTCGTTGAACCCGAAGAAATCGCCGCCGGCGAGAAACCGGCGCGGCGTTGTTCCCCGGCCCGCATCGATTTTGAAGATGTCTGGTTCGCCTATGAGGAAGAAAACTGGGTCTTGTCCGGCGTGAGCTTCTCGGTGCCGGCCGGGTCCTTCTACGGCATTGTTGGCTTGTCGGGGTCCGGCAAGACGACATTGCTGAGTTTGCTGCTGCGATTTTATGAACCGCAACGGGGACGCATCCTGCTGGACGGGAGCGATATCCGGGAGATTCCGCTGGCAGTGCTGCGGCACCGGCTTAGCATCGTTTTTCAGGATGTTCACATTTTCAAGGGAACAGTGGCCGATAACATTTCCCTATATGATTCCCGGCTTTCCCGCGAACAGATTCGGAAAGCGGCGGATTTGGCGAACCTGGCGTCGTTCATCGAAAAACTGCCGCAGGGATATGACACGCAGGCGGGTTATCTGGGATCGACCCTGTCGGCTGGACAACGCCAACTATTGTCATTCGCCCGGGCGCTCGCGACGTCGGCCGATGTACTGGTCCTGGACGAAGCAACCTCCAGTATCGACAGCTATACGGAGGCGCTGGTCCAGAAGGCCCTGGAAAAAGCGGCCGCACAGCGCACGATGCTAGTGGTGGCGCATCGTCTGTCCACCGTGGTGAATGCCAACCGGATCCTGCTGATGCATCAGGGTCGCGTCGTGGAGCAGGGAACCCATGCCGAATTGATCGCCCTGGGCGGACACTATGCCCGCTTGTATAAATGCCAGTAGGAATTCGTGCCTGCGGCAGGAAGTTGACAGTCAAATCTTGAATAATGTCTTTAATTGCTCATCCTACTTCAGTAAGGGGAGGTTGAATGATGGGGACGATCACCAGAAATAAGGGCAAACGCCTGCACAATCGGCAAGAAGTCGACAAATTGAACCGCAAGGCGCTGTATATCGGGGGCGTGGCAGCGGGCAGCATTCTAGCCTTGATTGTATTTTCATTTCTGTCGTCGTAAATACCGGGCAGCCGGCAAGCTGCGAAAGGAGAGAACACATGGACAGGGATTGGGTATTGCATGTGTTGGAAGCAATATCGGGATTCAGCCGCGGAGAAAACGGCATCACCCGGCTGGCGCTGTCGGAAGAGGAACTGAAGGCCCGCGCCTATGTTACCGGCTTGATGCAGGAGTTGGGCATGAAAATCCGGGTGGATGGCATCGGCAATATCATCGGCCGGCTGGACGGGTCTGACCCGGCGGCAGCCCCGGTGATCGCCGGATCACACTTGGATTCGGTGCCGGAAGGCGGCCGTTACGATGGCGTGCTGGGTGTTGTCGGCGGACTCGCGGCAATCCGTCGGATCAAGGCGGAAGGCAAGACCAAGCGTCCGCTGGAATTGATCATTTTTACCGCCGAAGAGTCCAGCCGGTTTGGCTACGCCACCATGGGCAGCAAGGCAATGGCCGGCGTGGCGGACGTGAAAGGCTGGACCAAGGCGAAGGATTCGCAAGGGGTTACTTTCCCGGAAGCCTTGGCAGCGGCCGGTCTGCCTACGGATCAAATTCCCGCGGCGTCCCGGGTGGGTGAACCCATCCACGCCTTCGTCGAGTTGCATATCGAGCAGGGACCGATCCTTGAGGATGAAGAACTATCCATCGGCATCGTGGAAGCGATTGCGGCGCCCACTCGCCTAAAAATCCGGGTGGAAGGAACGCCGGGACATTCCGGAACCACTCCGATGGATTCCCGGGAAGATGCTCTGGTCACGGCGGCGCAGGTCGTGCTGGCCGTTCGCGAAGTCACATTG
>DCTI01000087.1 GCA_002329525.1 Negativicutes bacterium UBA1444
ACGTTGGCGGCAGCGGCCGAAAGGCCCCGGAGGACATTGTGGTTTATGTCAGCGGCATGGTGGAGCATCCTGGGGTCGTCAAAGTGAGCGGCGGCAGCCGGGCGCTGGACGCGGTGAACGCCGCCGGCGGACTGCTGCCCGGCGCGGAAGTTTCTGGACTGAATCTGGCGCAACGATTGCGGGACGGAATGCAAATCCATGTGCCGGGCCGGCCGGTTATCAAAGACGAGGGGAGCAGCCCGCAGTATCAACCGGTTGCGGGAGCGGCGAGAAATTCTTCGCCGCCAGCGGGGGGCCCGGTTCCGGCAGCCAAAGTCAACATCAATACCGCTACGGCGGTCGAGCTGGATCAATTGCCGGGAATCGGCCCCGCCATGGCGGCCCGGATCGTGGAATGGCGACAGGCAAACGGTCCGTTTCAGTCCGGCGAAGATCTGAAAAAGGTCCAGGGAATCGGCGAAGCCAAATATCGCAAACTGAAGGACAAAATCACTTGGTAGGCCAGGCCGGCGCTTTTGCCCTGGGAATTCTGGCGGCCGGGCCGGCCGGTTCCGGCTTGCTCTGGTTCCTGATTCTGACCTGGGGGCTGGCCCTGCTCATCATGGCCGGCCTCAACCGGTGGCGCGGTCGGCGCAGCGTTCATTGGCTGTCGGCGGCCCTGCTGCTGCTGTGGTGTCTGGCCGGAATGGTCCGGCTAACGAGCGTGAACGAGAGCCGGCCCGATTCGGTCCGGGAGTTTGTCGGACGGAAAATTACGGTGCAGGGTTCCATCCGGGGCACACCGCAAATTCTGACCGGCAATTCCGGTGAACGACGGATTCGCTATGAAGTGGAACTAAAACACAGACTGGTGTCGGCAGAGGGGCTGCCGCAATCGTTGCGGGGCGGGCTGCGACTGACGGTGGCGCAGCCGGATTCGCAGCCGGTCGGCGGAGATGGCGACTTCATCACGGCCAGCGGAACGATCCGCCGGTTTCCGGCCTATCACAATCCGGGACAGCCGGATGTCGAAACGGCCCTGGCGGTCCGGGGACTGGATGTGCGGATGACGGCGCTGCCGGGAACCCTGCGGATCGCGCGACGCGACGGCCCGACGCCGCTCGCCGATCAGCTCGCCCGCTGGCGCTTGCAGGTCCGAACGTCGTTGCTACGGGCGATGCCGGATACGGATGCCGCTCTGGTCATGGGGATGCTGTTTGGCGGTTATGAAGGGATCGACCGGCAAACGGTCCGGGATTTTGCAGCGACCGGCATCGTGCACATCCTTTCAGTGTCGGGCTCGCATGTCGCACTGGTGGCCGGGGCGATTTTCTGGCTGACGCGCCGGTTGGGGCTGCACGATGTCGGCAGTGCCGGAGTTGCCGGCCTGGCGATGTTTGGCTATGGATTGGTCAGTGGCTTTTCGGCGCCGGTTGTCCGGTCCGTCATCATGGGATTGATCGCGATGGCGGCGATCGGCCTCGGCCGCCGGGAAGCCGCCGCGCGGGCCTTGACGCTGGCGGTGATCGGTATGCTGGCCTATGAGCCCCGGTATCTGTTCGATCTCAGTTTTCAGCTGTCGGTTGCCTGCACCGCCGGACTGCTGTACCTAACTCCCGCTTTGCAGGGATGGCTGGAACCTGATAAGTGGCCGTCGATTGCGCGAATGGCGGCTACCGGAATCATCGCCACCGTTGCGGCGCAGCTGGCGGTATTACCTTTGCAGGCTTGGTACTTCGGTGCCCTGCCGTTGTATTCTTTGCTGGCGAATGTGATGGTCATCCCTCTGCTGGAAACGGTTATACTGGCCGGACTGGCTGGAATCGTACTGGCCGGCGGGATGTCAGGCGTCAGTCAGGCGATTTTTGTCGGAATCAGCCTGCTGACGGGATTGGCGGTAGAACTGAACCGGTTCCTGGCCCGCCTGCCGCTGGCCGTCGTGGCCTTGCCTGCGTTTAGCCTATGGGGCTGCGTCGGTTATTATCTGCTGATCATTTGGCTGGGCGGCGCTTGGCAAATCGGCGCTTGGTCGCCGTCGCACGTGTGGCGGCAGCTGAAACAGAATCGCGATAAGACTGCGGGGGCGATCCTGTTGGCGGCTCTTTGCGTTATCTGGATCCGATGGCAGCCGGGACCGCTGCAGGTCCACTTTATCGATGTCGGGCAAGGGGATGCGACGTTGGTGATCACACCGCACGGCCGGGTGATTTTGATCGACGCCGGCGGGACCTCCGGACCGCAAACGGATTTTGATGTCGGCGAACGCGTGGTCGTTCCCTATCTGCGCCACTATGGCGTACGCGAAGTCGACTGCCTGATTCTGACCCACAATCATCAGGATCATGCCGGCGGCGCCGCTGCCGTGGCGAAATATCTGGGAGTTCGTCAGGCGTTGCTGCACTGGTCGGCGGCGGACGAATCACCGGCAATTCTGCGCCTGCGACAGGCCATGCGTGGCCGGAATATGCGGGATGCTGCCGACGTTGCGGAATTTTTGGTGGACGGCGTTCGCTTGCAACTATATCAGGCGGGCGGCGATGGCCCGGCAGCAATCGGCCGGACTGCGAAAACATCCAGTGAATCGGAAAACGGTCGATCGACCATTGTAAGGATCGAATCCGGCCGTCACAGTTTTTTGGTGACAGGAGATCTGGAGGGAGAGAGCGAAACAAGAATAGGGAAAATGAAGATGGGGATGTCGACAGTTTTAAAAGTCGGCCATCATGGCGGACGAAAGGCAACCCAACGGGATTTCCTGACAAAAGTTTCTCCGCAATATGCCGTGGTTTCCGTCGGCGCCGACAATCGCTACGGGCACCCGGCGCCGGAAACGCTGACCCGGTTGCGGGAGTGGCCGGTTGGGCTGTTTCGCACCGACCGGGACGGGGCGGTCGTATTCCGCAGCAACGGTCAAGATTTGACCGTGTCAAGAACGATACCATGAAAGAGGAAGAAAATGACGGAACCGCAACAGACGCCCCGCGGACGATTCGCACCCAGTCCGTCGGGCCGGATGCATCTGGGAAATGCCTGGACGGCGCTGTTGGCCTGGCTGGATATCCGCAAACAGAACGGCGCCATGGTCCTGCGCATGGAAGACCTTGATCCGGATCGGAGCCGGCCGGATTATGCGGCCGGCCTGCTGGCAGACTTGCGCTGGCTGGGTCTGGACTGGGACGAGGGTCCGGATGTGGGCGGCCCGGCCGCTCCGTACTGTCAGAGCCAGCGTTCACACTATTACCAGGCGGCATTTGACAAGCTGCTGCAGGCGGGACTGGTTTATCCCTGCTTTTGTTCCCGGGCGGAACTGCGACTGGCCGCGTCCGCTCCCCATGCCGGCGATACGGAGGTTCCCTATTCGGGCCGGTGCGCCGCATTGACCGAGCTGGCGGTGACAAAGCTGCGGGCGGCCGACAGGCGGCCGTCGTACCGGCTGCGGGTCGGTGATGCCGCGGTGGAGTACAGCGATGAAGTGTATGGCAGACAAAAGCAGGTGCTGCGACAGGAGTGCGGCGATTTTGTCATTCGCCGTTCGGACGGAGTGTTCGCCTATCAGCTCGCCGTGGTCGTCGNNTCGACGACGCGGCGATGGGGATCAGCCGCGTGTTGCGCGGCGCCGATCTGCTGGCGTCCACGCCCCGGCAGGTTTATCTCTGGCGGCTGTTGGCTGCGTCGCTGCCGACTTTTATCCATGTGCCGCTGCTGATCGGCCGCGACGGCAGCCGCCTCTCCAAACGGCACGGTTCATTGGCGATCGCGGCACTGCGCGGAGCGGGTGTGCCGGCGCAAAAAATCGTC
>DCTI01000221.1 GCA_002329525.1 Negativicutes bacterium UBA1444
ATGATCGTATGTATCATAGGCTACGATGTAAAAGTGATATAGCCATTAAAAATGCGGAAAGATTGATGAAAGAATATCATCCTTCTCATCCCGGATCGAATGATCCGTCAACAACTGTTTATGAGCTCGTAAAAGTTTTATTAAACGATTCGAAACTTTCATCGAATTAAGGCTGCATCAAAAGACCTGTCCCCGAAATATTACAATCCGCTTTACAGGTTCGGGAGATCATGCTATAATCTTGCTTCGCGTCGTTTGGGCGCTGAAATTGAAGCAGCCTTTGCAAGGATTGGTATTGAATTATGACTGATATTTTGAGAAGCATTGAAGCCCCGATTAACCCGGATATTCCCGATTTGTTGCCGGGGGATTCCGTGTCTGTCCATGTGAAAATTAAGGAAGGGAACCGGGAACGTATCCAGGAATTTAAAGGAATTGTCCTTTATACTCATAACAACGGGACCAACTCCACTTTCACTGTCCGCCGTGTAGCATCGAACGGCATCGGTGTGGAACGAACTTTCCTCACCCGCTCCCCCAGAATCGATAAAGTCGTCGTCGAACGCCACAGTAAAGTACGGCGCGCCCGCTTATATTACCTGCGTGATCGCAGCGGTAAGAGCGCCCGCTTAAAACAGAAGTTTTAGTCTTTTTACTGACTTTTTTCGTTAAGTCGAAACCCTCAGGAGTGGATCCGTTCACTCCTGTTTTTTTATTCAAACCCGATTTCGAAAGGACGGATGCATGAACCGTAAACCCCCACTGATAGCCATCGTGTGCAATCAGGAACTCACGAACAACCCCGCCGAGCCGCGAATCGATGAGGTGAATACCCATTACACCCGCGCAATTCTCAACCAAGGCGGAATTCCTTTTCTGATTCCCGTCGAATTCCCCCTCGGGGACATATCGTTGATTTTTGAGATGTTTGACGGGCTGTTGCTCATCGGCGGAGAAGATGTGGCGATCGAACGGTTCGGCGGTCAACCCCACGAAAGCATATCCGTCCCCAATTTGGAACGAGATGAAATCGAAATCGAGCTGACCCGTCTGGCAATGGCCAAGGATTTTCCGTTGTTGGGCATTTGTCGGGGGACACAGGTAATGAATGTCGCCATGGGCGGATCGTTGATTACCGACATTCCTTCCCAATGCCCCCATGCGCTTCTCCATCAACGTCCGAAGAATGCGCCGCCCGATTCGGTTCCGGAGCATTCGGTCAGGCTGCTGCCGAATACAATGCTGCGGGCGATTTACGAAACCGGCAGTCTCAAAGTCAATTCCTATCATCATCAGGCGGTCGATCGTTTGGCGGACTGTTTTCGTCCCGCCGCATATTGCGAGGATGGGATTTCGGAAGCTTACGAAGCACCGGATCGACGCTTTGTCGCCGGCATTCAATGGCATCCGGAAAGGATGCAAGACCGGCCCGATCAACGGAAGTTATTCCGCGCTTTTGTTCAAGCCTGTTCGGCATAAGAGCTTGCCTAATGGAAACGCATCGAGTCTTTATCGGAGCCGGAAGTAATTTGGGCGATCGAACGGAAAATCTGACACTCGCGGGTCAGTTGTTAGCGCCGGCCGTCTCGATTCTGAGAACTTCTCCGATTTATCAAACGCAACCGTGGGGATATTCGGATCAGCCGGATTTTTATAATTTGGTCTGGGAAGCGCGGACGACACTGCCGCCGCAAAGCCTGTTGTCCTACCTGAAAGCGATTGAACGGAAGATGGGGCGGGAAGAGACGTTCCGCTACGGACCGCGCGTGATCGACCTCGATATTCTGCTGAATGATAACCTGTGTTATCAGTCCGATAACCTGATGATTCCCCATCCGCAGATGATCAAGCGCCGTTTCGTGCTGCAACCCCTCTGTGAGCTGATTCCCGACGAAGCGGATCCGCAAACCGGGAAAGATTGGCGAACTTTGTTGGCGGAAGCGCCGGAGGAGAACGTCCGAAAGCTGCCTTTTTCTTTGGATTTATCGCGAAAAGTGATCCGGTGGGGAGTGAAAACGTACCTGATGGGCATTATTAACCTGACGCCGGACAGTTTTTCGGGAGACGGGCTGTTGCAAGGCGCCGAAGATCCGTTGGAATCGGCACTGCGGAAGGCGAGTGCTTTTTTGGAAGAAGGCGCGGATATTCTGGATGTGGGAGCGGAAAGCACCCGTCCCGGCTTTCAACCCGTTACGGCGGAAGCCGAACAGGGGCGACTGGTTCCGGTCATCCGCAGGCTGAGAGAGCGTTTTCCCGATGCCCTTTTGTCGGTCGATACCAGCAAAGCAGCAGTGGCGAAAGCCGCTTTAGACGCCGGCGCAAATTGGATTAACGATGTCAGCGGTGGATTGAAAGATGCCACAATGACGCGGGTCGCCGCTGAGACTAACGCACCGATCATTCTGATGCGTTGGCAGCCTCTCTCCGAAAAGACGGAAACCATGCCGCAAGTTTTGAGAGAAGCGGAAAGCTTGGCGACGCATGCCCTTTCCACTGGGGTCCCCCACAATCGGATCATTCTGGATCCCGGTATTGGGTTCGGGACGACACCGCAGCAGAATCTGGATATCCTGAGGGATTTAGCCGCTTTCAAAGAATTGGGTTATCCCGTTTTACTCGGGACCAGCCGAAAATCATTCATCGGACATTATCTGCAAAAAGAGGTCGATCGGCGCCTGATGGGAACCGCGGCAACTGCGACAGCCGGAATAATCAACGGCATAGACATAATCCGAATTCATGATGTACAATACCTGGCAGATGTCATCCGTATGACCGATTTGATCTGCCGCTGATGTTTGCCAACGGAGGATGGAGAGTCGAGCACGCTGCCGGAAATCCCCGCGAATAAGATTTTCGCCGGCGATCGGAAATCGGACTTAACCTCAAACACAAATAACCCATATGCGAACTTTATAAAAAAAAGAGGAGCCGCTATGTCAATTATCCCGATAATTTTGGCAGCGGGACAGGGAACCCGCATGAAATCCGCCACGCCCAAAGTGCTTCACCCCGTTATGGGAAAGGCGATGATCGATTACATTTTGGATGAAGTCGCCAAAGTTACCTCCCTTCGGCCAATCGTGGTGGTCGGTCACGGAGCAGATCAGGTGATCCGTGCCGTGGAAGGCAGAGCGGATATTGCCGTTCAACAAGAACAGCTTGGTACTGCAAACGCCGTTGCCGCAGCCGAAAAAGACGCCAAGGGTCGGGCAAAAAATGTGTTGGTCGCCTATGCGGATATGCCTTGTCTGCGAGCGGAGACGATCCGGCTGGTCTGTGATCTACAGCAACAATCGGCGGCTGTATTTACAATGTTAACCATCATTCAGGAGGATTCCCACGGTTTCGGCCGAATCGTGCGCAACGCGGACGGAAGTGTGGCAGCCATCGTGGAGGAAGCCCAGGCTTCTCCGCAGCAGTTGGCGATCAAAGAATGTAATGTGGGGTTGTATTGCTTTCAATCCGAATGGCTTTGGGAATCGTTGAAACACGTCAAACTATCCCCCAAAGGGGAATATTATCTGACCGATTTGGTGGAATTGGC
>DCTI01000134.1 GCA_002329525.1 Negativicutes bacterium UBA1444
TTTATGATAAAGACAGAAAGATTATTTTAGCGATGGGGGAAAGAATATGGGAATGAGCATCTGGTCTTTGATTGCCTACATTGCCGCCATTATCTTCTGGAATTCGAAGCTGAAGCGCAACATCGGCGAAGCTATGGTTGTCGGCTGNNCTGTTCGGCGGCAGCAAGTTTTTCGATCTCATGTGGAAAAGCCTTGAATTCGCCGCGCTGCAGGAAACCGTTTATGCAGCGCTGGCATTCGTGTTCATGGCATTTGTCATGACCAAAACGGGCTTGGTCAATCGCATGGTGGATATCCTGAATTCAACGTTGGGGCGGATCGCCGGTGGTGCCGGCTACATTTCCACGTTGGCCAGCGCCTTGATGGGGCTCATTTCCGGGTCCGGTTCCGGCAATGCAGCGGCGGTCGGCGCGGTAACCATCCCCTGGATGGTAAAATCCAACTGGTCGCCTCAGCTGAGTGCAACATTGGTCTCGGGCAATGCCGGCCTGGGAATTGCTTTACCGCCGTGCTCGTCCATGTTTTTGCTGCTCGGGTTGGGTGTCGTCGCCGAAAAAGTGACAACCNNAAACCGGCTCTCTTTATATTGCGCTGCTTACCGCCGGGTTATGGACGTTGCTTTATCGGTTGATTCTGGTCCGATGGTTCGTTTATCGCTATAATATCCAGCCGCTGCCGCGGGAAATGATCAAACCATCTAGCCAGACCTTCCGGGATGGCTGGACTTCACTGCTGATTTTCGCCGGAATTATTATTCCCGTAGGATTGACGATCGGTCCGGTGGCAGATATTTTGACCGGGATAAAAGGCTTTGGCCCCAAAGGACTGAAGAGTATTTCGATCATCGTCTGGATTCCGGTTCTCATCAGTTGGATTGCCATTTTCGAGGGACGGAAATATTTACCCAAGACTGTTTCTGGGATGTATAACCTGATTCAATCTTCGGCAAAACGCTATGTGGTCGTTGGTGCGACCTTGTTCTTCGCCTTTGCCGCCGGTGAAGTGATGACCAGGCTGGGATTGGCCAAGGACATGATGGCTATTTTGAAATCCATGCAACTTTCTCCGCTGTTGATGATCATCCTCGTGGGAATTTTGGTAACCCTGATCGGTGGCCCGCTGACCTCTACAGCAACGGTCGTGGCCATTGGCTCGGTTTCCTTTTCGGCGTTGATCTATGCCGGCGTGCATCCGGCGACGGCGGCAGCGGTCATCTTGATTTTTTCATCGACGGAAGGAGCCACACCGCCGGGCGCCGCGCCGATTTTCATTGCCTGCGGCATTGCCAATGTCGACCCGGTAAAAACCTTCATGCCATTAATTTGGTATTATGTTTTGCCGATCCTGGCGATTGGCGTGCTGATTGCAACCGGTTTCCTGCCGACTTTGGTCATGTAAGGGGGAAGAGAAAATGGAACTATTGCGTAAATGCCTGAATGCGATATTCGTTTGCGGTGTGATTGTATTTATGGTCCTGGGAACCGTCATTGTGTTGGTGCAGATGTACAGCATTGCGACTGCCAACGGCGCTCTCGCGGTCAAGATTATGAAAACGGTCGGCAAGCCGGCGTTTGTCATTGCCTCGTTGACAGGGATTATCGGGTTTGTGCAAGGTTATGTTAACGGCTGGGATATGGGTGATTAGCGTTAATCCCGCCACGATGAAACAGGAGGAGTTTTGAAATGGGTGTGAACTATACAATTGAGCAGGTGCGGCGCTCGCGCCTGATTATGCCGGCGAATTCGGCGAAATTTGTGGAAAAGGCTTGGCAACGGAATGCGGATGCGATTGTGTTAGATCTGGAAGACAGTGTGCCCATTACGGAAAAAGCGGCAACCCGGCAACGGATCAAGGAGCAGGTGGCGCTGGCGGGCAAGGGCGGCAGTGATGTACTGGTTCGCGTCAATAATGACAGCCGATGGTTGCGGGACGATGTGGAAGCCGCGGTTTGGCCGGAGGTGGTTGGAATTGTGCTGCCGAAAGTTGAAAGCGGCGTCGAACTGCGCCAGGTCGAACAACAGATCGCCAGATTGGAATCCGAGCGGGGAATACCGACGGGACAAATTAAAATATCTGTCCTGATCGAATCCTGCCTGGGATTCCTGCGGATGGACGAGATAGCCGGCAGCAGCGAGCGGATTGATTCCTTAACTCTTGGAAATGAAGATTTTTTGCGTGATGCCGGGATTCAGGATTGTCCCGACACTTTCCAGGCGCTGCTGCAGCCGCGCATGCAATTGCTGTTTACGGCCCGGGCGTATGGGAAAACCCCGATGGGTCTGATTGGGTCATTGGCTCACTACAATGATGCCGACGCGTTTGCCAAAAGCGCCGAACTTGCTTATAAACACGGCTTCCTGGGCGCCAGTTGCATCCATCCCGGAAATGTCGAGATCTTGAATCGGGCGTTTTCGCCAACCCCGGCCGAAACCGAAACCGCCGGCCGGATTATCGAGGCGTTTGAAGCGGCAGTGGCCCAGGGGCGAGCTTCAACGAGTTTTGAAGGAAAAATGATCGATTATGTGCATTATGAACGGGCCCGAAAGCTGTTTCAGCGCGCTGCGGCCATTCAGGCCTTCGAGTTGAAGAAGCGGCAGGCTCGGCAATCACAGGGATTGTAAATTTTACTTGCGGTAATAATTCGAGGAGGATTTACTCATGAGAAACGCAGCAGGCCGGGATATTCCGGACAGTATTGCCGGCCGTAAACTTCACCTTTATCAGGGGCCCTGGCAATGTATCCCGGCGCGTCAGGCGTCCGGTAAACGGATCGATGTTGACGGTTCGGAAAAATTGCTAAAATCCCTGGATGCCGCCATTGATGCCTGCGGATTACGCGATGGGATGACTATTTCTTTCCATCACCATCTGCGCAACGGCGATGCGGTCATGAAACAGGTCGTTGACGCGATTGCCCGTAAAGGAATCCGTGGCCTGAAGCTTTCCGCCAGTTCGCTGAGCGAAGTACAGGACGCACTGCTGCCGCATCTGGAGTCAGGCGTGATTGTCGCTCTCGACACCAGCGGTATCCGCGGACAAATCGGCAAATTCGTTTCCGCCGGCCGCTTGCCCAATCCGGTCATGATTCGGACGCATGGCGGCAGAGCCCGGGCGATCGAATCCGGCGAATTGAAAATTGACGTGGCCTTCATCGGCGCGCCGACTTGCGATGCATACGGCAATATCAACGGGATCGACGGCCCGGCTGCCTGCGGGTCCCTCGGTTACGCCATGATTGACGCCGCTTGCGCCGACAAGGTTGTGGCCGTCACCGACCATTTGGTCCGGGGCCCGCTGCAGCATGTCAGTATACCGCAGACCCAAGTCGACTTCATCGTTCAGGTCGATTCCATCGGCGATCCGGCAGGCATTAGTACCGGGTCCCTGCGGATCAGTACCGATCCCAAGGAGCTGCTGATTTCGGAGTACGCGGCGAGAGTGATCGAACATTCCGGCTGCTTCCGGGATGGCTTTTCGTTGCAACTGGGCAGTGGTGGAGCCTCTTTAACAGCTGCCAAGTTTATCCGGGAAAAGATGCAGGCGGAGAAAATCCGTGCGGCCTTCGGTGTTGGCGGCGTCACCGGCATTTTCGCGGAAATGATGGAGGAAGGTTTGGTCGAACTCTTATTTGACGTGCAGAGCTTTGACAGCCAAGCCATCCGTTCGTTGCGGGACAATCAACGTCATATTGAAATGTCGGCTTCGTATTATGCGAGTCCCGGCAATCGGGGCCCGATCGTCAACCAGGTTGACGCTGTCATATTGAGTGCAACGGAAGTGGATGTAAATTTCAACGTGAATGTGCTGACCGGGTCGAATGGGAAGCTGATGGGGGCGCCGGGCGGACATCCGGACACTGCCGCCGGCTCCAAACTTTGCATTGTGGCGTTGCCATTGGTGCGAAAAGCTTTTCCCGTGGTACGCCAACAGGTTCGCACTGTGGTTACACCCGGATCTACAGTCGACGTTGTGGTAACCGACCGGGGAATCGCCGTCAACCCAATTCGCCGTGACCTGCTGTCAAACTTGGCGGGATCCGGGTTACCCCTCATGGATATCGAAGAACTGCATAAGTTGGCTTTGGAAATTACCGGGGCGGTCGAAGCGGTTCCGGCGGAAGGCGACATTGTCGGCTTGGTGGAATATCGGGATGGAACCATTATCGATGTGATCCGGAAATTGGACTAACACTGCGACCTTTTATACAAAGGAACAGCTACGGTTCGCTCGGCAGGCGAACCGTAGCTGTTCCTTTGTCCGGCGAAAACTTCAAAAGCTATAAAATAATCATGGCGGAGAGCAGGAGCCTACACGACCGGACGAGAAATAAACCTACATGAGAAAACGCGTCAAACAATTTCTCCGGGCGCTGGGCGCACGGATCACGCCGGCGGACCGCCTTTTCATCGGCGAGTATCTGAGCCTAGGCGAGCAGGATTTGTTCTATGGCATGAGCGTCCAGGATCAGTTTCACTGTCGAATGGTTTCCAAGNNAGCGCTTTCTGATCCGGTGTGCTTTGTTGCACGATGTGGGACGTCGCTGGGGGGATGTCAGTACTTGGGACAAGATTGCCGCCGTGCTGCTGCACTACTTTCTCCCCGAGCAGACCCGGAGGTGGGCGCGGGCGGGGCGGGGCAGCCGATTGGACAATCTTCGGCACGCCCTGCATGTGTCGGCTTGTCATCCGCAGCGCGGCGTTGCCTTGTTGCGGCAGATCGGCGTGGAAGCGGAGCTGTTGCTTATCATCGGCGCCCATCACGAGCCGCCGTCAAAAAAAGACCCGCCGGCGCTGGTGCTGCTGCGGCAGGCGGATGATTTGAATTGAGGAGGGATACTTATGGGGATCAAGATTTTTCAGGTGGATGCGTTTACCGATCGGCCGTTTCGGGGGAATCCCGCCGGCGTTTGTTTGCTGGAACAGCCAGGGGAGGCCGCTTGGATGCAGGCGGTCGCCAATGAGATGAACTTGTCGGAAACCGCGTTTTTGCTGCCCGAAAATGATGGCTATCGGCTGCGCTGGTTTACGCCGAAGACGGAAGTGAAATTGTGCGGACACGCCACGCTGGCGAGCGCGCACATTTTATTCGAGCAGGGACGGTTGCCGGGAAACGCAACGGCCCGTTTCCATACTGCCAGCGGGTTGCTGACTGCCCAATATACGCCCGGCGACGGAATGATCGAGTTGAATTTTCCGGCGATCCCGGTTGTTCCCAGTGAACCGCCGGCTGGTTTGCTGGAGGCAGTGGGAGCTACGCCAATTTTTGTGGGACGTGCTGGTGATGTTTGTCTGATCGAAGTGGCATCGGCAGATACCGTTCGCAATCTTGCGCCGGATTTTGGCCGTTTATTGCAGGTCGCCTGCCGGGCGGTCATTGTGACGGCTGCTTCGGTCTCGACCGGGTATGATTTCATTTCCCGCTTTTTCGCGCCGGCGGTGGGAATCAACGAAGATCCCGTCACCGGTTCGGCGCATTGCCGTCTGGTTCCTTATTGGCAAAAGAAATTGGGCAAAGATTGCTTTGTTGCCTATCAGGCATCGCCGCGGGGCGGAGTATTGCATCTGACGGCCGCCGGCGACCGGGTCCGGATCGGCGGGCAGGCAGTGACCATATTCCGGGGAGAACTGGCCGATACGAATTAGTTCAGCAAAGTCAAGGCCGCTTCGACAGGAACCGGTGTACTGAAAACATAACCCTGCAGGCAATCACAGTGATATTGGTGTAACTTTTC
The DNA here is from genome assembly GCA_002329525.1 of Negativicutes bacterium UBA1444. Taxonomy (GTDB): domain Bacteria; phylum Bacillota; class Negativicutes; order UBA1444; family UBA1444; genus UBA1444. Next base: position 5,733 of record DCTI01000134.1, read on the forward strand.
CACCTGAGCATCCGTTTCGACACCTTCGGCGACAACGGTAAGGTTCAATGTATGCGCCATATCAATGATCGATCCGACCAGATCCGCTTGCACCTCATCATCCAAAATATCCTCGATAAAGGATTTGTCGACTTTCAGGGTGTCAACGGGCAGGCGGCG
>DCTI01000212.1 GCA_002329525.1 Negativicutes bacterium UBA1444
CATGAACTGGCCCCGTTTGTTGACCAGCCGGACCGCATCGGCAAACTCCAGCACCCCGGCCGCAACCAGAGCCGAATATTCGCCCAGGCTATGTCCCGCCGTTATGTCACAGGCCAGACCTGCTTCTTGCATCACTCGCAAAGCAGCCACACTCACGGTCAAAATTGCCGGCTGCGTATTGAATGTCTTGCGCAGCTCTTCTTCCGGACCTTCAAAACAAAGTTTGCTGATCGAAAAGCCCAACGCCTGGTCGGCTTCTTCAAAGACTGCCCGGGCGACCGGGAAATGATCCGCCAGGTCTTTACCCATGCCTACGGACTGGGAACCTTGTCCCGGAAACAAAAACGCTGTTTTTGCCATGTTATCCTTCCTTTCGGCTCAAATAGTATTCCGGCAGTCTATTTTCCCCACCGCAGCACCAACGAAGCCCAGGTGAGCCCGGCGCCGAATCCAACCATCATCACGATATTGCCCGGTTGAATCCGTCCATCCCGGACAGCTTCGTCCAGCGCCAACGGAATGGAAGCCGATGAAGTATTCCCATATCGATCGAGGTTGATGATTACTTTTTCCATCGGCATTTTAAGGCGTTTGGCCGCGGACTGGATGATGCGCATATTGGCCTGGTGGGGAATCAGCCAATCGATATCGCTTTCCACCAGTCCGGCATCTTCAAGGGCCTTGCCGGCCGCTTCCCCCATCACCCGGACGGCGAATTTGAACACTTCATTTCCTTCCATATGGACCGAATGAAGTTTTTGGCGAACCGTCTCTTCGGTGGCCGGCATACGGGTGCCGCCGGCGGGAAACTTCAAGAGCTCGCCGCCAATTCCGTCAGCGCCCATAAAAGCGCCCAAAATTCCATACGGAGCATCCACTTCGCCCAATACCACGGCACCGGCGCCGTCCCCGAACAAAATGCAGGTGTTGCGGTCTTGCCAATTGATCATCTTGGAAATTTCATCCGCACCAATCACCAAGACTTTTTTGAACATACCGGTACGAATGAATTGCGTGGCTACCACCATTGCATAGGAATAACCGGAACAACCTGCCTGCAAATCAAAGGCAGGAATCTTTCGGTTGGCCTTGAGCCTGGTTTGCACCAAACAGCCTACCGAGGGATAAAACATATCTGGGCTTGACGTCCCAATGATAATCGCATCCATGTCGTCAATCGTAAGCCCTGCATCAGCTAATGCTTTTTCCGCAGCCAGCGCCGCCAGTTCAGAGGTCGGCACATCCGCCGGGGAAATGCGACGTTCCCGAATTCCGGTCCTTTCCGTAATCCATTGATCACTGGTGTCCACCATTTTTTCCAGATCACTGTTGGTCATTACGGTTTCCGGCGCATACGCCCCTACACCGATAATTCCCACGTTTTTATTGGCTGTTATCTTTTGAGTCATTAGCCATTCCCTCCATCATCAGGTTTTCACGAATATGTTCGAGAACTCTCTGTTCATAAAACTCTGTGGCGGAGCGGACGGCACTCGTAATGGCCTTGGCTTTGGAGCTGCCGTGGCAGATCATGAAGCCCGCATTGACTCCCAGCAAGGGGGCGCCGCCATATTCCGCATAGTCCAGCTTCTTTTTCAGTTTCCGCATGGCCGGCATAATCAGCAAGCCGCCTAGTTTTGCCAGATATCCCCCCTGTACGATGCTTTCGCGAACCAGCTGCATCAGGGCTTTTGCCAGTCCTTCCGAAGTTTTCAGAACAATATTGCCGACAAAACCGTCGCAAACCACCACATCGACCGTTCCGGCCATAATGTCGCGGCCTTCGACATTGCCGATAAAATGGATGGTTTTCAAATCGTGTAACAAGGGATAGGTGGCCAGCGCCTGTTCATTTCCCTTGGTCGATTCTTCGCCGATATTCAGGAGGCCAACCCGGGGCTTGTCGATTCCCAGTACAAATTCCGCATAGATGGAACCCATAATAGCCGCCTGAACCAAGTGCTTGGGCTTCGAGTCAACATTCGCCCCTGCATCCAGCAGAACCGTCCGGCCCCGCAGGTTGGGGATGACAGTGGCAATCGCCGCCCGCTCGATCCCAGGTATCCGGCCCAATCCGAACAGCGCCGAAGCGACCGCCGCGCCGGTATGGCCGGCTGCTATCGCCACGTCGCATTTTTGTTCTTTCACCAGCCGCGCCGTGACCACAACCGAAGCGTCCTTTTTGCGTCGGACCGCCGCGCCCGGCTGATCATGCATATCAATGGTCTCCGACGCATGGACGATCTGAATCGGCAGCCTCTCCCAGCCGGGTGATTTTTGTAAAGATTCACGAATGCGGGCTTCATCGCCTACCAAAAAAATCTCGCACCCATACTGGCGCGCGCCCTCGACGGCGCCCAGTACGATTTCTTCCGGAGCATAATCGCCACCCATCGCGTCAACGGCAATTCTAATCAATTTTGTCATCCTTCCAGCGAAACCATAATAAATTTGGCGCGAAATACTTCTTGCGACCCGGAACGCGTTTTAACCCAGATGAAATTTTTGTTGGCCCGGGTTCTTATGACTTCGGCTTTGGCGACCAACCTTTCGCCTTCCCGGACCGGAACTTTGAACTTGATGTTGGCAACTCCGGTGACAGCGGCCGGGGCATCCATCACCGCCAACGCCAGTGAATTTGCTTGCGCAAAAATATGATGGCCGCGAGCCACATGGGTCTTCTCGAACACCATATCCGGAGTCACTACCAGCGTTGAAATTCCCGTATGACCCAAATCAAGGTCCAAAATTTCCCCGGTCACATCCTGGCTGGCAATCGCCTTGGGATTGGCATGTGCCTCTTGCGCCGCCTGCCTGGTCCGTTCCCGCAGCTCAGGAATACCCAGTTCCATTCTGTCCAACCGGACCGTCTGAATGCTGACGCCCAGCTGGGCTGCCAACTCTTCATCCGTAACGAACGGCGAACTTTCCATCAAAGTTTTCAGTTGTTCATGTCGCAACTTTTTCGATTGTCTCGCCATTTTCCCACACCAGTTCATAATACTTGATATTATTATCTGCTACTAGCAAAAATTATACTCGCTCCCATCTGGCAATGCAATAGATAGGCAAATAAAAAAAGTCCGGCTGCCTGAAATCAGTAAGCACGGACCGATAAAAATTACACTTCATCAACTCACCCTATGTCCGAAAATAATAGATCACATTTTTCTCTTCCACTCTGCGCACATAACCCTGCTTCTCCAAAAAATGAATATGCGACAACGCTTCACCGGTCGCGAAATATTTCTGGGCCGGCGCCACTTCCGACCAGTTGCGGTAAACCATGTCCCAGGTCATGCGTGCGGCGACCTGATATCCATTCAACGGACAGTCCGACAAAATCTCCGCCACCTCATCCACCCGCCTTTGGTGGTGTTCCAGCAATTCACCGATTCGTCCCCGACAATCATTGAAGATACGCCGATGGCCCGGCAAAACCGTTTCCACGGATAAACCCGCTACCTTCTGCAGTGATGCCAGAAAATCCGCCAAGGGATCGCCATCGCCAAGAAAATGGGTTATGTTCGGACTAATGTCACCCAAAATGTGGTCACCAGAAAGCAAAAAATGATGCGCTGGTTCATAAAGGCAGACATGGCCTTGCGTATGCCCGGGCGTCGCAATGCAGACAAACTTGTACCCGCCGGCCTGAATGATACTGCCATCCTGTACAAAGGTGAAGTCCAGCGCCGTCTGTTTGCCCTTAGAGTTTCCCGGATGCCGGGCAATGGCCAGTCGCGCTTCCGCCGGAGAAAATCCATTATGGATGGCGGCAAAATACAAGGGTTCCAGTGGATTATCCGCGATCAGCATGTGATTGACACGCTCCGCGTCATCCTGACTGGCAAAAATCCGGCTCCTGTCCGTTTTCAAAAACGGCAGCAGTCCGGAGTGATCTGCATGCATATGCGTCAAAAAAATGTCGGTCTGTTTCAGATCGACGGACAGTTCGCTCAGGCCCTGCTTCAGAACCGTCAGACTCTCTGGGCGGTTCTGGCCGGTATCCACCCNNAGTACACGACCTTCCCCCCGAATGACATAAGCGTTGGTGGCCTTGAGCGGGCTATGCGGAATGGGAACCTCAATCCGAAAGATATTGGGCAAGACCTGATCCGGCATGATACACGTCCTTCGCAGTTGGAAACGAAAAAAGAGCCGGCATATCCGACCCTTTCTTCGCAAGAACTAAGACTGCTCTTATTCAGCCTGTTTGATTACTTCTTTTCCATCATAATAACCGCATTCCGGACAAACCCGGTGAGGCATTCTCAGTTCGTGGCAATGTGGGCAGGCCGACAGATTGGGAGCTGTAAGCTTCCAGTTCGCCCTACGCCGATTTTTGCGTGAATTGGAAAGTTTCCGCTTGGGTACCGCCATGTCATTACACCTCCTTCACGTGCCACTCAATGACAGCGTCTTCATCGTTCATTCTTTCAGCAAGCGTTTCAATGAAGCCAGCCGAGGATCAATTCTCTGTTTTTCACAATCACAGTCCGTCTGGTTTCGATCCGTCCCGCAATGGGGGCATAACCCTTTGCAATCTTCGCGGCAAAGCGGCTGCATTGGTTCCTGAAAAATCAGCGCAGCCCGGATGGACTCGCTAATATCCAGCGACTCATCCGCATAGCCAAACATTGCCGCCTCAAATTCGTCTTCAAACGAAAACCGAACCGTCTGTTCGAAAACATTAAGACAACGACTGCATTCCAGCGTGGCCTGAGCCAAAACAAAGCCTGTCAGGCGGAAAACANNACAGTACCGACATTGACAATTTGGCCGGTTACCGAAATGTCGCCCTCAACCCATGGCTCATTTTCGCCGATTTCCCGCGGTGTCACAACAACAGAAAATGGCTGGATACCGCCAACATGTTCAATAATTTGAGAGATATCCACTTTTACCAAGGGTTAATCACCTTACCAATTATAGCGATGGACTGCCGGCTTGTCAAGAAAAGCCAGTCTCCTTACTTCATCAAGGGTGCGCAGATTTTTTTCGTATCCCGGGCAATCATCAATTCTTCATTGGTCGGGATGACAAAAATTCTGACCTTGGAGCCCGCCACACTGATTTCCTGTTCCTTGCCCCGCACATCGTTCCTGACTGGGTCGATGCGGGTGCCGAGGAACTCCAGGCCATTGCAGATATGGTCACGAATACGGGCGGAATTTTCCCCCAATCCGGCAGTGAATACAATGGCATCCACGCCACCCATCACGGCCGCGTAGCTGCCGATATATTTCCGGACCGTATATGTAAAGACATCAATGGCCAGTTTTGCCCGTTCGTTGCCTTGATCAGCCGCCTGCTCCAAATCGCGGAAATCGCTCGACAGCCCGGACAGGCCGAGCACCCCGGATTTTTTGTTCAGATAGTTGTCGATTTCATCTGGAGAGAGGTTCATCTTTTTCATCAGATACGCCGGTATCGCCGGGTCGATGTCCCCGCAGCGGGTTCCCATGACCAAGCCCTGCAATGGAGTAAAGCCCATACTGGTGTCGAGGGATTTCCCGTTCTTGACCGCCGAGATGCTGGCGCCATTCCCCAAATGGCAGGTAATAATCCGCAAATTGGTCATATGGTCGCCAATCATTTCGGCCGCCCGCTGGGAAACAAATTTGTGGGAAGTTCCATGGAAACCGTAACGGCGAACTCCGTACTGTTTGTACGCTTCGTAGGGAATGCCGTACAGGAACGCCTGCTGCGGCATTGTTTGATGGAAAGCGGTATCGAATACACCCACTTGCGGCACCTGCGGCAATATTTCGCTGCAGGCATTGATTCCTGAAATGTTGGGTGGATTGTGCAACGGGGCCAACTCCACAAACTCTTCCAGAGCCGCCATCACGGCGGGAGTAATCAGGACGGAATCGCTGAATTTTTCGGCGCCGTGCACGACCCGGTGCCCAATCGCGTCAATTTCGTTAATATCGGCTACAACGCCATGTTCCGGATCTACCAGGGCATCCAGGACCATTTTGATCGCGATCGTGTGATTTTTAATGTCAGCGGTAATGGGAATCTTCCCTTTTCCCGCCGGCTGGTGATTCAATACCGATCCCTCAATGCCGATCCGTTCCACCAATCCTTTGGCCAGCACGCTCTCATCCGTCATGTCAAAGAGCTGGTACTTGAGCGAAGAACTGCCACAGTTTACTACGAGTACTTTCACCTTGTTCCCTCCCACATTTAAAATGAATCAGACGAAAAGCGCCTGACAGGCAGGATAAAACACCTTCACGCCCGAAACTAATTTCGAAGTAATTATATTATAAAAGGAACCGACTGACAATGCATGCAGCTGGCATTATCGCCGAATACAATCCTTTTCACAATGGACATGCCTATCACGCGGCGCAAACCCGAAAAAGCAGCGGCGCCGATGCCGTGATCGCCGTCATGAGCGGTCATGTCACGCAGCGCGGGGAAATCGCGATTTTTGACAAATGGCAACGCGCCGGGGCCGCCGTGGTGGCCGGCGTAGATCTGGTGCTGGAATTGCCGGCTGTATTCGCAGTTCGCAGCGCACAATATTTTGCGACCGGCGGCGTTCAATTGTTGCAGCGCCTAGGCATCGTCGCTACTCTGGCCTTCG
>DCTI01000092.1 GCA_002329525.1 Negativicutes bacterium UBA1444
CCACCCACCCGGACCTCAACTGTCCGACGGAGACCGGCTACATTCCCGATTGCGGCGCCATGACTGCCCTGATCACCGCCTCGACCGGCGTGAAACCGAAGGTGATCGGCAAACCGAACCGGGAGATCATCGACGCCATGTTCCGCAAGAAACCGGTGCGGCGCGACCAGGTGGCAATGGTCGGCGACCGGCTGTACACCGACATCGTGATGGGACACAATGCCGGCGTCACGTCGGTGCTGGTGCTGTCCGGCGAGGCCAAGGAATCGGACATCCCGGCGGCGCCGGTCAGGCCCGACCATGTGGTGGGCGGCCTGGGCACCCTGTATGAGGCGCTGAAGCGGGCCGACGCGGCGCGAGGCCAGTAGCTGAGAACAAAACCCTTCGAACAAAAGACTCCGGCCATAACTTGTGTTATGGCCGGAGTCTTTGTCTTGGCGTTTTGTGCGGAGTTACCGCGAATACCGATTTTATTTGATTTATTGCAGGAACTTCGGCAACCAGGTTGCCAGTTCGGGAAAGGCGGCGACAACCGCCATGCAGAGAACCATCAGCAAACCGAACGGCAATACACCCCGGAGAATTTCCGTCATTTTCGTGCCGGGGGTGATGCCCTGGATGACGAACAGGTTCATGCCAACCGGCGGGGTGATCAAAGCCAGCTCCATGTTGATGACCATGATGACCGCAAACCAGATCGGATCGAACCCGAGCTTCATAATGAGCGGATACAGGATCGGTACGGTGATCAGGATGATCGATACGGTTTCCAGGATGCAGCCGAGGAACAGCAACAGGATATTGATGGCCAGGAATACGACCCAACGGTTGACATCCATGGCGGTGACCAACTCCGTCAGCTGCTGCGGAATCTGCAGCACGGTCAGGATAAAACCGTACAGCATCGCGCCGACGATGATGGCCAGTACCATCGCATTGGTTTTGGCGGTGTCGACGAGAATTCCCGGCAAGTCCCGCAGGGTCAGAGTTTTATAGACGAAGAATGTGATGAACAGGCTATAGACGGTGCCGATCGCCGCCGCTTCGGTCGGGGTGAAGATGCCGATGTAGATGCCGCCGATAATGAGCACCGGCAAGAACAGGCCCCAAGAGGAGTGCTTCAGCATTCCGAACCGTTCGTCCCAGGTCGCCGGCGGCTGAGCAGGCACCCGGTGAGAGCAAAAGACGATGACATACAGAATGAAGAAACCGGTCAGAATGAGGCCGGGGATGATCCCGGCGATGAACAGGCCGCCGACGGATTCGCCGGTGATAGCGCCGAACAGGATCATCGNNTGGGAGGAATCAAAATTCCGAGAGTACCGCCGCCGGCGACCAAGCCCAGAACCAGTTCCTTCGGGTAGCCGCGGGAGATCATCTCCGGGATGGCGACCATGCCGATGGTAACCGCCGTGGCCACGCTGGAACCGGAAATGGCGGCGAAGGCGGCGCAGGCCATGATCGTGGCGACGCCGAGACCAGCCGGCAGATGACGCAGCCATTTGCTGGCCACATCGTACAGGTCGTTGCCGACTTTGCCGGTCAACAGAATTTGACTGAGCAGAATATAGAGCGGAATGGAGGAGAGGACGAAGTCATCGAGCGCCTTGTAGCCGATGATCGGAATCTGGACGAGCGAACTGGACCCCATGGCGGCGTAGAAGGCGCCCATGCCGGCGATACCCAGGCTGAACGCAACCGGCAGTCCAATCAGTAATAGCAGGATCAGCCCGCCGACAAATGCTACAATCATCAATGTCCCTCCTTCTCAGCCGCTGCTGCGTCAGGATCCAACAAATTGGCGACAAATTGGAGGCCCAGCACGAAAAAGCCGATCGGCATGGCTGACTGGGGCAAATAGAGGGGAACGCGCAGCGTACTGGTGGACAATAAGCCCAGTTCGAAAGAATTCATGACCATTTCCAAACTGGTAACGAGAAACACCAAGCTGTAACCGAGTCCCAACAGGGAGCAGAAAACCCGAAGGAGCCTGTTCACCTGCGGGGAGAGTTTGCTGGTCAACAAGTCGACATTGATATGCTTGCCGGAAGCCAGCGCCGGGGCAAAGCCCAGAAAAGCGCTGACCAGCACCAGATAGACCGACACTTCGTTGACCCATTCGGTCGGCGCGTTGAACAGAGCGCGCAGGACCACTTCATAACTGACGCTCAGGGCGACCACGAGGATGCAAATCCCCGCGATCACCCCGCTGATCCGGCTGGCCAGGGCGGCCAGCCCCACAATGATTTTTTTAATGGGAACCACCGCCTATTTCAGATTTTTACAGAACTCGACCATTTGTTTGCCGGCTTCGCCGGTCCGTTTGATGAACAGAGCCTGCACCGATTCCGTGGCCTTCTGCCAGGCGGCAAGTTCGCCGGCAGGCACGACATGGACCTGCATGCCCTTGTCTTTCAGGTTTTTCAGGGCCTTGTCCTCTTCATTCTTTACTTCGGAACGGATGGCGGTCTGTACTTCTTTCGCTGCTTCTTCGATGATCTTCTTCTGGTCGGCGGAAAGCTTGTTCCAGGCTTTCAGGTTGATAGCCGTGACAAACTCGGGGAAGGCGTGGTTCGTCATCGTCAGGTATTTGGTGACTTCGTACATCTTGCGGTCGAACATGGCGGTGGTACCGGAAGTCTGACCGTCAATCGTGCCGCGCTGCAGCGCCATGTAGACTTCACCGGCGCCCATGGACACCGGGGCCGCGCCCAGGGCTTTAATGGTTTCGGACGGGAGTTCACCGTAGCCGCGCAGCTTCAGGCCCTTGAAGTCCTCCGGCTTGGTCAGGGGCAGCTTGTTGTTGCCGAACTGGACAAAGCCGTAGTCGACCCAGATCAGCGGCTTGACGCCCTTCTTTTGCATTTCGGCGGCCAATGTTTCGCCAACTTTGCCGTCCAGGGCTTTGGCGACTTTTTCATAGCTGGGGAACAGGAACGGGACGTCGAAGATTTCCATGACCGGGATGGCGGAAGCCCACATCGCCGTGGAGTTCATGCCAATCTCGATACCACCGGCCATCAGGGCGTCGTTCATGCTCTTGTCGTTATAGAGCTGGCCGGAGGGAAAGATTTGAACGGTGATGGCGCCTTTGGATTTTTCGCTGACCTTTTTCGCGAAACTTTCCATGCCGCGGGCCATGTGGTTGGTGATGGGGAGGTTGTGGGCCAGTTTGAGGGTGACTTTGTCCGCTGCTTTTTCCGGCGCCTGTCCGGCCGGTTTCGATCCGCCGCCGCAACCCACGGCGACTACGGCGAAGACGACCAGGGCCAGGACCGCAACCAGTTGTAACAATGAATGCCTTTTCTTCATGAGAGAACCCTCCTATTCCTTTTTGCAGTATTTTTTTTCCAGGGCGGCATATTCCGGCAAGCCGACCAGGGCGTTGAAGTCCTGGAAGCTGTGCATTTGGCCGGCGACGCCAGCCGTGGTTCCCGTGCGCTGCAGTTCGCCGAAGACCGATTCCAGAGCGTGGAACACGGTGTACAGGGCGGTGCAGGGCCAAAATACGATCCGGAAGCCGAGCTCCTGCAATTGCGCTGAAGTCAGCAGCGGTGTCTTGCCGCCCTCGACCATGTTGGCCAGCAGGATTTTTCCGGGAAATGCCCGGCCGATCGTTTTCAGTTCCGCTTCGTCCTGGGGCGCTTCGATGAAGAGGGCGTCGGCGCCGGCGTCGAAGTAGGTCCAGCCGCGCCGGATCGCTTCCTTAAGGTCGTAGG
>DCTI01000024.1 GCA_002329525.1 Negativicutes bacterium UBA1444
GCGCTTGCCCACGTCCTTGCCGGTACCGCCCAGGGTGACGCCCTGGTACAGGGTCACGTCGTCGCCGATCTGGGTGGTTTCGCCGATGACCACCCCCATTCCGTGGTCGATGAACAATCCCTTGCCGATCTGCGCGCCGGGGTGGATCTCAATGCCGGTCAAAAATCTGGCGATATGCGATACCAGCCGGGCCAAAACGAAAAACTGCCGCTCATATAGATAGTGTGAAATCCGGTGCGCCCAGATCGCGTGCAACCCGGGATAGCACAAGATGACTTCAATGGTATTTTTCGCCGCCGGATCGCGGTCGAATACCGCCCGGATATCTTCCCTGATTTGCTTGAACATGCCCGTTCCTCCCCTTCAGTTCAACGCTCCGATCGGTGTTTCCGGCGGAATCCCTGGTTCTGGGATACAGTGCGCCCGATGCCCATGATCTTGTCGGTCACACAGCTTCGACAATCGGCCGGCGCGTCATTCAGGCAGATTTTTCCCGGATAGAGCATGTACATTTTTCGATAATCCGTGTCCGTCACGTTTGGCATCACCACATTGGCGCCGCGCTGCAAAGCCAGCATCCGTCCGTCCGGTTGCAGAGTCTCCATGGCGGTCGTCGCCGGAATATTGGCATCCGGCAATAGCAACCGGGTCAAGGCCATCATGCGGCAGGCCAGATCGAATGTGCCCCCGTCGGCTGACGCCAACGGCGTGTCCGGATTCGGAATGAACGGGCCAATTCCTACCATATCCGCATCCAGTTCCTGAAAGAACAGGACATCCCTGGCCATGGATTCGACAGTCTGCCCCGGCAGACCGACCAGTGAGCCGGTCCCCACTTCATAGCCGAGTTCCTTGAGATCGCGGAGGCAACGCACCCGGTTGTCCCAGCTCATTCCTGGATCCAACTTTTCATACAAGGCTTTGTCGGTCGTCTCGATCCGCAGCAGATAGCGATCGGCGCCGGCCGCACGCAACGCGGCGTATTCCTCCCGCGACTTCTCACCGATGCTGAGTGTCAAGGCAACTCCCAGTTTTTTCAGCTCCGTCAGCACCGGCGCCAGTCGTTCCGGCGAAAAAGCTTCGTCCTCGCCGGATTGCATGACCAATGTTTTGTAGCCCAGTTCCGCCGCCCGTCGGCCAAACTCCAGAATGGTCTCACCGTCGAGGCGGTAGCGCGGGATTTGGCGGTTATCCCGGCGCAATCCGCAATACAGGCAATTTTGTTTGCAGATGTTGGAGAACTCTATCAATCCGCGAAGTTCAACTTGATCGCCCACATATTTCTGCCGTACTCGGTCGGCTGCCGCATACAGAGGAACTGTGGCGTCCGGATCGGTCAGCAGTCGGACCAGCTCCGCTTCCGTCAGTTGATGTGTCTGCTCCGCTTTTGCCAGAATCGTATTCATCGTCGGCTCCAATCATCAACCCTCCCAGGTCGTCGGAATTCTTATTGTTTTACTCGGATTTTATTTGATTGTATGCCTTCCAGACCGGGTTTGTCAATGACTCCCGCCAGAACTCCAAATCGGTGCAAGCATTTCAGGCGGTTTTTTTTCATTTCGGTTTTCATTTTTCGCGTTTCGGGCAAAATTTGTGGCAATACTCCAGATTCAATGAAAGAATTAAGTGAAAAATTCAATTTTGGTACAAGGAGGGTATTCATGAGTAAACAGGTAGTTGCTTCTGCCCCGCCCGTTAGTGAATCTTTCGGGAAAAAGTACGGTCTTATTATTGGTTTGCTTGTCATGCTGGGCATTATGTTGTTGCCGGCGCAACCCGGTCTGCCGGTGGCCGGACAGCGAATGCTGGCGATCTTGGTCTTCTCCGTCATTGTCTGGATGACCGACACGATTTCCTATCCGGTCAGCGCCGGCGTGATTATGGCGCTGATGGCCTTCTCTCTGGGTGTGTCGCCGGACCCTGCCGCTCCGGCAAAATTGATGGGAACCACTCGCGGCCTAACCATTGCTCTCGGTGGCTTCGCCAATACGGCTCTGGCCCTGGTCGCCGGTGCGCTCTTCATCGCCGCGGCCATGATGAAAACCGGGCTGGACAAACGGATTGCGCTGGTCGTCCTGTCCAAGATCGGCGCCAAAACCAACCGGGTTCTGGCCGGCGTCATCTTTGTCGGTTTCCTGCTCAGCTTCTTCGTACCAAGCACAACCGCCCGTGTTTCCTGTCTCGTGCCGATCGTCATGGGAATTATCATGGCGTTTGGCGTCGAACGGAAAAGTAAATTCGCCGCCGTCATGATGATCGCCACCGCCCAGGCCGACAGTATCTGGAACGTCGGGATCAAAACCGCGGCTGCCCAGAACATGATCGCGGTCGGCTTCATCGAAAAACAGCTTGGCGTGAATATTACCTGGATGGAGTGGTTCATCGCCGCCCTGCCGTTCGCCGTCCTCATGTCCGCTGCCCTGTACTTTGTACTGATGAAACTCATGCCGCCGGAAATGGAAGAAATCGCCGGCGGGGATGCCGTCGTCGCCAAGGCTCTTGCGGACTTGGGTCCCATGAAGACGGATGAAAAGAAGATGCTCTTTATTTCGTTCGTGTTGCTGTTCCTGTGGTCGACTGAAAAGGTGCTGCATCCGTTTGATACGTCTTCCACCACAATCGCCGCAATAGCCATCATGCTGCTGCCGAAGATCGGCGTCATGTCCTGGCCGGAAGCTCAGTCGAAAATTCCCTGGGGCACGGTTATTCTGTTTGGTGTCGGCATCAGCCTCGGTTCGGCGATTCTTTCAACCAAAGCCGCCGCCTGGATCGCCAAAATCATCGTGTCCACCTTTGGCCTGCAGACCATGCCCGCATTGATCATTCTGGCGATTCTGGCCGCATTCCTGATCGTCATCCACCTCGGTTTTGCCAGCGCCACGGCCTTGGCCTCGGCGATGATCCCGATCATCATCTCCATTCTGCAAAGCGTCAA
>DCTI01000121.1:0-2089 GCA_002329525.1 Negativicutes bacterium UBA1444
ATCCCGTCAAGCAGGTTTTACGGATTTTGACCCACTTTCTATCGCAGGCCCCATTCCCAGGCATTCCACAAGTTTCCGGCGAACGGATTGGGCTTGAAGTTCGCCACGCTCCGTTTAGCCGCCGCGATTTCGGCCCGATAGTACAGGGGAATGACCGGAACTTCCGCCACCAGTTTTTCCTGCAGCCGCCGGAGCAGATCCCGGCGGGAGTCCTGGTTTCGGGTCCGCTGCTCAGTTTCCAGCAACGCATCGACTTCTGCCGAGCGCCAGCCGGCATAATTCTTGCCAACGCCGCGATTGGCCGAGCCGGGAATCCGCCGGGAATGCCAGAGGTCGAAGCTGTTCGGTTCCGTGCTATTGACCCAGGCGAATAGAACCGCTTCGAACCGCCGGTTCGGCAAGATCTCCCCAAAAAACGCCTTTGCGGCAACCCGCTGAACCCGCATTTCAATTCCTGCTTCGCGCAACTGGCGGGCTATGGTTTCCGCCGCCAGTTCCCGGGGCTTGTCGTTGTCCGGCAACTGCACGGTGAAGGAGAGCCGTCGGCCGCTCAGGGCCTGGATTCCGTCATAGCCGGGCTGCCAGCCCGCTGCCTGCAACAGTTCCTTTGCCTGCTGCAGATTTCGGACCGGTTGCTGCGGTAACGCCAGATAAGCCCAGGAATACGGATGCGTATCAGTGTAGGCCGGGAAAGCCGCGTTTTTCAGAGCCTTTTCGATCAGCTCCCGGCGGTCGATCGCCAGGTTGACCGCCTGGCGCACCCGCACATCGGCGAACAACGGCAGGTCCAGATTGAAATCCAGATGCTCCCAAATCGTGCCGGTCGTAATGAAGGTGTTCACGCCGGTCACGGCCCGGACCTGGTCGAGTTGGTCAAAGCCAATGTTGTTCAAAATATCGACTTCACCGATCTTCAATTGGCTGAGCACGATCTGGCGATCGGTCACAATTTTGTAGGTCAGCGACTCCAATAGCGGCGCGCCTTGATGGTACGATGAATTCGGCGCAAACACCAAGGCGTCGCCCCGTCGCCACTCCTTCAGGACGAACGGCCCCGAACCGACCGGCAGTCGATTGAAATTTTGCAGGGTCAAATCCGCAAAATCCGCCGAACGATGTCGGGGCAAGATGCACGGGAACAAATGGTACACATATGCATAGGGTTCCGCAAGGCGAATGACAACCGTGGCATCGTCCGGCGCCGACACTGACTGAATTTTTTCGTAACCGTCGCGCCAGGCGACCCGAGTCCGGTTGCGCAAGATGAAATCAAAGGTGAACTGTACGTCCCGGGCGGAAACAGGCTGCCCGTCATGCCACTTCAGACCTGGTTTCAGGCGATAGGTTACGACCAGTCCATCGCCGCTGATTCCGCCGTTTTCCGTCGTCGGCACGGCCGCCGCCAGATCGGGCAGCCATTCCCCTTTGTCGTTCTGGATCAAAAGGCCGCTGAACAACAGGCGGCCGATCTCCTGCACCGCCATCTGTTCGCTGAGCAGGGGATTCCACGTTTCCGGCTCCACGGCGCTGCCCACGCTGATTTTCCCGCCGGCGGCGAGTTTGGCGGCGCCAGTGTCGGCTTTTTCGGTTTTCCGGCCGCAACCGGTAAATAATCCGACCAGCAGAACCAGCATCAGGATGATGGCCGGTTTCGCGATGTATTTCAAAAACTTTCCTCCTGCGTCCGGTTGGCCAGTCGCTCCGCAAGCCGTTTCCAGGCGGTCTCCACCTGTTGTCGCGTTTGCGACGGCGACCCCGAATTGTCGATGACCACGTCAGCCCGCCCGGCTTTTTCATCGATCGGCCACTGGGAAGCTATGCGGGCGGCGATTTCCGGCTCTGAATGCCCATCGCGCCGTTGCAGGCGCTGACGCTGGGCCTCGACCGGAACGTATACTGTCCAGACTTCATCGACCCAAGCGTTCCAGCCGGTTTCATACAATAGCGGCACGTCGAAGAAGACGAACCGATGTCCCGTTGCGGCCGCGGCTGCTGCCAGCTGTTCGGCCCGCTCGCGGATGAGGGGGTGTAAAAGTTTTTCCAGCCACTTACGTTCCGTGGGATCGGTGAACACGATTCGCCCCACCGC
>DCTI01000121.1:2128-3793 GCA_002329525.1 Negativicutes bacterium UBA1444
TGGCGATGCCGCCGGTCAGGCCGACCCGGTACAAACCGTCCCGGCTCATGACGGTTTGCGCTGACAATGGGGACAATAGTGGGTACCGCGTCCGGCGACTGTCGTCTTGACAATGGCGCTTCCGCAGACCGGACAGGCTTCTCCTTCGCGGCCATAAACGCACAATTCTTCCTGAAACGAGCCCATGTTCCCTTCGCCGTCCCGGTAGTCGCGCAGCGTCGTGCCGCCGCTGCCGATGCCTTTTTCGATCACCGCATTGATGGAGGCATGAAGCCGGGCGATCTCCTCGTCGCTGAGCGCATTGGCCTTTCGTTCCGGGTGCAGGCCGGCCCGCGCGAGGCTTTCATCGACGTATATATTGCCCAGTCCGCCGATCAATCGCTGATCCAGCAGCACCATCTTCAGTTTTCCCTTCCGTTTTGCCAGTTCATCTTTCAGATATCCGACGGTGAACTGCTCCGACAGCGGTTCGGGGCCCAAGGTGGCCAATCCGTAAATTCGCTCCAGTTCATTATGGCGCAGCAGATAAAGAGTGCCCAGGGTTCGGGCATCCGAGTACTCCAGGGCATCACCGTCATTAAAGTGGAATACGACTTTGGCCGCTATGTCGGCGGGTGTGTCGCCGCTCCGAAAATACAGGCGGCCGGTCATCCGCAGATGGATGACCAACACCCAGCCATCCGTCAGATAGAACAGCATATATTTGGCCCGGCGCTGGAGGACCCGGATCCGCCGATCCACCAGGATCGCCCGGAAGTCTTCCGGCGACGGCCATTTGATCAGTCGCGGCAAATGAATCTCGACATCCCGGATCACTTTGCCTTCCACGTGGCATCGCAGAGAGCGGCAGATAGTTTCCACTTCCGGTAATTCAGGCATATGCTTCGTCTCCTATTTTGTTTCGGCCCAGGTAAGGCCCTGTTTGATGTCCACCGACAAGGGAACGGCCAGTTGCACCGCCTGTTCCATGGCGGTCCTGGCGAGGTTCTTCACGATGTCCAGCTCGGCGGCGGCGACTTCGAATACCAGTTCGTCATGAACCTGCAGCAACATGCGGCTGCGCAGACCCCGGGCCCTGATCGCGGCATAGGCGTCGTTCATGGCCTTCTTGATGATGTCGGCGGCGGTCCCCTGCACGGGCGTATTCATGGCGGTTCGTTCGGCAAACGCCCGCAGGTTGAAGTTGGAACTGTTGATGTCCGGCAGGTAGCGTCGCCGGCCGAACAGGGTACTGACATAGCCGTTCATGCGCGCCTCCAGTACGGTCCGGTCGATAAAAGCTTTGACCGCCGGATAGCGGGCAAAATAACCCGCGATATATTCTGCCGCCTCTTTGCGGCTCACGCCGATCCCCTGCGACAGTCCGTAGTCGCTGATGCCATAGACGATGCCAAAGTTCACCGCCTTGGCCCGGGATCGCATTTCGGGCGTCACTTCCCCGACGGACACGCCGAACACTTCGGCCGCGGTGCGGGTATGGATGTCCTCGCCGGACAAGAACGAGCGGATCATCCCCTCGTCACCCGCCAGGTGCGCCAGGATGCGCAGCTCGATTTGCGAGTAATCCGCCGAAACCAGCCAATCGAAGCCTTCCCCCGGCACGAACAGTGTCCGGATTTGCCGGCCCAGTTCCGTCCGGACGGGGATGTTCTGCAGGTTGGGATC
>DCTI01000121.1:3812-5038 GCA_002329525.1 Negativicutes bacterium UBA1444
GGACAGGCGGCCGGTCGCGGTCACCGCCTGGTTGAAATGGGTGTGGATGCGTCCGGTTTCCGGTCGGATCAACGGCCGCAAGCCATCCAGATAGGTAGATTTCAGTTTGGTCAGCAGCCGGTATTCCAGCAGCCTGTCCACGACCGGATGAGCGCCGGCCAATCCTTCCAAAACTGCCACGTCGGTCGAATACCCGGTCTTCGTCTTTTTGCCGGCCGGCAAGCCCAGTTTTTCAAACAGAACCGTTCCCAGCTGTTTGGTGGAATTTACATTAAAGGATTCACCGGAGAGATCGTAGATCTCTTTCAGCAGGGTCTGGATTCGGCGGGCGATTTCGCCCTCCATGCGGTCCAGGCCCGGCAGGTCCACCTGAATTCCCAGGACTTCCATCGCCGACAACGTTTCCACCAGCGGCAGTTCAATGTCCCGCAGCAGTTCAGTTGCGCCCATCCTGTTCAGATCGGTTTGCTGCATCATCCGCATTTCCGGCAGTTCGGCCGCCACCCGAACGGCATACTCCGGCGTTTCCGTTTTTCCGGCGTCGGCAGTCCCGGCAGCCTTGCCCAGATATTCGCTGCGCAGCCGGNNAGCAGCCGGCCGAACCGATAGTCGGTACCGGCTGGATTCAGCAGATAGGCCGCCACCATGGTATCATACTGCAACGGCGCGCAGGAAAGCCCCTGGCTCTGGCAGATGTTGAAGACCGGCTTGGCGTCGTGCGTGATTTTGGCAACGGCAGGATCCTGCAACAGCGCGAGAAAAACGTCCCAGGCTGCCGTTCCCGCCGCCACATAACAGGCGTCGGACCCGGCGAGGCGGATCCCNNCCCGGTTCCTATAAATTGGCAATCCGGAACGCGTCCTGCCGTAAGGGCGTAAAAATATAACTCGCCGGACTGGCGGACGGGTTCCAGCAATTGTTTCAGCTCTGCCGCCGCCGTGACCTCCCGGACTTCCGCCGGTGCAGCGTCCGGTGCCGCAGCTTCGTCATAATTGGCGAACCAGCCGGCGACTTTTCCCGGCAAAGCCCGAAATTCGAATTTCTCGGCCACCGTCCTGATTTTCTCCAGGTCCGGCTTCACCGAGTATTGGGCGATATCCGTGGGAACTGGCGCCTGACAGTGGATCGTGGCCAGTTTCCGGGATAAATAGGCCAGATCCCGGTTGGCCAGGATCTTTTCCTTCAGTTTTTCACCCGCGACTTGGTCGATGTTGGCATAGACGCCG
>DCTI01000083.1 GCA_002329525.1 Negativicutes bacterium UBA1444
ACCGGGTTGTTGTCCCGGATCGCCGAAGCCATCAGTCCTTTGGCATCGGCCGGCGTCGACGGCATGACCGTTTTCAGGCCGGGGATATGGGTGAACCAGGCCTCCATGGACTGGGAATGCTGCGCCGCCGCCGCCACTCCGGCGCCGGCGATCGTTTTGACCACCAGGGGGACTTTTGCCTTGCCGCCGAACATATAGCGCATCTTTACCGCCTGGTTGAACAACTCGTCCATGCAAACCCCCATGAAATCAACGAACATGATTTCGGCGATCGGCCGGAGACCGGCTGCGGCCGCGCCGACAGAAGAACCGATGATCGCCGTTTCACTGATCGGCGTATCCACGATCCGGCCCGGAAATTCATCGACCAAGCCGGCGGTCACACCAAAACAGCCGCCAAATTTGCCGACATCCTCGCCGCAAAGATAAACAGCCGGATCCCGTTTCATTTCGACCCGGATCCCATCACGAATTGCCTCCGCATAGGTCATCTTTTTCATCTTCGCCACCCTTTCCGAATTACTCGCTCAATTTGCGTATACATCGGTCAATACATCTTCCGGGACAGGGTTGGGACTGCTTTCGGCAAACTGGACCGCAGCGCCGATTTTGGCGGCAATGGCCCCGTTCATCTGATCGATTTCGGGTTGGGTCACATAACCGAGATCCAGCAATCGCTTCGCCAACCGGGGAATCGGATCTTTCTTGATCCATTCCGCCTGTTCGGCCGGATCCTTGTAAGTTCCCGGATCGCCTTCAAAATGGCCGCGCCAGCGCCAGGTCTTGCACTCGATCAGGCTCGGACCGTCGCCGTTTCTGGCCCGTTTGAAAGCTTCCGCGGTGGCTTCGTAAACCGCGACGACGTCGTTGCCGTCCACGGTCACGCCGGGGATGCCGTAAGCCGAGGCCCGGTCGGAAATGTCGCAGATGTTCATGTGTTCGCGCTGACAGTAAGAAATGCCATACATGTTGTTTTCACAAATGAAAACAACCGGCAGGTTCCAGATCGAAGCCAGATTGAGCGATTCGTGGAAAGTGCCGCGGTTGGATGCGCCGTCGCCAAAGAAGCAGGCTACCACCGCCCCGGACTTTTTGTACTTGGCGGCAAACGCCGCGCCGGTGGCGATTGGCTGGCCCGCGCCGACGATCCCGTTGGCGCCCAGAATCCCCAAGCCGACATCGGCGATGTGCATCGAGCCGCCTTTTCCTTTGCAGTAACCCGTCGCCTTGCCATACAGCTCGGCCATCATCAAGTCGACCTTCCCCCCCTTGGCAATGAGGTGTCCGTGTCCGCGGTGGGTGCTGGTGATAAAATCCGTATCCGCCAGATTGGCGCAAACCCCGGTGGCTACGGCCTCCTCGCCGATATAGAGATGCACGAACCCGGGAATCTTTCCGGCCGCAAATAACTCCGCAGTTTTGCTTTCAAAGGTCCGGATAGTCGCCATGGTCTGATAGAAACCGACAAGTCGTTCCTTTGTGAGTTCCATTGCCTTCCCTCCCAGTTATTAGTATTGGAAACCCCTTCGCCTTGGAAATTGTCCGACCTCGCTACTCCTGTCGCCATCATATTATCCCGTTTCGTTCACATCCACATACACCGTCAGGGCCGCGTTCGCGACCACGATGGTGTCGCCAGCCCCCAGCGCCGGCAGATTCAGTCCCCGCACCGACAAGCCGCCAGGCACTACTTCCAGCTCCACCGACCCAAAGGGCACTGCAGTCCGCAACACGGCCGCATCGACCGACGCCGGATCCGGACAGGCAATCCGGACTGCCACATGCATTTGGTCGGGGTTGTCGATGCCGATGATATCGAACAGCCCGCACAGACAACTTCGGGAAATCGCGTCCTGGATAGCCCGTTGCGCCGCTTTGGTCACGTTTCCGCCATGCAGGTCGGCGCCCATGCCCAACTCCACGACATACCGCTTGCGTGCCATACGAAACCCCCTTTCTCGATTTATTGAAACTGATTCGATGTTCGCCGTATAGAATCCATTGCAACCCCCGTGCCAAGAGCCCGAAAAAAGAAAAAAACCGCCCAAATCAGGCAGTTTCAAGCATTTTTCCTAGGACGTCGCATGTCGTTTTCTATCTCAACGCTGTCGCACTCTGTAGCGTCCGTGTAGCATCCCGATACACAATTGCCGCATCAGTTTCCCGGACTTGGCGGGTCGTCAAAATAACGGATTTTCCGGTACACCGTGCTGCGCGCCACTTGCAGTCTTTTGGCGACAAGACTGATATTGCCGCTGCATTCGCGCAGCAATTCCATGATCCTGGCCCGTTCCGCGCCTTCCTCCTGCCGGCGCGCCCGTTCCCGGCAGTCGGCCAGTCCCGCTTTTGCCAAACCGGTTTCGGCCAGCTGCCCGCCATTCGTGGGCATTTTCGGTTCAACCGGAAAATGCCGCAGGGAAACGACCCTGTCTTCCGCCAGATTGACGGCACGTTCCACCATATTATGCAGTTCCCGCACATTGCCGGGCCAGTCATACTGCAGGAGAAACTTTGGCACGGCCGGATCGATCGTATAGGATACTCCCTGTTTTTTCGCCAATCGCTCCAAAAAATGCCGGAACAGCAGCAGAATGTCTTCGCCGCGTTCGCGCAGTGGCGGTACCGTAATCGAAATCACATTCAGGCGATAATACAAATCTTGCCGGAATATTCCCTGCGCCACCGCTTGGACCAGGTTCTTGTTCGACGCGCAAATCAGCCGCACATCCGTGGGAATCACCCGGTGGCCGCCGATCCGGGTCACGGTTTTTTCTTCAATGACCCGCAGCAGGGCCGTCTGTTGTTCCAGCGGCATATCGCCGATCTCGTCCAGAAAGAGGGTCCCGCCGGCGGCCAGTTCGAATTTTCCCGGCCGGCCCTCCCGCCTGGCCCCGGTAAAAGCGCCCCCTTCGTAACCGAACAATTCGCTGCCGACCAGTTCCCGGGGAATCGCGCCGCAGTTCAGCGCGACATAGGGACCGCCGCGCCGGGCGCTGCCATGATGGATCGCCTGGGCAAACAGTTCTTTGCCGGTTCCGCTTTCGCCCTGCAGCAACACGTTGGAATCTCCGGAGGCTGTCAGCATCGCAACACGGATTGCTTCCCGGATCGGCGGGCTCTCGCCGATGATGTCGCTGAACCGAAAGGCCGTAATATGCCCGCTGAAACGATTCACCAGACTTTTGACCTGATTGATGGGCCGCAGGATGACGACTCCGCCGCCGGGATTTCCCTGTTCATCCGTGATCGGTTCCCCGGAGGTCAGACAATGACTGACGCCGGTTTTGTTCGTGACCATCAGTTCCACATCGGAGTAGGGTTCGCTAACGCTCAGCATGCGGTGGACATGCGGGGTTCGGCTGCCAAGGATTCGTTCGATCGGGTGACCGACCATTTCGTCGTTCGATTTTTCCAGCATCCGGCTGGCGACCGGATTCGCTTCGTGGATGACCCCCGTTCGGTCCAGCAGAATCACGCCGTCGGACATCGTGTTGAATATGCTGGTCAGGCGTTTGTTCGCCAAGGTCAGCTCCTTGTTTTTCCGTTGCATCTTCAGCTGCATGGTGATCGCTTCCGCAGCCGCCACGACCATGCCGAGCGTGTGCGAGTAGCTCGAACCGGCGGGTCCCGAAATGTCCAGCACCGCCGTCAGCTTTCCCTCTTCATCCAGAATCGGCGCGGCCGAACAGGTCCAGCAATGATGGCGGAGACAAAAATGTTCCGCCCCGGAAACCTGCATTGGCTTTCCCGCCGCCAATACACTGCCGATCGCATTGGTGCCGACGTCGTCGTCCTGCCATTTCGCTCCCGGCAAAAAGTTAAGCTTCTGCGCGCTGCGCAACCGGTCGTCATCGCCGAACAGTTCCAGGATATATCCTTGGGCATCGGTCAGTACCACCACGAAGCTTGACCCTTGGAAAAAGCGGTACAGGTTATGCATCAACGGCGCCGCCGTATGAATGATGGTTTCGTTCTGTTCCTGCAGTTCCCGCAGCTGGTATCGTTCCAGAACATTTCTACCCATGCCGTTGCCAGGATTCACGCCGCTGCTGGCGCACTTGCGCCAGGATTCGGCAATGACCGGATCCAGCCGATCCGGTTCAATCGCGCCGGTATGAAGAAAACTTTCCCAGGCCGCCGCTTTTTGTCGCAGCCGTTCTTCCTTCGGGGAGTCCATGCGGATCATCTCCTCAATGAAATGATAGGATTTTCCGCGTTCTGGATTTCCGCCTATATTTTCGCATAAACCGGCTGGCGAATCAAATAAAATATCTAATTTTTCAGTTTATTCCGTTTCTAGATGAATCATCGAAACATCTGTCATGGCAACCAACCGAAAGGTCTGCTGATCCGGGCCGGCCAACCGCCGTTGAAACCACTTGCGACCCAGATCTTTTTTGCTGGGCAACGAAATCTGAATAGCCCGACGGCCGGCTGCCGCGCTCAGACATTGCGGGAACGGGGATGCCTGAGCCGCCCCAACCACGGCATGCCCGCGCAAATCTCCGCTTTCACATAATATTTTCTCTTTTCCGTCCGTTGTGATCCGGTCGAATATTTCCCGAATCATCGCTGGCAGTGTTGACGCGGCCAGCGGTTCGACGAGTATCGTAAGATTGTAGAATTTCATGCGCTTTCCCTCCTGGCGGTAGTTCCGTCCTCATGACCGCAATTCTTGCCGCAACCGTGCCACTGCGGCGGGAATGTCCGCCGCGCCCACGATGCCGGTGACGACGGCGATCAGCCGCGCACCGTGCCGACGGACCTCGGCCACGTTATTGGATTTAATTCCGCCGATCGCCACGAAAGGCATTTCGATATTGCCCGCAACATAGTCGAGATATTCGAGGCCGACCGGCGCGCAGACATTCCGTTTGGTTTGCGTGGGAAACAGCGGCCCCACGCCGATGTAATCGACTGCCCCGCTCTGTTCAGCGGCAACCGCCTGTTGCGGCGAATGCGTGGACACGCCGATGATCAGCCTGTCACCGGCCAGTTTGCGGACTATCGCCGGCGGCAGATCATCCTGCCCGACATGCACTCCATCGGCATCGACGGCGATTGCCAGATCGACGTGATCATTCACAATAAAGGTTACTCCCGCCTGGCGGGTCAGCGACCGGATCAACCGACATTCCTCATATTGTTCCCGCAGGGTTCGATCCTTTTCCCGATATTGGATGATTTTAACGCCGGCGGCGATCAGCTGGGCCACGGTTTCGACATTGGACCGCCCCAATGCGTGCGGTTCATCCGTCAGGCCATATAGATCCGCCGCCAAAAAGTTTTCCATTTTAAATTTTTGTGTCACCGCCAAACTTAAAGCCCTCCTTGTTTGCCGACCGGCAAATCACCCAATACCCAGCTCAAAATGATATCCGCCTGCTTGGCCGCGGCGATCGTCACGCACGGCGCCATTGGCGGCAAACCGCATTCCACGCCGGACGAAAGATCCCCCACCAGGTAAAACGAATCATGAATCCGGTGTACCGCGATCCGGTCGCTGTCGCCCCAGCCTGCCAATCCGGAAGCGGCGACCAGCAGCTTGCCGGAACGGCTGTAGGCCGCCGCCAGCATTTGTTTGCATTCCGGAGTGTCCATCGCTTCGACCACCACACCGCAATCGGCAAAAATTGTGTCGACGCTCTCTGGAGTAATCCGTGCCTGCACCATCCGCACCGACACGTCCGGATTAATCTGGCGCAGGTTATCGGCAAGTCCTTGAACCTTGGGCTGCCCGATCTGGTCCTGAAAAAAGAATTGCCGGTTCAAATTGCTGCATTCCAGAACGTCGAAATCCACCAGGACAAAATCAATGAAACCCGACCGAACCAACAACTGGGCACAATTCGACCCCAAGCCGCCGGCGCCGGCAATTCCTACTTTCGTTTGCCGGATTCTTTGCAGCCGGGTTTCGTCCAGGTATCGTGCCAACCCCGTCGTTAAGGCGTTCATTGCGCCTTCTTCGCCAAGACCTGCCAGTTCTTGTAGACCGGCTGGATTCCCTGCCGGCGTAACATGTCGGCCACTTCCGCCACGCTCCGCTCATCGGATATTTCGAACTGTCCCACATCTTTAGTCTCGATGGTTTCTTCCGCATGCAAACGTCCGCCCACCGCCGTGCAGACTCCCGCCGACATTTTGGTGACTCCCAGCTTGGCCAAAGCATCCCGCAGCAACGCCGGTTCGCGCGTGGACAGGGTAATTCCGCTGCGGGGAAGATAAATCCGCAGCGCCAGCAGATACTGGACCAACTCTTTATCGCCGACAATCGTCTTGGGTGGAAAACCGCCGGCATGCGGCTGCATCCGCGGCGTCGATACGCTGATTTCCACGTCCGGATATTTTTTTTGCAAATAATCGGCGTGAAGCCCGGAAAAGAAAGCATCCCGCCGCCAGTCATCCAGGCCGAGCAGTGCGCCGACATTGACGCCCCTCATTCCGCCCTGGCAGGCCCGTTCCGGCGCATTCAGCCGGAAATGATAGTCCCGCTTGGGGCCGGCCGGATGTAGCTCCGCATAGGCGACCTCATTGTAGGTTTCCTGAAACATCGTCATTTCATCAATTCCGGCCGCCACCAGCTCGACGTACTCTGCCGTCGTCAAGGCGTAAACTTCCAGGCCGATGCAGGTGAAGTCTTTGCGCAGAATTCCGGCCGCCGCCGCAATGTACGATACGGGAGTTTCGTGGCGGGAATCGCCGGTCAAGATCAGCAGGTGCCGCAACCCGCTCCGGGCAATCGCCGCACCTTCCGCAGCAATCTCCGCCGCCGATAGTTTTTTGCGGACCAGCTCGTTTTTCATATTAAATCCACAGTATACGCATTGGTTGGTGCAATAATTCGCCAGATACATCGGCGTGAACAGCAACATGGTGTTGCCGAAATGCTGAATCGTCAGCCGATGCGCCTGTTGCGCCATCGCTTCGAGGCATTCGGCGGCGGCGGGCGACAAGAGCGTCAGATAATCCAATTCGGTCAGACGAGGTTTGTTCAGGACGCTCTGCACTTCACCGACGCCGGTTGCGCTAAAAAACGCAGGAAAATCAAAATCCCGGTAATGGGTAACCTTCTCATAGATTGACATCCGTTTCCTCTCCTCTCCGATCGGTTACTCCTGCAAAAATCCGGTCAGGGGCGACGATGCGCAGGCTTGGTTTCGGACAGCGCCCGCACCCGCCAAAAATGCCTTGCGCCCTGCTTTTACAGCCAAGCCGAATGCTTCCGCCATTCCCACCGGATCCGTGGCGGAGGCGACGGCAGTATTGACCAGCACCGCGGCAGCTCCCAGCTCCATGGCTTCCGCCGCCTCCGACGGCCGGCCAATGCCCGCGTCCACGATGATGGGCCGGTCGATCTCTTCAATGAGTATTTTGATCAGTTCTTTCGTCTTGAGACCCCGGTTGCTGCCGATCGGCGCTCCCAGCGGCATCACCGCGGCGGCGCCGGCGGCGGCGAGACGACGGGCAATCGATAAATCAGGACTCATGTAAGGTAAAACGATAAATCCTTCGGCCGCCAATATTTCCGTAGCTTTCAGGGTTTCCAGATTGTCCGGCAGCAAATACCGGTTGTCGGCAATCACTTCGATTTTGATCCAGTCGCCACAACCGGCGGCCCTCGCCAGGCGGGCGATCCGCGCCGCTTCCGCGGCGTTGCGGGCGCCGGAAGTGTTGGGCATCAAGATGCAGTCTTTCGGAATAGAAGTAAGAATGTTGTCCTGCGGAGAATCGAAATCCACCCGCCGCAGGGCTACGGTCACTACTTGGGCGCCGGCGGCGGCCACCACCGACGGAATGATCCGGTCGGCGGAATATTTGCCGGTCCCCAGAAACAGCCGGCTGTTGACTTCGCAACCACCAATCGTTAATTGATCGCAATCCGGATTTTGCATTTCTTCAACCTCCTCCAACAAAACTTACGATTTGCAGCTGATCCGCGCTTGTCAGCGCTACGCCCCGCCACCGCTCCCGCGGCAGGATCGTCCCGTTGTGCTCGATCACGACGGATTCCGGTTTGAGCCCTTTCATTGCAATAAACTCGGCCAGCGTCATTCCCGGTTCGACTTCCGTTGCTTTCCCGTTAATCTGGACATGCATGGGGAGTCCCTCCTTTCCCGAAAATAAACAAAGCACGCCCCACGAAGAATGGGCGTGCCAAATACGCTGCCGTTCCTACGCGGGCATTATCCCGATCAGGTCAGGAGGTAAGGCGGTCGCTACCGCCACTCTCAGCCCATATCATGAGCTCCCTCGGCTATCGAATATGAAATTGGGCGCAATCGGGGCGCTTTGAATTCATCGCTATTCTAACGCCCGATGGCGCATCTGTCAACATTGCAATCCTTGAAAAATACTCAATCCCTTTAAATTCAATGTGTTTCAGCCTTCCCTCCGACAGATTCCCAACAGACAAAAAGGAAATTGCCGCCTGACCGCCGAAAGGTTTGTTTACCAAGCGTCATCAACGAAGGAGAAATACGAGAGTGGGTTCAGCTTATTCCAATCGCGCCCAGGCAATCGCCGTTTGGCACAAGCGCCGGCTTCTGATCTGGGGAGTTACAGCCGCCGCCTTTATTACCGGGTATTTTCATCGCACCGTCATCGGGGTGGTATCGGATAATCTAATGCGCGATTTTGCGATTGAGCGTGCCACCGACCTCGGTTTGCTGGCGTCGATCTATTTCTGGACCTATGCCGTGTTGCAGTTGCCGGCCGGGATCATGGCCGACCGCTTCGGCCCGCGCCGGGTCGTCAGCCTTTCCTTGCTGATTTCTGCGATCGGCACACTGATCTTCACGTTCGCCGGCACCCTCACCGGCTTGTATGCGGGCCGGCTCGTCACCACGTTGGGCATCGGCGTCATTTATGTCTGTCTGATCAAACTGCAGGCCGACTGGTTCTGCTTGCGCGAATTCGCGACCATGTCCGGGCTGATTGTTCTGATCGGCAACTCCGGTTCCCTGCTGGCGGCGACGCCCATGGCGTTCATCGTGGACAGCTGGGGCTGGCGCAACGCCTTTCATCTGATCGCCGCCTACTCCCTGGTAATGGCGGTCGCCTGCTGGATGCTGGTCCGCGACCGTCCGGAGGATATTGGGTTGCCCAGCGTTGCCGAACTGGAAACCAATCTCCCACCACCGCCGGTCCCGGCGCGAAAGCCGACGGCAAGTATCCGGTCTTGCATCCGGATTGTCTGCCGGAATAAAAAAACCTGGCCGCCGGTTGTCGCCGGAGCCACGGTTTATGGCGTTTATATGGCCATCAGCGGCGTATGGGGGATTCCGTATTTCATGCAGGTATACGGACTGTCGCGGGTCGATGCTTCCCAAATGGTCTTCATCATGGTCATCGGCAACATGATCACGGCGCCGCTGCTCGGCGTGATCTCCGACCGGCTGCGGCTACGGCGCGGACCGTTTCTGGCCGCCACCGTTATTTTTTTGTCTTCGCTGTTGCTGCTGACGCTATGGAATGGCTCCAAACCGCCGGTGATTCTGCTTTATCCCCTCTGCCTGCTCTTTGGGGTCGGCGTATCCGGGCTATCGTTGTCGGTTGCCTGCGTCAAGGAAGTCAACCCGCCTTATGCCACCGGCATCGCGGCCGGCATCACCAATTCCGGCCCCTTTCTGGGAGCGGCCTTCATGCAGCCGGCTGTGGGATGGATTTTGGACCATTACTGGGAGGGATCCATTGTACACGGCGTCAAGGTCTATCCCCAGATCGCCTACACCAATGCGTTCCTGTTTTGCTGCGGCGTGCTGCTGATCAGCCTGTTGGCGGCCTGGTCGGTGCAGGAAACCCACTGCCGGATGCCGCAACAATAGTTACGATGTTTCTTGCCGCAAGGCGGACAACTGTTCCGCGATGGAAGTAAAGCGGAAGCTACGCAGAATATCGGCAAGTTTGGCGCGATTGCCGGCCACATTATAGTATTGGATGAACGATTCCAAGCGAGGCAGCGGCAATCGCCGTTCCGTCGGGTCGATCTCGCGGGGATGCAGATACACGAGGGCGTTGCGCCCCTGCCGGTTCAGTGAACGGATGCCGCGCTTGATCAACCAGGCAGGAAACAGCCGGAAATAAAAGCCGCCGGAAAAGCCGAAATTACTGCCGCATACCCGCATCACCGACATCGGAACTTCGTAAATGGCCAGCTCCCGGCCGTCAATGCAGGGATGGTGGATTCCGGTCGGCGCGTCGGGAATTCCGTACAGGAACGTTTTGACCGGAAAGATACTGGCATCGTACAGCAATCCCAGTTCTTCCAACGCCGTCAGATAATGCCGGTTTCTTTCGATGATGGACCAGGAGGGCGCCCGGTAGCCGAAGATTCGTTTTCCCGTCAAAGTCTGCAGAATCTCTGCAGACTTTTTCACATCATCCCGGAATTCCGCGTAGGTCTGTTTATAGGCCAGCTGGTGCCCATAACCATGGGAAGCGATTTCATGGCCGGCTTCAGCGATCGCCCTGACCACGTCGGGATACGTCTCGCCAATTTGCCCCAAAACAAAAAAAGTGGCTTTGCAGCCCGCTTCGCTGCAACACTGCAGCAGCAAGTCCACATCAGCCCGAAAATTCGACTCCCGCCCCCGGTAAGCGGACAGGTCCACGCCCTCATAATTGGCATGGTACCAGTCCTCGATATCAAAAGTGAGAAAGTTATGGCCGGCGGCATTCGGCCCGGACTTATCCATTCCCCTTCCGCCCCCTGATGGCGAACGACGTGCAAAACAGGTCTGTCAGGCTGTTCCGGCCGGCGCCCTGCGTCACGACCCGCAGCGGATGATACTGCTTCAGGAAGTCGACCGTCGGAAAACCCAGCCGCGTGAACAACTGCGCCAATTCGGTCATCGAATACATCCGGTCGAACTTCTTCGTTCGTTCGAACAGCCCCAGCAACTTGCGCTGCACGGAGCCGCTATGCAAGGTCTGGACCAGCAGCACTCCGCCCGGTTTGGTCACCCGCGCCAGTTCGGCGATGATCGGTTCAACCTCGGGGATGAGCTGGATCACGCCGATGCAAACCACCACGTCAAACATTCCGTTCGCGAATGGCAAGGCCCCCAAATCCCCATTCAAGGTTTTCAGGCCCCGGCTGGCGGCGAATTCCAGACTTTTCGCCGAAAAATCCACCCCGTAGACGGTGTTGTCTTTCACCCAGGGCTCACTAAAAGCGCCGACGCCGCAGCCCGCGTCCAGGATCTGTTTGCCCTTCAGTTCCCCCAGCCAACGATGGATGTGGTCCCGTTGCACAAAAAAACTGGTGTCGTCAAAATAATCGGAGGATTTGACAGACGCACCGTGTGTGGCGGCTTTTTGATCAAAATACTGTTTCCATTGGGAATCGCTCATGGTTGTGCCTCCGTTACTCTCTGCAATCGCCGCTTCGGCTAAAGATCGCGTTATGGCATCACATACCGGATCAACCGGCGACCGACCGGCTCGGTAATGAAATCAGGCGTTTTCTTCCAAAGTCCGATGAAAAAGCGCAGCCGGTCCCGGTCCGGCGGCCCGCTGCCGCCGGTTTCCCCCTGCGAATATAGATATTGGAGCGGCACGGGTTTGGCGCCCCACTGCTGTTTGAACTGATAGGTGCCGGATTCCGCCGGGGATCGGCCTAGATCCAAAAACTTCATGCCCTGCCGGATGCCGAACCGCGCCGCTTCCCAATACATGAAATTGTTCAGATAGCGGTGGTTGTACTCCACAAGATTGGCGCCATAGGGATAATAGAGTGTGGAATTGCCGGGACTCGTCAGCAATAGCATTCCGCCGACAACCTGTTCCGTCACCTTGTTTAGAACGGTCAGCAGGAATGAATTCGCCGGCAGATGCCGAAAAAACGCCGCAAAAAAATCAAGCGACGGCGCCGGCGACCCCAGCTGTTTCATCCGACGCACATATACTTTATAAAAATCGGCCAGCCGGCTCCGGTCGAATGAAGCCACAAACCAGTCGTTCTTGTATGTTTTGCGCACATGGTTGCGGCAACTGCCGGAAGTTTGCGCCAAAGTCGCCTCTTCATCCGCCAGCAGCGGCAACACAAAAGTGACATTGTTCCGGCAACTCCGCCAAGCCGGACTGTCGATCTGTCGGTCCTTGAATCGTAGTTCGATCCCGCTCAGGGACAGATTCCGCTGGATCGCCGGCAAGGATTGCATCACAAAGTCCGTCGCTTCTTCGCTGCTTGCGCAGATATCCAGATAATTCACGAACGGCAGGGACACGCCGACTCGCTTGCCGGAAAGGTTCCGTCCCGTGATCATCGGCAGCAGGGCCTCAATCCTATTTTCGCCGTCCACTACGGCATGATACCCGCATTGATATTTAAAAGACTCCAACAGAATTTGGCGAATCGCCGTCGTATGAAAGATTGTCCCATAAGTAAGGGCCAGATGGTCCCACTCGTCCCGCAGGCGGTCCGAATACTGGATGCACTTTAACATGTTCAACCTTTTAGCCAGCAGACGACACCAATCATGATGAACGCACAACCCGCCCATCGCAACAGACTGATCTGCTCCTGAAACACGAAAATGGACACGGACAACAGTAATACATACTGCAGACTGGAGACAAACGTCACATAACCAAGGTCGAAGACCGACAGACAATATACCCATAACAGAGCGGCCACCGCATACGAAAAGAAACCGGCCAGAATGCCGGGCGAAGTCAGATAGCCGACGGCAATCGCCGGCAAGCCGCCGTCAAAGTTCACGGTTCGACTGCCAATCTTGAGCAGGGTGCTGGCCAACACCGTCATCGACACGCTGGCGAAGAGAACCAGAAAATTCATCATTCGCTTTGTTTGTCCTCCTGTTGCAGTTCCTCCACTTTCAGCCGCAGCAACCCCACTTCCTGCGTCAGCGCCTTGTTCTGGGCCTTCAGATGCGAGATGCTCACGCTCATGTTGAGCAACAGCAAATAGGCGCCAGCGATCAGCAGCGAAAAAAAGGCGGAC
This sequence comes from Negativicutes bacterium UBA1444, assembly GCA_002329525.1. Lineage (GTDB taxonomy): Bacteria > Bacillota > Negativicutes > UBA1444 > UBA1444 > UBA1444. The sequence goes on from DCTI01000083.1 coordinate 12,965, forward strand.
GGCGCATAATAGACGCCGATCAGATGGGAAAAGCCGTCGAGCAAATCGCGGAACAGGGACACAATCAGCACAAACAGGCCGATCAGTAGCCAGATCAGCGAATACTTCTCCTTGAGCAGTCGCTCCCGCACCAGAAAAAACACCGACAGCAGGATAATCAGGCTAAAGGTGATTCCCAGCCACTGAATTTTGTCGAACGAGCCTGGAAACATCACGCACTCACCGCCTTGGCCGGGCACAGGAAAACAAAATGGTCAAAACCACTTTTGCCATATAGTATGGGCTTTTGATCGGCGTGATGGAGGAACAGCCATGTTCGCGTTCTCGCATGGCCACCCCTACCTCGCAGACTTTGAGGCCGTTCTTTTTCAGCAGCACAATGGCGTCCGGCTCGGGGTAATCACTGGAATAGTACCGGGATAATACCTCCAGGCTCTTTCGGTTGTAAAGCCGGAATCCTGAAGTACTGTCGGTAATTCGGAGATTCACCAACGCCCGGAACAATAAATCGAAAAACCGGATCCCCAGGCGGCGGCACCAGGTGGTTCGAAAGGATTCCACCTCCAGAAAGCGGGAGCCGATCACCATGTCGCAGCGTTTTTCCTGTATCGCTTGCAGCAGTTTCGGTACTTCCTGCGGCAGATGCTGTCCATCTCCGTCAATCTGGACCGCATAAAGGTATCCTGCCCGCATTGCATACTTGAACCCGGTCTGCATAGCGCCACCGATTCCCAGATTACAGGGAAGGTCAATCACCTTAACGCCGGGAATCGTCCGCGCCACCAAGCCGGTCCGGTCTTCCGAGCAGTCGTTGATGACCAGAATGTCCGCAAGCGGCAATTCCTCCTGAATTTCATGGATGACCCGCAGAATATTCCCCTGTTCGTTAAATGCCGGAATAACAGCCAGTAGTTCGGCAGACTCCCGTTTTTCAGCGGCTTCGATATTTCTGGACAAGCAGTTTTCCCCCATCAAGCATTCTCTCCAGTCCGTAAGCCGCAACAATGGCGATAAACGGCATCGCCGGAAAACGGTACCGGTACATGGCGTCAATAAACAACAACACACAAAAAGCAAAGACCGCAAGCACAATCAACCAGACAATGGCGCCCCGCCGAAACTTGCCAGTACGCCCGGCGACAATCGTTCCCCAAATGAACAGACCGGCCGGCAATATTTTGAAAGCAAAATACAGAACATCATTCAGATTGCGGATAGGTACCTGCCAGGTCCAGGCGCCAAGAAAGGCGATCGCCCGTCGGACATACAGAACCAGGATCGGCTCTCGGTTATTAATGAGAAAACTTAATATCAAACTGTCCGCTACGTCGATGGTATAATCAGGGCGGTAAAAATAGTCGAAAGCGGTCGGGATATCATAAATCCATCCCTTTGCATATACATTATACAATACAAGTTTTGCGTTGTATTGTAAAGAATGGACGAAGGGATCCAATACGCCGCGGAAGAACAGGATTCCCGCCACGCCGACCATACCGACGGCCAGACCGATGATCGGCCATTTATAGCGACCCGCAGCAACCCGCACTTTGCTTCCGTCCAGTTGAAGAGCCAGATGAAATACAATCATCGCCGCAATCAGGATGCCGGTCGGCCGAAAGAAACACAAATATAGAGCAAAACCGGCAAAAGCACCCTTAAGCCAGAGTTTTCCCGGTTCCGTTACCCGCAATAGCAGATACACGCACAACAACGACAAGCTGACAAAAAAACTGTCGGACAAGACATACGTCGACCACAAAGTAATATCCCAAATATAAAGATAAAACAAACCGGAAATAATGGCGGTTGTCCGATTGAACAGCAACAGGGCGATCTTGTAGACCAGAATGATTGCCAGGCTGGCCACTATCGACTGAATCAAAACCACGGTAACCGTGGTTTTGAAAATTCCCAGCAAAATCGCCAATAAAAAATTATACCCCAAATATAAGATCTCATCGATATTGAGACCAATCGAAAAATGATCCAGCAGGCCGCAGGCATAGCTGATATACCAATAGCTGTCCGAGGACTTCGGCAACCCCCGGCCGGACAGCACCAGCCACAACACATGGCCGGTCGTCCGATACAGCGATAAGATCACCAGCACGCCAATCGTTGCCGCTTCGACAATATGCTCTTTATACTTTAGAACCTGCTGATACACCCTTGATCCTCTGCTACTGTTTTTTCGCCTGTTTCTTATATTACTATATTTTTCACAAATTCGTCACAAATTTGCCATCATTTTGTGTCATTTTTTCTTTACAATAGTAATCATAGAAACGAAATCTACCATGCGAAGCTCGACGGCAAAATCACGAGTGGGGGTATGATCGGTGAAAAGCACTACACCGCAAAAAATCGTTTGCTCCGCCTTAATCGGCCTGCTACAGTTCGGCGGCAATGTTTATCTGGCCGAAGCTGCCTCGCGCGAAGATCCTCGCCGCCATCACCAAGAAACCCGGGCGCCCCAGCATCCTAGCATTCACTTTCAGCAAGAACGTCTTCGTCAGGAACGACATTGGCAGGAAAAATTCGCTCATCAAGACAGAGATCTTCAGCACTGGCGCCTTCAAAACGACCAGATTCATCAACAAAGCCTTTTTCGCCGTCTAAACGAACCGGAACGAGACTGGCGGCACCGCCAATGGTTGGAAGAACAGCGTCTGCAACGGCAACGGGAAGAAATTCGCCGCCGGCAGTGGTGGGAGCATCAACGTCACGAGCAGGAAATGCGACGCCGGGATCACGAACTGGAGTGGGAATGGCGCCATCGTCAATGGCTGGAACAACAACGCTATGATCACGAACTGCGGCAAATTGAAATTCTTGTGCTGGCCCTGTTGCTGGCAACCTGAAATTGAAATTGAATCGATAAACGGGACTGACGTTGGTCAGTCCCGTTTATGTTTTCCGGCACCTTTCGGACCGGTTAAGGTGCGTGTGACCGTCTTTTAGTCCGCAGCCACCGCGTTATCGTCCTGCAGCAGTAACACCAGTTCTTCCGGAGTTAATCCAGATAGTACTTTGCCATCAATTCGAACATTAGGTCCCTGGCGACAGCTTTTCAGGCAATCCAACATGCTGATTTCCAGTTGCTCCTGCCGCTCCGGCGGCAAAGACTTCACTGCCGCCAGCAATTCCTGGGACCCCAATAGATGGCAGGAAGTACCCCGGCAGATTTCCACCTTCAGTTTTTGCACTTCCATCCCTCCGCGATCTGTTTATGCCTGTTGTTTCGCCAGGGGCAGAACCTGGTTGACAAAGAAATCCCGCACGGTCGCCCCGGATACGCTTTGAACCTCACCGCCGTCAATCTGCACAGATACTGCCTGCGTACAATGCCCAAGACAGAACGCCGCCCGTGTGTCCACCACATTCGACAGCCCATATTCTTCGGTCAGCTGCTGCAAAGAATTGATTACATTGTAGGAGCCCTTAATATGACAGGCGCTGCCAATACAGACATTGATAACGATCATATCATTCACGCCTTTCCGTGGTAATGCACGTGTAGTAATTTATGCACCTTGCCCTTTAACAACCCGGCATACAACGCCCGGGTAATGGGATTTTCCTCCGACCTTTTGATGGTGCTCATCCGGTCGGTTTCGTACAAACCGGCGCTGCGGCGTTTTTTCCCTTCGCTATCGGTGACGGGCTGTCCTGCACCACAGATGCAACCGCCCGGGCAGGCCATAACTTCCACAAAATCATAAGTTTTTTCGCCGCGTTCCATCTTTTTGATCAGATTTTCCGCGTTTTTGATGCCGCTGACTATGGCGATTTTGACTTCCCGGCCGTTGTAATCGATGCTTGTTTCTTTCACTCCCTGCAACCCCCGAACGCCCATGAAGGGAATCGCCCGCAAGGCCGGCGTCGATTTATCATCGGAAATTCGCCGGATCACGGCCTCGGTTACGCCGCCGGACACGCCAAAAATGACGCCGGCGCCGCTGGTCGTGCCAAACGGCATATCGACGGCTTCAGGTTCGATTTCGGAGAATACGATTCCCGCTTCCCGAATCATCTGGATTAATTCCTGCGTGGAAATAACATGGTCCACATAAGGAATGCCGTTCTCCTTGAACTCATCACGCGCCGCTTCCTGCTTCTTGGCCGTGCAGGGCATAATGGCGACCACAACCACCCGTCGGTGCGAATACCCATAATGTTCCTTCAACACCGCCCCGAACATCTGCATCGGCGAGCGGCAGGTCGAAATGTTTTCCAGCAATTCCGGATGATGCAGTTCGGCATATTTTACCCAGCCCGGACAGCAGGAAGTAAACAGCGGCAGTTTTTCGCCCTTCTGCAGTTTTCCCAAAAACTCGCCGGCTTCTTCCAAAACGGTCAGGTCGGCCCCGGTGGTCGTGTCAAACACTTCATCGAACCCAATCCGGCGCAAGGCGGCCACAATTTTGCCCATGACATTCTCGCCTTCCGGCAAGCCCAGCTCATGGCCGACGCCTACGCGGACAGCCGGCGCGATCTGGACGACCACTTTGGCGTTGGGGTCGCTTAGATCCTTCCAAAGTTTCGCGGTATCATTTTTGACCACGATGGCGCCCGTCGGACAGACGGCGGCGCATTGCCCGCAACCGATACATTTCGTATTGGCGATCGGTTCGTCAAAAGCCGCGCTGATGCACATTTTGGATCCGCGGTAAGCGAAATCGATCGCCCCGATATTCTGCACTTCTTCACACATGCGGACACAGTCACCGCACAAGATGCACTTGCTCTTGTCGCGGACAATGGCCAACGAAGAAGTATCCAGGTCTGCTTCGCCGGCGGTGTTGCTAAACCGGACCTGCTTGATCCCAAAGCGCTGGGCCAGTTCCTGCAGCTTGCATTTCCCGTTCTTTTCGCAGGTGGTGCAATCGCGGCAATGATTGGCCAGCAACAACTCCAGAATCATCTTGCGGTACCGGCGTAACCGCGGCGTGTTGGTCCGTATTTCCATGCCGGCTTTCGGCGGGGTCGAGCAAGAGGCGTGGATTTCGCCATTTTTGTCTTCCACGACGCACATCCGGCAGGCACCGTACACGGACAGCTCGGAATAGTAGCAGAAAGTTGGTAAATCAATACCCGCTTTGCGGATCACGGCGAGAATATTCTTTTCACCCTCAATGGCCACCGGCATATTGTCGATCATCATAAATTCTGCGTTCACAGTGTTAGTCCTCCCTTATTGCCTTGAACGGGCAGGTCTCGATACAAGCGCCGCACTTGATGCATTTGGTCTGGTCAATCACAAAGGGTTGCTTGATCTGTCCGGAAATCGCGTTGACCGGACAGCCGCGGGCGCATTTCGAACAGCCGCGACAAAGTGCCGGATCAATCGTGATCTTCTTCAACTTCTGACAAGTTTTGGTCGGACAGTGTTTATCCCGCACATGGGCTACATATTCATCCCGGAAATATTTGATGGTGCTGAGCACCGGCGAGGGCGCTGTTTTTCCCAGGCCGCAGAGCGCAGTCGAAGAAATCGTGTCCGCCAGTTCCATCAGCATGTCCAGATCTTCCATTTCGCCCTGCCCGGCTACGATCCGTTCCAGAATCTCCAGCATCCGTTTGGTCCCTTCGCGGCAGGGAACGCATTTCCCACAG
>DCTI01000156.1 GCA_002329525.1 Negativicutes bacterium UBA1444
CATGGGCGTGCAGATCAGGCCCTTGGCGTATTTGGCCATAAAGTTGACGTTTTCGGTGGTGGCAAACTGGGCGGCGCAGATCATGTCGCCCTCGTTTTCCCGGTCGGGGTCGTCGATGCACAGAATGATTTTTCCGGCGCGCAGTTCCTCGATCGCTTCTTCCACAGTGCTCAGTTTCATCCAGATTCCCTCCTTGAAGATCGGTCGGTTCAAAATCCGTATTGTTTCAAAAATGCTTCGTTGATGCGGCTCTCTGCGTCCCGGGCCGCTGCCTGCGCCGGCACGCGCAGCAGCTGGCGGACGTATTTGCCCACAATGTCCGTTTCCAGATTGATCTTTGCCCCCGCGCCTTTTTGCAGCAGGGTGGTGTCCGCCGCGGTGGTGGGGATCAGGGACACGGAAAAAGTTCCCTCCGTCCGCGCCGCCACGGTCAGGCTGACGCCGTCCATGGCGATGGAGCCCTTTTCCACCACCAGCTCCAGAAGCGCCGGCGGCGCAGCCAGGGTCACCCAGTGGGCGTTGCCCTCCCGGCGGATCTCCGTGATCTCGCCCAGGCCGTCCACATGGCCGCTGACGCTGTGGCCGCCGAAGCGGCCGTCGGCGGCCAGGGCCCGCTCCAGGTTCACCCGGTCGCCGGCGCGCAGGGCGCCCAGATTGCTGCGGCGCAGGGTCTCCGCCATCACGTCGGCGGTGAAGCCGTCGGGAAACAGGTTCGTCACCGTCAGGCAAACGCCGTTGACGGCGATGCTGTCGCCCCGCTTCGTGCCTTCCAGGACGCGCTTTGCGCCCACGGTGATGCTGCCCCAGGCGCTGCCGGACACCACGCCGCGCACGGCGCCCACTTCTTCAATGATCCCGGTGAACATGGCTCATCGCTCCTTTTCCAGATCGTACGTCAGCAGCACGTCTCTTCCGAAGACCTCCACCTGGGGCGCGCCCAGGGAAAAGGCGTCTGCCACGGCGGCGACGCCCGCGCCGCCCACGGGGCCGGGGGCCGCCGCGCCGCCGAATACCTTTGCGCCCACATAGACGTGCAGCCGCTGGACGATGCCGCTTTCGAGCGCCGCCCAGTGGACGGCGGCGCCGCCCTCGATGAGGACGCTGTCGATCTCCTGCCCGCCGAGGACGGCCATCAGGGCCCGGAGGTCCACCCGTCCGTCGGCGCTGGGCAGATGCAGCACCGTGACGCCGAGCTTTTCCAGAGCCGCCCGTTTTTCCGTGTTTTCCCGGGCGCAGGCCACGATGGTCGGCTGCGTTTTCGCTGTGCGGCAGAGCTGCGCGTCCAGGGGGATGCGCAGGCCGCTGTCGCAGACGATGCGGACGGGGTCCCGCCCGCCCCCGATGCGGCAGTTGAGCCGCGGGTCGTCGGCCAGCACCGTGCCGATGCCGGTAATGATCGCATCGGCGGCATCTCGCAGCCGGTGGACTTCCAAGCGGGACGCTTCCCCGGTGATCCATCGGGAATCCCCCGTACGGGTCGCAATTTTCCCATCCAGGCTGACGCCGCTTTTTAGCGTGACAAAAGGCAACTTGCAGGTGATCCACTTGATGAAGGGGGCGTTCAGGCTGGCGGCTTCAGCGGCCAGCACCCCGGTCCGAACTTCTACTCCCCGTTGCCGCAACGTTTCGATGCCGCATCCGGCAACCAGAGGATTTGGATCGGTCATGGCCACGACTACCCGCTGAATACCGGCGGCTATGATGGCTTCCGTACAGGGACCGGTCCGGCCGAAATGGCAACAGGGTTCCAATGTCACATATATGGTCGCATTTCTGCTTTCGGCGCCGGCGTCGGCGATCGCATGCACTTCTGCATGGGCGGTACCCGCTTTTTGATGCCATCCCCGGCCCACTACCTTGCCATCTTTCACTATGACGGCGCCCACGACCGGATTGGGACTTGTTCGTCCCCGCCCCCGCCGGGCCAATTCCAACGCTTCCCGCATATACTTTTCGTCTGATTCCTGCTGCATAAAGCGACCTCCCCAAAAAATCAGCACCGCACCTTCAAGGTGCGGTTTGCTCTTGCCCTGTAAGGGCATGTTGCTGGCCGCACCTCAAGGTACGTGTTACTGCCTTCCGCATTGCTTACCGGGCGTCCCTAAAAGGGATTGTCCGGTTCTTTTACGTTATCCGTCATTTTGTCGGCGTCTTCTTGCTCCCGGATATATTTCTTGATGGTTTCTTCGTTAACGCCGACTGTGCTTACATAATATCCCTTACACCAGAAATGCCGATTGCCGTATTTGTATTTCAGATTCGGAAATTGCTCGAAGATCATCAGCGAACTCTTCCCCTTGAGATACCCCATTATTTGTGCTACGCTGTATTTGGGCGGTATCCTTAGGCACATGTGTATGTGGTCTATACACGCGTTTGCCTCAACGATTTCGATTTCCTTAAAGTTGCACAGTTTGCGGATGATCGCCCCGATCTCTTTTCGGTACTTTCCATAGATGATTTTTCGTCTGAATTTTGGTGCCCATACGATATGATAACGGCAATTCCATTTCGTATGTTCTTGGCTAAGATCCATTCCATCGCTCTCCTTTGCGTGGTTTCGAAGGCAGTAACGCTTCGATTGTACGCAAAGGAGAGCCTTTTTGTCATTACCACAACGGCTTCGCCTGATTTGAACTCCCACGCATAGCGTGGGGTTTTCTGCTGCGCATAACAAAATCCCAAAGAAAAAATTCTTTGGGAAAATAACCACAGACCTTTAACAGGTCATTATTTGCCTTCTCCCATCCAGACTTTACTGTCGGCTCCGGAATTCATACCGGATCAACCTTTCGGCTCGCGGGCTCAACCGCCGGTCAGGAATTGAAAGGTTTCCCTTTCTCACCATGCCCCAAAGGCGCTATTCAATTGTAACTCCGTAAATAGGATACCACCGGCGACGGGAAATTGCAAGGGTGCGAAAGTGTTAGCCCCGAATCTGTCGAATTGCCGCTGCCAGATCGCCGCTGCCGAATACAGCCGAGCCGGCCACTAGAACCTCCGCCCCTGCTTCCCGTACCAGCGGCGATGTCACGGCATTGATTCCGCCATCCACTTCGATGAGAACTTCCCGATTTACCGCCATGATTTGCTTCTTCAGGCGACGA
>DCTI01000193.1:0-1478 GCA_002329525.1 Negativicutes bacterium UBA1444
TGTAAAAAGCATTAGATGTTTACCTCTGGTCCCCCGGTTGCAAAACCCGTTTCCGTTTCATCCGCCTGGAACACTTCACCCATAAAACCCCCACAAATTTATTATTAAGATCAATACCCCTTAATCAATTTTTCTCCGGCCGGATCAAACAATTCGCCGTAGGCCGCATTGGCGAGGGTTCGTATCGCATAGACGCAGTTTTGGTTGGCGCTGTACAAGTGCCGGTCCGGCAGCGCTTTGATATTACGTATCCCGGGCAAATGCTGCAACGCCGGATCGTTCAAATATTCCTGCTGCATCTTTTTCCCTTGCTCCGTGGAATACTTGCGATCGGCCGAAATCAGAAAAAAGTCCGGATTACTGGCAATGACCGTTTCCTTGGTGACCAGTTCGCCGTTTTTCAGGCCCATTGCGGCAATCCCATTTACAATGCCGGCTTTTGTGCACAGCTCGTCAAACATACTGCCTTTGCCGCCATAGCTGGTCATTTGCGACACCAGCATTCCTACGGGTTTTCTGCCGGTCTGCGGGGCTACAACCTTCTCGGTCTCCGCCAGTTCGGCGTCCATAATCGCCAAAACGTTCCGGGCGGCCTGCTCTTCGCGCAGCACTTCGCCCATCAAGAGGATTGTTTCCCGAACCTGCCCGACCGTTTCCGGCCCTTTGCACACAAACACCGGAATCCCCAACCCCCGGAAACATTGGACCGTTGCCTGATCCGTCCAGGTAGCGGCGATAATCAGGTCGGGTTTGATGGCTGCCACCGTTTCCAACGGGTACGACAATAACTTGGGGGTAATCTCCTTTACTTCGTCCGCGATGCAGGACAGTCCCGGATCGGCAGCCATCAAATTCACCGCCGCCAAGGTTTTCGGCGGTGTCAACCCCAAGGCGATAACGTCGAAGGTCAACGATAGTGTCAACACCCGCTTGGGTTTCTCCGGGATCCTGACGACGGTCCCTTCATAGTCGACGACTTCATATGCCCCGGGGCCGATGCATTCGGTTTGCGGCGCCACCTTGGCGGCGCAACCCGACAATAGCGAACCAATAGCGAAAATCCCTAGGAGAACCGCGCCGGCAATCTTATTCCGCACTTCATGTTTCGCCAACATCCAACTTCCCCAATACCAGCATCTATGAACCACCCGATCACTCTTATTTTTGTCGATTGATTTGAAACCAATCATTTTATCTTGAACCTTCCGCATTTCGCGTCTGGTTTATTATTTATGGAGGCCTCCCCTGCAAAAGAGGCCTCCGGCTAATGAATCCCGCGTCCCAAGCCAAAAAAGGACGCGCAATTCTGGGGCATGCACAAAAAAAATAGCCTTCCGATCAGAAAGCTATTCCGGCACAAGCAAAATCTCATAAAAAATCCCGGCAAAAAAGTGCCGGGAAGAAGATGAACACAGAAGCTGCGCCAAAATCCCCTCCCCATCGCGCGTGGGTAAAAACGGTGATTGTCAGACAGGCAG
>DCTI01000193.1:1506-10177 GCA_002329525.1 Negativicutes bacterium UBA1444
CCTATTAAGCCCCTAAGGGCACCTATCCCGAATATGAAATTGTCAAGAAAAAGTGAATATTTCCGTCTATTATTCTGGCATCATTCGGTTGATTTGTCAACACCGAATTTCCAAAATCCGAATAAAAACGGGAATAATACGACACACGTTATCGAAACAGCTTGTCCGCAGCCATTTCCCGCAACAAGGTCTCCTGATCCACGACACGCGCCCTGGTTTTTTGCAGCAATTCACCATACAAACGTGTCGCTTCGCCGTCCGAACAATCCCGATCCGTTATCGGCGAATCCTCGACCACGATCAGACGACGGGCCAGAAAAGCCGCCTTCAGATTATCCAGATTTTGCTGACCCAAAAATACATTCCCCAGGATCACCCAGTCGGCCGTTTCCAGCAAGCGACGATGCGCTTCGGCCTGCTTCTCGTCGATAGCGGTGAAGGCGCGCGCGGGAACATACACGATGCCAAACGCAGCCGCTACATCGGCGTCCGTATCGCCATCCTGCAACACCCCGGCGCTGACATGATAATCCCGCTCGTACAAATTTCGCAGGATCGGTCCAACGGCGCCACCGCCGCCGATCACGTGAATTCGGTTTGCCTTTCCCTGCCGTTCACAGCCGACAAAAGTGTGAATATCCAGATTGCCGGTCACTTGGTTCTGAAATACGGCGGAATGCAGTCCATACGCCTGATCGAGGTTCTCCGGCGTGACTACTTCCTCCGGCATTCCGTCCGCCAGAATCCCGCCGCCGGCAACCAGGATCAACCGTGAGCAAAACTTGGCCGCCTGCTTGAGATCGTGGGCAATCAGCAGCACACTCTTGCCGTGTGCGCATACCGTCTGGCAATGGCGGAATATTTCCTCCTGATAGACCAAATCCAGGCTGGCTGTCGGTTCGTCCAAAAAGATCAGCGGAGTTTCCTGCGCGAGCGCCTTGGCAAGCAAAATACGCTGCCGTTCTCCGCCCGACACTTGGTTCACCGGTTTGTCCGCCAGCTCCTCTACGCCGGTAAACCGCATATATCGTCGGGCGATTTCACGGTCCGCGTCGGTTTCGTTGCGCCACCAGTCCAGATATGGATAACGGCCGGCCAAAACGACCTCCAGCGCGGTGTAGCCGAAACCGACGTTGACATCCTGCTGCATGTAGGCGACCAAACGGGCCGCCTGCTTGTCGCCCATGGCGTGGATCGGTTCGCCGAACACCTCGACTTTGCCCTCTGTTAGCGGCAACAGCCCGCGCAGCCCACGCATCAGCGTACTTTTTCCCGCACCGTTCGGGCCGATGATTCCCACGAATTCTCCCGGCGCAATGGCAAAGGAACAGTCCCGCAAAATGGTCCGCCCGCCCAGTGCGACCGCAACCTGTTCCGCCCGAAGCGGCGCACCCGCATTGATGGTCACAATGCCCCACCTGCCTTCTGCGCCCGGCGCAACAGGTACAGGAAATACGGCGCACCGGTCAGGGCGGTGATGATGCCGACCCGGATTTCCGCCGGCGGAATCAGCACCCGGCCCAAGGTATCGCAGGGCACCAAAAATATTGCGCCGGCCAAAGCGCAGGCCGGCAGCAACACCCGATGCTCCGGCCCCAACAACAACCGCAGGACATGCGGCACCACCAGGCCCACAAAGCCGATCGAGCCGCTGACGCAAACCGCGGTCGCCGTCGTTACTGCCGCAATGAACAGCAACACCAGTCGAAAGCGGACCACCGGCATCCCCACTGCCCGCGCCTCCTGCTCGCCCATGGCCAGGATATTCAAATGGCGGGCCAGCGCGCACAATATAACGATCCCTGTCAGCACCGGCCCTACGGCCAGTCCCACATGTTCCCAGCGTCGATAATCCAGTCCGCCCACCATCCAGAACAGGAACTCGCGCAGCCGGTACTCGTTCATGAACGTCAGCATGCCGGAGGTCACGGCGCCCACGAACATACTGACGGCTACTCCGGCCAATAGCAGAGGCATCACGGGGATTTTACCATCGCGCATGGCCAGCGCCACCGTCGCCGCCACCGCCGCCAGCGCCCCGATCAAGGCAAAAAATGGCATGTAATACAGGCTTACCGCGGTCAAACCCAGGCTGACCGCTATCACCGCCCCCAAAGACGCGCCGGCGGAAATGCCGATCATTCCCGGATCGGCCAACGGATTGCCGAATACCCCCTGCATCACCGCGCCGGACACGGCGAGCGCCGCGCCCACCAGCAGCCCCACGATCGTCCGGGGCAGTCGGATATGCTGAATAACGGCGATTTGTTCGGGTGTCGGCGCCGTTCCCAACCACTCCGCCGGCAATCCCGCCAACTTGGCCAGTACCGCCAGCATGGCTCCTGCGGATATTTTCACCTGTCCGGCGCCCAAAGACAACAATGTCGCTCCCAGCAGCAGCCCAATCAACAACAAAAAAAACAGACCCTTATTTCTCTTTCGGTTTGCCACCCTACCATCCACTTTCCTTTATTCTTTCCCGAACAATCGCGGATACGCCGCCGCCGCCACGCCTCGCACACCCTGCACGATAAACTGCGACGTGCAAAACAGATCACGGTCCAGCACCTGCACCAATCGTCCGTTCCGCACCGCCTTGATCGTTTGCAGCGACGGGTCGGTCCAAATCTCATTCCGCAATTTTTCGAGATCCGTCTTGTTGGTATAGTCCCAGGTCGGCAGGAGAAATACGTCGGGATCGATCTGCACCAATTGCTCCCGCGTCAGACTGCCGGTCCGGTCGAGGCCCGCCAAAGTTCCGGCATTGCGAACTCCCGCATGACGGCAAATGTCGTCGAAGGAAGTCCCGACGCCGCCGCTGCCGCCCATGGTGGATACCCTCGCCACGGTAACGCGTTCGGTTTCGGCAATGCGCTTCAGTTTTTCCCCCACAACAGCCAGTTCGTTATCCATGCGGGCGACCAGCGCCTCGCCCCGCTCCCCTTCCCCCACTGCCGCGGCAAACTCGCGGATGTTTTGCCGTACCTCGGCAATGCTGTTCGCCGTGCGGAAGACATACACAGTCAATCCACTGTCGCGTAGCGCCAGGGGAAATTCTGCCGGCTGCCAATCAGGGATCAATACCAGATCCGGTTGCAGGGCGATGACCGATTCCGCCTGCGCCCGCACTCTCGCCCGCACTTGAGCGGCTTCCGCCGTAATGTGGGAAATACCCGGCTCGTCAGCCAGGTAACTGAGCGCCGCGATCCGCGCCGGCGCGACCAACCCCATCAAAATTTCATCCGAAGCAATATTGACGGAGAGAATCCGTTGGGGCTTTTGCGGCAGCCGGACGACAGTTCCCTGCCCATCCGTGACTGTATAGGCGGTTTTCGAATCCACCGGCGCCTGTGAATGGGGCGCGTTCCCGCAACCGGATATTGTCAAGTAAAAAATTCCCAACAGGCACAGTGTCAACCAGCGTTTCGACATTTACACCCCGCCAATCCCAATGCCGTTCGTTGTCCGGCAACCTTCGCGTCCCAGTCCAGCGGCGATTTTTGCACGAACTCGTGAACCAGCCACTGTGGCTGCACATAATCCAGCAACCGCCGCGCCGTATCGGTGGCGAACGGCTCATGCCGGTCGATCCGCATCACATGACGCATGTCCTCCATGATGTCGCGAGGCAAGCGGTCGGTCTGCCGCATCCGGCGCACATAATCGCCTGACAGGGAGCAATGCAGATGCATGCCGCGAATGCGCCCGCACAAGTCCCCCAACCTGTCCAGCACCCGCAAAATATAGTCCACGCCGTCTTCTTCGTCCACCAGATCCTGGTTCGTATTCATCAGATGCCCCGTGTCCAGCATCAAGCCCACCCGCGGATGTTGGATCGTGCCGAGTAAATAGGCCGTCAGTTCCCGGTCCAGTAGCGTCAGTCCCGGCCACCAAAGATTTTCCAACAACAGTTCCACATCGTCGGGAATCGCCGGCGTCAACTCGTTAATCCATTCGCAGGCTTCCCGCGCGACTTCCCACGAGGTGGCTTCAAATCGCCAATCATAAATTTCTTCCAGGCGGTTGTGGCACACGTGAAGCACCAAATATTTCGCGCCGGCCGCGACCGAACGCCGGATATTGTCCCGATAACGTTCCAACCAATCGTCACGCTTCAGCCCGCCGTAAATGGCGATGACCGCTTCTTCCGAGTGAAACTGCCGCAATAGCTCCGCCGTATCTCCCCGCCAGAAGTCCAGCCAGCTCGGCCAAAAATGCAAATGGGAACCTTGGATCCACTCCCGGCGATGCACCGAGGAATTCCAGGTTTCACAGAGCATCAGCTCCAGGCCGGCCAATTCGTGGCGTTGCAGAAACCGCGCCAGCGTCGTCGCATTATTGTCGATCAGATCCAGATCCGTCCGATAATTTGACAGGTTTACCAGTTCCAGCATCCTTGTCTCCCTTGCTTCATTCGTTCAAGAGCGGACACTTCGGACCGCCCGCAACGAAGCGGCTTGCGTCTGGGCTATCACGCATCGCACAACCAACGTCGACCAAGCCGCCAGACATTCGCCAAGCGATCCACTTCCTGCGCGAGGCGCGGACGCGCCATATTGCTCCGCGATCCCGGCCAGCAGTTCGTCGGCCAGCGTAACGATCTCGTCCGGCTGCAGCAAAGTCCACTGCAACTGATCCAGTAGATGGACATACAGCGACGAACGCACCACTGCCTGCGAATCTTGGGCCAGCCGCCTCACCCTATCGTCAAATTCTTACCGCCCCAACGCCCGGTTGTGTACCGCCGTCACATACTGCCGCCACAAAGTTTCTTCGGTCACGCCATAGCGTTTGAATCGGCGCAGCATATCATGCTGCATCGCCGGCGACAACCCCGACTGTTTTTTCAGCGCCTCGGTCACCGCCTGTTTCACGGTCTGGCCGATCAGCTCTCCCAGCTTGTTATGCTTACCGGCGCCTTCGAAATACAGAGGCGATTCAGGATTCGCCACGACAATGCTCTGATCCGTGCCCGAACCGGTGGCCAGTCCGGTGGAATAGAGACTGCCGGCCATGAGCTCCTGCAACGCCGCCGTCTTTGCCTCCGTGCAGGTCACCAGGGCTCTGGTCATGGTCCCCGGCGGCATGTCGGCGTCGATAACGAGCATGATATTGATTGTGCCAGGCTTGTGTTGCGCCGTCTTTTCGCCGGGCTGGTAATGCGTGGCCGGATCGCCGGCGCGGCCGCCGTTGCCTTCCACGCCGCCGGTGACAATCGCCGCCACGTTCAGTTCCCGGAAACTTCGGGCGGCGATCGCCACATTCGCCATGTCCGCCGCCGTTCCCATGCCGGTCGTCCGGTCCGGATCAAAGCCGGCATCCCGGGCCACCAGCCGCATGTGTTCCAGATAGGTTGGAGCGCGCAATTCACACATGCTGCCATTGTCAGGTCCGCAATTGTGATTGAAAACGCCGGTCAGATCCTCCAGGTAACCGCCATTTAGCAACGACGTGCTCAACACCTTGCGGGGACCGGCAAATTCCACGGCGATGCTCCGGTTGGCCGGCCGCCAAACTACCGGATCGCCCGTTGTCAGCGTATATATAACAATACTTTCTCCCATTCGACGTTCTCACCTTCCTCAAACCGGAATGACCTTAAACTCTTCGGACACCAGACGGTTCGCCGCCACGTTCCAATCAAACACCAACGCCGCCGGTTGCAGCCCGCTATAAGCCAAACACATCTCGCCATCAANNGCCACGTTCCAATCAAACAACAGCGCTGCCGGCTGGAGGCCGCTGTAGGCCAGACGCATCTCGCCATCAACCACAACCGCGCTTTGGGCTGCGCTCATGTCCATCCGTTCCGTGTTGCCGGTCTGATTGCAAATCCACACCGGCAAACCGCTCGCCCGCGAACAGCGCTTCCAGGCATTTTCCGGCGGACCGCCGCAACCGCCGGGCGGCCACGCTGCCGGCACCACAATGACTTGGGCCTGTTTTTCCCGGAGCGCGCGAGCATTTTCGTCAAAATAGGCGTCCGCGCACACCAGGATTCCCGCGGTCAAATCCCGGCACGGCACCGGTGAAAAATCCTCGCCTTTGCTGGCCCATCCCTCGGCCCCGCTGCCGTGCGAACGCACTTTGCGATGGCGACCGGCCACTTCGCCGCTCGGATCGATGACCAGACAGCTATTATAGTTTTTTCCCGCCGTTTCATCATATTCCGCGCAACCCAGAAACACCGTCATGTCCAGTTTTGCCGCCGCCCGCCGGATCGGATCCAGCATCGGCGCCGGCTGCACCGGAATCCGGTACGGTCGGTCCTTTTGCGTGAAAAAGTATCCCTGCACCGCCGTCTCCGGCGTCAACACCCAGTCGGCCCCGGCTTCCCCCGCCTGGAGGATGCCCTGCCGCAGCAACTCCAAGTTCCGCTCCTCCGGCCCACCACTAAGGTCCAAATGCAACATCGCCACCCGCACATTCATCTCTCCTCGATACAGGGCAGGGTCCGGCTGTCCCCTTCCCTGCCCTGTCTGCAAATCAAATATCTCGACTAGGATAATCAGAAGGAATACTTCAGGCCGATCTGCCAGTTCGAGGCCGGCATCGGGAAGTTGCCGATGCTGGAATTTCCCCAAACCTCATAGGCCTGGTTGGTAATATTGTTCCATTTGAAATACAATTTGGCATTCTTGTCGATTTTGTAGTTGACCGCCAGATCCAAGACCCAGTAACTGGAGGAGCTAAACCGCTCCAGACTGCGCCCGGTGGCTCCAGTCAGATTCAAGCTCACATCCCAGGCTTTTTTGGCGTAATTGACGCCCAGACGGTAGCCGTTGGGCTGCGGATTGGTGACATCCGCCACGTAATTGGCGGCGCTGCCGGCCTTGCTCTCCATTTTCAGCCAGGAATATCCGGCCGACAACCGCCATTCCGGTGACAGTTTGGTTTCCAGCGAAATCTCCGCGCCTTGCTTTTTCATGCTATCGACATTGGACGGCGTCGAATAATAGATTCCGGACGGAAGAATGGTGCTGTCCCAGCGAATCGCATCCTTGAGGTCGCTATAGAAATAACTGGCCTTCATCGAAGTAGTTTTATTCAGTTTTTTATTGATGCCGATCGTGGTCGTATTGCCGGTTTCCGGCTTCAAATTGGGATTTCCTTGAACAATATAGTATCCGCCCATCGAAGAATACGGCCAAAACAAGTCATCCGTCGTCGGCGCATTGAACACTTGTCCCCAGGAGAGATAAATGTCCGTATCGGCGTCCGCCTTGTAATTCAATGAAGCGCGTGGCGTAGCATGGCCGCCGAACATACTATGATTGTCATAACGCACGCCCGGTGTCAGAGTCCAGCGTTTGCCCAGACTCATCTTATCTTCCACATAGGCGCCCACATTGGTAATGGATTTGTCGGAATAATACATCTGGTACGTTATTCCCGTATTCCGCCATTCCAGGCCGGCCGCCAACATATTGTTTTTATCCAGTCGCCAGCCGTCCTTCCATTCCACCCCGTATTCCCGGTTGCTATAAATGGACCTGCTATACCCATAGCTATAACTGGTCATATCATAATGGTAATAATTTTGGTAGGCGCGAACATAGGCCGGCAACTCCGTCCGCTGCTTGTAATTGTAGGTTATGGCTACGTTGTTCGACAAGGAATTCAGAAAATCATCCGGGCAGAATGAGGAAATCGCTCCCCAAGGTTGCCCTTTGTGGTCGTCGACATGTTCGAAGTTAAACGTCAAGGAGGAATCCGCGTTGATTTTTTTGTCCAATCGAATCGTCAGGTTATTTTTATCAAAGGCGCTATTTGGCATTTTGACCACTTCGCCGGTTCGGTAATTTTTATAAGAAAATGAGTTCTGATGCGATTTTCCCGCCGCGACGAACCAACTCCAGTCCTTTTGGCTGCCTTCAGTTGTGAGGCTATAGTTCCCTGTTCCCCACGATCCCTGGTTGATATCCAGGGTTGTCCGGTTTTGCTTGCCGGCCCGGGTAATAATGTTGATGACGCCGCCAACGGCATCCGATCCATATTGCGCCGAACCGGCGCCCTTCAAAATTTCAATCCGTTCCACATTATCCAGCATGGGCAGCGCATTGAGGTCATAAGTCGCCCGTTCGTAGTTGCCGGCCAATTTGTTGAAATTCAACCGGCGTCCATCCACCATGATAACGACGCGCTGATCGCCGTTCAACAACGCGTGCTGTTCCGCGCCGGCGAAACCTTGCGAAGTAATGGCCACGCCATTGACATCCTTCAATACATCGATAACCGTTGAGTAGTTTTTCTTTTCAATTTCTTCTCGCGTCACCACAGCGACATTGGCAGCCGCCTCCGACAGTTTGGACGGAATACGGTTGGCGGTGACCACCACCTGGTCCAAGGTTGTTGCTGCCGTCTCCGCCGCTTCTGCCGCCGCGAACGCCAACGATGTCTGCAGCAGCAAGGCGCAGCCCATCGCCATACAGGTCGCAGCCTTGCGACGACTGATTTTCCNNCTTTTCCTTTCGCCTCCTCGTTTCTACTTGGGTCGATCCTCCGTTGTCATGCAGTTGTTACCGCCCCCCTTTTGAAAAAAAAAGAGACTTCTGCCATAAGCAGAAGCCTGAACCCCATTCCTTCTACAAAAAATTCCCGACCAAATGGCCGGGAAAGATAACAGCACGCATCACAAAGAACAGGTGCAGTCCCCTCCCCATCGCTCGCA
>DCTI01000161.1 GCA_002329525.1 Negativicutes bacterium UBA1444
CGTTGTAGATCTTGGCCCCTTCCGAGCCGTATTTCAGCATCGAACCCATGGCAGTGTCGCCATCGATATTGGCGTTGTCCCGTTTCAGGTTGCTGTTGCGGGAATCGCTGGTGGCGATTTCGTCATAGGTTTTCATGAGGCGGGTGTTCATTTCCCGGGCCCGGGTCCGTTCCGCCCGATATAGGATGTACGCCTTGGCGGCATCGGTCAGGCTGGCGTTCATCAACACTTTCTCAACGATATCCTGAATCTGTTCCACCGATGGCGCGGATCCGGTCGTCTGCACCAAACCTTCCGTTTGTTCGACCACCTGGGTGGCGAGGCCCAGAGCCTGCTTTTCGTCGGCGGCGCCCACCGCCCGCAGAGCCTTGAAGATGGCGTTGGCGATTTTTTCGAGGTTGAAGGGGACCTGTCGGCCATCCCGTTTGACAATCGTTGTAATCATGTTGTGTGGCTGCCCTCCTCAGTGAAGAATTGTTTTCCAGTGAGCTTATGATATCACTATATATTGTGTTTGTAAATATTAAATTGCGCTATATATTGTAAAAATATTTGACAAAAAAGAGACCGGCGGCAACCGGTCTCCACAGATAAGACAGTTTTGCGATAGGGCGCTTATTTGGCGAATCTCAGACGGATTCGAGCGACTCAATGGCCGGCGGCAGGAACGCTTTCGGCGATTCCAGCACTTCCGTCGGCAGTCCCATCTGGTTGAGCAGTTCAATGAAGGGAGTCGGGTCCAGTTCTTCCACGTTTACCATTCGTTTCACATTCCAGTCGCCGCGGGCAACCAAAATGGCGGCGGCTGTCGCCGGCACGCCGGCGGTGTAGCTGATGGCCTGGGATTCGACTTCCTGGTAGCATTCGGCATGATCACAGATATTGTAGATGAAGATGTCCCGGAACTTGCCGTCTTTGGTTCCCCGGATATAATTGCCGATGCAGGTTTTGCCGGTATAGTTTTTGGCCAGGGAAGAGGGATCGGGCAACAGGGCTTTTAATACTCTAAGGGGCACGACTTCGGTGCCGTCGGACAGTTTGATCGGCACTTCCGAAGTCAGGCCAATATTCGACAATACCCGGAAAACGTTTAGATAATGGTCGCCAAAGCCCATCCAGAACCGGACGGAATTGGCGTCCATGTTCTTCGACAGCGAATGCAGTTCATCGTGGCCGGTCAGATAGACGGGCTGGCTGCCCACCACCGGGAAATCATAATCCATCCGGATCGAGTGGACTTTTTGCAGCACCCACTTGCGGTCGATCCAGGTCCAGACTTTTTTGAACTCGCGGAAGTTGATTTCCGTGTCGAAGTTTGTGGCGAAATATTTGCCGTGGCTACCGGCGTTGACATCCAAGATATCGATGGTGTCGATGGTATCGAAATAATCTTTCTTGGCGAGGGCGCACCAAGCGTTGACCACGCCCGGATCAAAGCCGATGCCCAAAATGGCGGTCTGATTGTTGGCCTTGAAACGCTCTTTGCGCTTCCATTCGTAATTGGCGTACCAGGGTGGATTCTCGCAGACCTTGTCCGGCTCTTCGTGAATGGCAGTATCCATATATACGGCGCCGGTTTCCAGGCAGGCTTCCATGACCGACATGTTAATAAAGGCCTGGCCCACGTTGATGACGATTTTGGATTTGGTGTCCCGGATCAGGTCCACCAGGGCAGGAACGTCCAATGCATTGACCTGCCGCGAATAGAGTTTGCGCGAAGGATCCTTCAGATGTTTCTTGCGCATCACGCTTTCAATGATGGCCTCACATTTTTTTCGCGTGCGCGACGCGATACAGATATCCCCCAGGATATCGTTGTACATCGCACATTTGTGGGCAACCACATGCGCCACTCCACCAGCGCCGACGATCAATACATTTTTACGCATTTTTTTCCTCCCCTGTCTGTTGTTTTATTTTCAGGACAAATTGTCCAGAAAATCCTTGTAGCCGAATTCCCGCAGCACTTCGATGTCCCCATTCAGGCGGCGCACGACGATAGCCGGCATCTGCAGACCGTTGAACCAGTTCTTTTTGACCATCGTATAGCCGGCGGCGTCGGCAAACCGGACTTCATCGCCGACGGAGAGCGGGGCGGGAGGACGGTAGGTGCCGAAAATATCGCCGGCCAGGCAGGAACGGCCTGCTACCATGTATTCAGGCCCGCGTTCGGCTTGACCGTCGAATTTCGCCGACAAGCGGTAAATCAGCAGATCCAGCATGTGGCCCTCCACCGAGGCGTCCACGATGGCGACATCTTTTTCATTGTGCACGATGTCCACCACGGTCGTGACCAGTTCGGCGCAGCCGGTAATGGCGCTTTCGCCCGGCTCCAGGTAGATTTGCACTCCGAATTTGTCCGCGAAGTCTTTTAACCTGGCGCAAAAATCTTCCACCGGATAGTCCGGCTTGGTGAAATACAGGCCGCCGCCCAGGCTGATCCATTCCACCCGGGATAACGCCTCGGCGTACTGCTCGCCAAGCGCGTCGAGATGTTCGGAAAAAGTGGCGAAATCATCGTTTTCGCAGTTGAAATGAAACATCAAGCCGCTGATCCGTGGCAAACAGCGCTGCAACTCAGCGGGATCGGCAACCCCCAGCCGGGAAAATTTCCGAACGGGGTCGGCCAGGTCGAAGTGGGAGTAGCTGAAGCCGGGGTTGACCCGCAGGCCCAGCGGTTTCGCTTTTACGGCTTCAAAGTGGGCGTCCAGTTGGGAGGTGGAATTGAAGATGATTTTATCGGCATAGCCGAGGATCTCGGTGATATCGGCTGGTGAATAGCCTACGCAGTAGGCATGGGTCTCCTTACCGAATTTTTCATAGCCCAGACGCGCCTCGAACAGCGAGCTGGAGGTCGTGCCGTCCATATATTGACGCATCAGGTCAAATACGCCCCAGGTCGAAAAGCATTTCAGAGCCAGCAGGGATTTGGCGCCCGAGCACTCACGGACCTGTTCCATGATCTTCATGTTACGCAATAGTTTGGTTTCATCGATGAAATAGTAGGGAGTATTGATGTTCATTCTTACGAAGCTCCTGTCGTTTCCCAATGGATTAAATAAAAAGTCATCAAGCTATATCATATCAATTATTGCAGGATTTGTCGAATGGAACGGAAAAAATTATCGAGCCAGCTAGAAGTCTGATCTACAGCCTGAAATGTTGGCAGGGGAGTTGTAAAGGCAGTTGTGAATTAGCAGGAAAATAAGTGAAATTGTCGAAAAATATAATTAACGTATAGACAAGTCCTGATTGACAACCGGCATAAGGACTGTATGGGAGGTAGGCAGGATGTCGTGGTTCCAGAGTATTCGCTTCCGGCTCATGGGGTTGATCGCTTTATTGGTGATCACGGCGCTGGCTGTGGTTTCCGGCGGCGGGTATTATTTTTCGGAAAAATATCTGGGTGAAAGTCTGGATCAAACCGAACGGGCCGTCGCGGAAACCGCGATCACCCGGATTCAGGGCGAAATGCAGACCGGTATGGTGCAACTGGAAGAACTGGCGAATACCGCCCGGGTGCAAAGCGGCGACCGGGCTCAGCTTCAACCGGCCTTGACCAGCCTGTTCCAGCGGAGCGGCCGGTTCGATCATGTCTTCTATGCGGCGATGGATGGCGCGTCCGTCAGTGATGAAGGCACGACCGGACAATATGCCGACCGGGAATATTTCAAGAAAGTCGTCGAGACCAAAAAGCCCTATATTTCCGATCCTTTGATATCCCGGACGACGGGCAAGCAGTCGGTCGTCATGATCGTGCCGGTTATCAAGCCCGGAACCGGTGAAATGACCGGGGTCGTGTTCGGGACCTATTCCGCCGAAAAACTGTTGCCGGTAATCAAAATTATTAAATTCAAGGAAAAAGGGTACGGCGCCCTGCTGGATGACAACGGCGTTTATCTGGTCCATCCGACCCGCCCCGACCTGAACGGGAAAATGAACCTGAGAACCGGAGCCATTGACGAGGAAGTCAAAAAGAAATTGCCACCGAATACGGCATTGGATCCTCAGTTACTCAACGGCTTCAAAAAAGTGACGGAAACAGGCGAACGACTGCGTTTTCCGTATAAGGCCACCAACGGAGCGGAGCAGGTTGGCTCGCTGAATGTCATTCCGCTGCCGGGCGGGCAACGCTGGGTGTTGCTGCTGACTACCAGCCAGGCGGATGCCACCAGTGAAACCGCGGCATTGTCGAAAATTTTGATCGGCTTGGCCTTAGCGTGCCTGGTAGTGGCGTTGCTCGTTACATTTTGGGCCAGCGGATCGTTTGTGCGGCCGATTGTAAAAATTTCTGCGGTTGCCCGGGAGATTGCCGGCGGCAATTTGCAGGAAATCCGCAAGGATGGCAACGACCAAAGCGAGATTGGACAGCTTTGGGACAATATCATTCTGATGAATCAGAACCTACGCAGTCTGGTGCAACAGGTCCAGAACCAATCTCACCAGTTGGCTGCCTCCAGTGAGGAGCTGACTGCGGGGGCTCACCAGTCGGCGGATGCGGCCAATCAGGTCGCCGGATCCATCACGGAAATGGCCAAAGGCAGCGAGGACCAAGTGGCGGCGGTCAATGAAACGGCGGCTATCGTCCAGCAGATTTCGGCTACGATCGAAGAAGTTGCCCTGACCGCCCGCGAAATGGCCACGATGGCGGAAAAAGCGGTGTTGGCGACCAACGGCGGTCAACAGGCGGTGGACCGGGCCGTGGCGCAGATGGGCAGTGTCGGCGAAGGTGCCCGCAAGGCGCATGCGGCGGCAGGCGATCTGGAAAGCGGGTCGCGCCAGATTGAGGAAATCGTCGGACTGATTTCCAATATCGCCGGACAGACGAACCTACTGGCGCTGAATGCGGCGATCGAAGCGGCGCGAGCTGGCGAGCAGGGCAGAGGCTTTGCTGTCGTAGCAGAGGAGGTTCGCAAGCTGGCAGAGCAGTCCAGAGCAGCTACAGAAAGTATCAAAAAGACCTTGACTGATATGAACAAGGCTGTAAATGATATTGCCCAGTCTGTTAGCACTATTGAAGCTATTGGCCAGCAGCAGGCTCAGAGCACTAGACAGATTACGGATAATCTTGGCAAGGTAAATTCTGCTACCGACGATTTGAAGAAGATTATGTAAATTTTGTTTAGAATATCCTGCAGTGTAGCGATGTTTTTCATGAAGGCGCCAGGCCTGCCTCTGAATAAGGTGGCTGATGACGGTGCAGCATTACAATATTTCCTCGCTGCAGGATATTTTTATTAGTGTGGTAATTTATATGGTAAAGGTAAATAGCCTCGGAGAGGAATATCTCGGAGGTTTTTTCTGTTTTGGAATTAAGGATGGAAATTTGAAATTTTTGAGAATAGGGTGATAAGAATGGCAGAGCAGAGATTACAGGAACAGGAGCCTCAGGTGCATAAAAGGCGGGTGCGGTACAAGGGAAAATATCCTCGGAAATTTAGCGAGCAATACAAGGAGCTGAATCCAGAAAAATACGGTGAGGCAGTGTCCCGTGTTATCTCCAAGGGCAATACCCCGGCAGGAATGCATATACCTATTATGGTGGAGGAAATATTGGAGGTGTTGAATATTCAGCCGGGAGAGCAGGGCTTTGATGGTACTCTTGGCTATGGCGGTCATACCAGGGC
>DCTI01000205.1:0-3620 GCA_002329525.1 Negativicutes bacterium UBA1444
AACAGCGGGAGACTTCACGGCCACGGGCAAAGTGATTACCCGGGAGATGCTGGGTTCGGAAACCATTTACCAGGTCCGGACAAAGTACGGACCGTTGATGGTCAAGAGCATTACCGGCGAATTTCTGGTGGATAATGACGTTTACATCGGTGTGGATCGGAAGGACCTCTACTTATTTGATCGGGGCGAGCAAAGGATTCGGGATGATCAGGCGAGATTCCCCGAGTACATCGAACACCTGAGGGAGCTGTAAAAAATGATCAGAAACTCGAAGGCCTACCCATATCTGCTCATTGCTCCGGCTATGCTCGCTCTGTTTGCGTTTGTCGTGTATCCGATGGGTTATTTGGTATATCTGAGTTTTACCAACTGGAATATCATCAACCCGGTCAAAAAGTTTATCGGCCTGACAAACTACGCCACTATGTTCGCCCGGGAAGAATTTTACACGGTGGCCTGGAATACTTTTGTGTACACGTTTTTCGTGGTGGCGGTCACCCTCGTGCTGTCGTTGCTGCTGGCCATCTGGTTCAACAAGAACACGAAGTTCAATATTTTCGGCCAGGCGGCGATCTTCACCCCGCATATCATTTCGCTGGTCTCCATTTCGATGGTGTGGATGTGGATCATGGACCCGGAAATCGGCCTGCTCAACTACATCCTTGGCTGGCTGGGCATTCCTCCCCTGCGGTGGCTGCAGAGTTCCGACACCGCCATGCTGTCGATCATCCTCGTATCCGTGTGGAAGGGGCTGGGCTATTACACCCTGGTGATTCTGGCCTCGCTGCAGAGCATTCCACCCAGCATCTACGAGGCGTGTGAGCTGGATAACGCCAGCAAGACCCAGGTGTTTTTCAAAATCACGCTGCCGATGATTTCGCCGCAGCTGTTTTTCCTGCTGATCGTCATGACCATCGCTTCCTTCAAGGTGTTTGACACCATCCGGATCATGACCGGCGGCGGGCCAAACAATGCGACCAACATGTTCGTTTATTACATTTACGAATATGCTTTCGTCAACATGAAGATCGGCTACGCCTCGGCTGTGGGCGTGGTATTGCTCGGCTTCATTTCCATTATCACGGTGATTTATTTCAAGGTGCTTTCCAAGAAAGTACATTACCAATAAGCGACTGGGGGAACATTCGTGAACAGCAAGACCGCGAAGATACTGGACTATTCGTTGAAATCGATCGTGATCGTCTCGTTTGTCTTTCCATTTTTCTGGATGATCACCACCGCTTTCAAGACCTACCAGGAAACCATCCAGATGCCGCCCAAACTATTCGCCGAATCGTTCATGCTGGACAATTTCATCCAGGCCTGGAACTCCGGCCCCTTTATGACCTATGCGCAGAATTCGGTGATCGTCACGGCCGCCATCATTTTGATCCAATTTGTGATCATGGTTCCGGCGGCGTATGGNNAAGAACTTCTGCTTCGCCATCGTCCTGCTTGCCTTCATGCTGCCGCAACAGATCGTGTTTATTCCGACCTATCTGATGATGGCGGACTGGGACCTGATTCAGACTCTGTGGCCGCAGATTTTGCCGTTTGCGGCGAATGCCTTCGGGATTTTCCTGCTGCGACAGTATTTCATGCAGGTGCCGGAAGAAATCATCGAAGCGGCCCGGCTGGACAACGCCAGTGAGCTGCAGATCCTGTTCCGCATCATGGTGCCGATGTCCAAACCCGCCTTGGTCACGGTGGCCCTGTTCAGTTTCATCAGTCACTGGAACAGCTACTTCTGGCCGTTGGTCATGACGGACACCATCGAAGTGCGGCCGTTGACTGTCGGAATTGCCATGCTCAAGGCGACGGAAGGGATCGTGAACTGGCAGGTGATCATGGCCGGAAACGTAATTCTGGTGCTGCCGATTCTGTTCATCTATCTTTTCGCCAGCAAGGAAATCGTGAAGGCCTTTATCTATTCCGGCATTAAATAAGGAATCAATATTTAAGGGAGGGTAATCATGAAAAAAGGGATCATTCTCGCGTTCATTCTCGTACTGGCAGCATCGTTGGCGCTGGCCGGCTGCGGGGGAAGCAAACAGGCTGCCGCGCCAGCTCAGAAAGACGGAAAAATAGTGGTCCATTACTGGCATTCCATGGCCGGCAACAACGGCGAACTGGTCAAAGCCATGGTGGAACGCTACAATGCCAGCCAAAACAAGGTGCAGGTCATCGAAACCTTCCAGGGCGGTTATGAAGACGCCGCCGCCAAACTGCAGCAATCGATCGCCGCCGGCACGACGCCGGAAATCGCCATGATTGAACGGGCGTTCGTCGAGCGCTTCGCGGCCGCCAATGCGTTGGTTGACCTGTCGCCCTATCTGGCCAAGGCCAACTTGAGCAAGGATATGTTCGTCAAAGGCCTGATGGGCTACTCGGAATACAACAACGACGGGAAACTGGTGTCGGTTCCCTTCAATCGGTCGACACCGATCCTGTATTACAACAAAACCGCATTCAAGGAAGTCGGCCTGAATCCGGACAAAGGGCCGGAAAATTGGGCGCAACTCAAAGAGTTCGCCGAGAAGCTGACGAAGAAGGACGGCGCCAAAACCGTCCGCTACGGGCTGACCTGGCCGATCGAAACCTGGTATTTCAAGGCGATGGTGGCGCAGAGCGGCGGCCGGACCATCAATGAGAAACGGACGGACGTCGGGTTTGCGGATAACGGCACCGGCCTCGCCGTGCTCAATTTCTGGGTGGACCTGAAGAATTCCGGCGTGTTCAAAGTGGCGCCGGCCCAGGACGGCCCGACAATTTCGCGTCAGGCGTTTATTAATGGGGAAGCCGCGATGTTCATGGAATCGACCTCGCTGATGGGTACCGTCATGAAAAATACGGCCGGCAAATTCGAAGTCGGCGCCGCCTTCCTGCCGATGAACAAACTGCGGGCGATGCCGACCGGCGGAGCGAACGTCGCCATGATGGCCAAAGGCAAGAACAAGGATGCGGCCTGGGACTTCCTGAAATGGATGCTGACCGATCCCCAGGGCGGCGCGGAGTTCTGCCTGAAGTCAGGTTATATGCCATTCACCAAACAGATGATTGACAGCCCGGAAATTCAGGCGCTCTGGAAAAAGAATCCCCAGTTCAAAGTCGCTTTCGACCAGCTGAACTATGCGGTGGATACCGAGCAGCACCTGCACTGGTCCGAACTCAAGGCGGAGCTGAAAAAGGCTTTGCAGGCCGTCATGCACGATAACAAGGATCCCAAAGCCGTCATCGACAATCTCTCCAAAGAAGCCAAGCGAATTTTGGCGCAATAGTACCGATTGCCGATAAGAACGCGGTAAAAAGCACACTCGCGGGACCAGCCTTGCCCTGGACTGGCAGGCTGGTCCTTTGTATGAAACAGATACGAGGTGAATNNCGGAAAACACCCTGCTGTCCTTCCAGAAGGCGCTGGAGCAAAAGGTGGATATGCTGGAGATCGATCTGAATCTTACCCGGGACAAGCAGGTAGTGGTGATTCATGACAACACGCTGGACCGGACGACCGATGGCGCCGGTTTTGTCCACGATTTTACACTGGACGAAATCAAGAAGCTGGATGCCGGCAAGTGGTTCGACGCGGAATTTGCCGGGCAAAGAATTCCGACGCTACAGGA
>DCTI01000205.1:3632-3835 GCA_002329525.1 Negativicutes bacterium UBA1444
ATGTCGAAATCAAGGAAAAAACGCCTGAAACCGTGGATTTGGCCATGGGAATCCTGCAAAGTTATGGATTAATTGAGCGTAGCGTGTTTACCTGCTTTGACGCGGCGATTGTCGGCTATATGCACGACCGCTACGGGGTCAAGACGCAGGGATTTCCCGATTTCCTGATGCAGAATTTCGTGGCGGGGGAGCAGGGAACGTAT
>DCTI01000096.1 GCA_002329525.1 Negativicutes bacterium UBA1444
CGCATGACCCGTCTCAGTCAGAGCCACTGCACGCAAGTCGCCGAACTCCAGTTCTACGGTGGGGAAGGGCCGTTCCTGTTCGCCATGGACGAGTCGGACGGGCCGCCGAAGTTCTTTTGCTTCGCCTTCGCCGACACCGACGAGTTTTTGANNAGGCGCTGGACCTTGACCACCTGACTGGCTCCGGCGAGCTCTACCAGCTGACGTTTAACAAGATCATTCCGGATGTGCCGGCCTGCCGGGCCGCCCTGCACTCGCTACGCCAAACCGACGCGAACGCCTTCCGCCTGGTCTCGCTGCTCAGCGACACGGACGGGCTGCTGCCCGCCGCTTTTGCCTGCCACGACCAAACCCTGCTGTCGTGATGAAAGCATCCGCTCGTTTGTCCGGTCTTGCTCCGGTGGGATCGCCGCAACCTCGCCTGCTGATTCTCGGCACCTTTCCCAGCCCCATGTCACGCCAGCGCCAGGAGTATTACGGCAATCCGGCGAACCGGTTCTGGCGCCTCTTGTCGGCGGTGTACGGCGTAGACGACCTCACGGGCGGCGAGTACGTCGACAAGAAAAAACTGCTGGCAGCCCAGGGCATCGTGCTGTGGGATGTAGTGGAATCCTGCGAAATTGTGGGTGCATCCGACAATAAGATCAAAAATCAGGTCTACAATGACATTCCGGCTTTTCTGTCGCAACGGCCCACGATCCGGCGAATCATCCTGAACGGTTCCACTGCCCGTCGCCTGTTCGAGAAGGAGTTCGCGCTGCCGGTCGTCGAAGTCATCGGCTGCCTGTCCACCAGTCCCGCGAATCAAAAGTATGGAGCCTGGCCACTGCTGTTAGCGGACTGGTCGCCGCATCTGTCGCCTTGATCTTCACGCCACTCGAACGGTGGCGTTTTTTTCATGCCGGCACCTGCCGGAAAAATTATGTCGAGGGCGTTCACGCGGCTGCCAATGGGGTATAATAAAAGCGATCTACTATCACACTATGGAAAGGTCGCCTGAATCGTGACACTCCTAGAACTGCTTTCGGTCTTTACGAACTTCGCCGCCGAAAATTCGCACCTATCCGCACCACTGTACATTAACGAAAACGGTCCCTATTATGTCGGCTTAACNNGGTTCATCTTTACGAAGTCATGGATAGCGCATCTTTTCTTCTCCATTCGGTCGAGACGCCGAAGTATATTACCACCAGGCTGTTTGTCTACAAGGCACTGAAAACCATGCGATTTCCCGCCAGAAAAGCCTTGCATGAAGAGTGGCAGTTGACGCTGCAACGCATCGTCGCCGACGCGCCTGCTTGCCGGCGGGCTCTGGCGAGAATCGCCCACACTCACCCGGAGATTGCGTCCTACACCTATATCATGACGGAATGCGGTTCCCTGTTGTCCGCCCAGGAGCTTGCCAGCCATCCTGACTTGCTGCAATAGCTACGCGTCCGCGTTTTCGTACTTCATCCCGCCATCACCCCGGTGCCGGGACCAGATCATAGACAAACCCCGCTTCTTGCCACAACGACTTGAAGTGGGGTTTGTCTATGATCCTGGGTTTGGCGATTTCGCCACCCCCCCAGAATTTTACTGTGAGGTAGTCAGGATCGAACCGGCGACCTCTTGAATGCCATTTAAGCGTTCCATCATGGACTATGCTGGTAATCATTATGAACATGGCGACGATAAAGTGGAAAAATTACCGAAACTCAGAAGAGGAAAAGCTTCGCAAAGCCAGAATAACGTTAAGAGGAAAAACACAACACCATGCGGGCGCGACCCGGGCGCCTGTAATCTGTTATTGTCCGAGCAAGCGGAAATGGTCAGCAGAAAACATGCGAGTATCACCTTTGATCCGTCAACCCAGGAATACATTCTGCAAAATCATTCAACGAATGGGACATTCCTGCAAAATGACGGACAACTGCAGCAAATTGACTGTCGGGCACTGCGTCCCGGTGAAAGATTTTGCCTTGCCAACGTAGCGAATTCCTTTGAATTCAACGGATAGCCGCGGAAAAGCAACAGAAGCTGTCACCGGGAAAGGATGCCGGGCTTTCGGATCAGGAAATGGAGTCACATGGAGAAAATAAGCAATAACAATCCGACCAGGATTATCATCCTGCTGACATTCACGGCGCTGCTCTGGGGCGGCAACGCCGTGGCGGTCAAAAAAGTATTGACCGAGATTTCGCCCTTCGTGGTCACCATGTTGCGGTTCGCTGTATTCAGCTGCCTGCTGCTGCTGATTTCCTGGTATCGGGAAGGCCGCCGCTGTCTGCCCGCGTTGCGCCAACTGCCCACGCTGATTTTGATGGGGTTGTTCGGTACCGTCTTGAACAATGGCGTCCAGTTCACGGGATTGATGTACTCGACCGCCATCAACTGCGTGGTGATCACCGCGTTTGGTCCGGCCATCACCGGGGCGTTGGCCGCGGTCATACTGAACGAGCGGCTGAACAGGCGGCAGTGGACGGGAGTGGCGATTTCGTCCATCGGCGTCGTCGTGATCGCCAGCGGCGGATCATGGGCGCGATTGGCCGGCCTTTCCTTCAATTGGGGCGATGTCCTGTTCTTGGTTGCCTGCCTCGGCTGGTCCTTGTATTCGATTTTCGGGCGGCGCGTGA
>DCTI01000133.1 GCA_002329525.1 Negativicutes bacterium UBA1444
CTGGATGCACTCCGTCCGCGACGACGTGAATCCGCCCAAAGGCGCGCCGGCCCTCAAGACCTTCATGAACAAGGGCGATCTGAAGGCCAACTGGGACAAGCTCGCCAAAAACATGGAAAAGATCAAAGGCGAATATCAGAAGATCATGGACGCGAAATAAACCGGCAGTACGGCCGGAACTGTCAAAAGACCTGCGGTGCGATGCCGCAGGTCTTTTCTATTGCGAAGAAATGGGCAGTTATGGGGAAATTGCCGGGGAAAGAGGAGAAGCGGCGCCGGGAATGGAATAAAGTATAGGCGAATCCGCACAGAAAGGAAGCGAACCGGCTGATGAAAGTGCAGTGGCGAACCGGCTATATTTTGGGACTGGCGGGGCTGGTCATTTTGTTGTTCCGGTTTGCCACCGATATCGGCCTGATTTTGTTTATTTCCCTGTTGCTGGCCCTGCTGCTCCGACCGGTGAAACTCCGGTTGGCCCGGCGTTTTTCGGCGGGACTGGCCGCTTTCCTTGCCCTGCTTTTATTCGTCGGTGTCGCCAGCCTTTTCGTCACCTGGATTCTGGACCAATTGCTGCCGGGCTTGAAACAGTTTGCCGCCAATGTGCCGGACTTAGTCAATCCCGAAANNCGAAAAAATAACTCTCTGGATCATTTCCCTAAACTTGCCGCCGGAGCTGCTGGACTACGCCAACCGGCTGATGGACAACGCCCGGGATTTCGTGATCAATGCGGTGCAAAGCTCGTTGATGCCGGCGATTCAAGCGTTGTCGAGCATTGTCGAACTGATCGGGATTCCGTTTATCACCTTTTACCTATTGCGGGACGGCCGTCCCCTCAAGGAATTGGCGGTGGCTTTCGTGCCGCCGGCGGAGCGGGCTGGTCTGCTGGAGTTCTTCGATGCCGTGGCCGAAGTGCTGGGCGGGTACATCAAGGGGCAGGTGGCGGTCTGCCTGGTTTCGGGCGTCAGCGTGTTCCTGTTCTTTTTCGTGACCGGCCTGCCGTTCGCGCCGATCTTCGCGGCGCTGTCCGCCGTCGGCGAACTGATTCCGGTCATCGGGCCGCTGTCGGTCTCCGTATTCGCCGTGCTGTTCGCCGCGACAATTTCCACCCAGGCGGCGATCCAGGTGGCGGTGTTTTATTTCATCATGTTCAAGCTCAGCAACGCGATCGTCTATCCGAATCTGATCGGCAAGGCGATTCGGATCCACCCGGCGATCATCATGGTCGGGCTGTTGCTGTTCGGCAGTCTGTTCGGCGCGTTGGGAATGATTCTGGCCGTGCCGGTGCTGGGCGTCGGCCGGGTGGCGCTGGAACGGATATTGCCCCGGTACGAAAAGCTGAGCAAGGAAGAAACGGGAGAGTAACGGTGAAATCCATCAAACAAAATTCGCCGCAGGCCGTGGTGGCGATTGCGCTGATCACTGCCGCCTGCCTGACCGGCGACTCCATGTTGTATATCGCCCTGCCGACCCACTGGGAGCAGGCGGGGTTGGATTCCCTGTGGGAAGTGGGAATCCTGTTGTCCATCAACCGGTTCATCCGGCTGCCGCTGACCCCGGCGATCGGCTGGGCCTATGCCCGGATCGGCGTGCGGACCGGCGTACTGGCGGCAGTCGTTCTGACCGGTCTGTTGACGGTCGGCTATGGTCTGGCGGATGGATTTGCCGGGTGGCTGCTGTTGCGGTGCCTCTGGGGAGTCGCCTGGACGCTGTTGCGTATGGGCGCGTATCTGATGATTCTCGACTGTACCGACGAGGCGTGCAGCGGTGCGGTGTTCGGCCGCTACAACGGCCTGTTTCGCCTGGGCAGTCTGGTCGGGATGCTGACCGGCGGCGTCATTGCCGACCTGTGGGGCATGCCGGCCGCCGCCTTCGGCTTTGGCGCCATCGTTTTCGCCACGCTGCCGCTGGTGTTCCGGTACGCGCCGACGGTCTGCGTCGCGCCGAAAGAAACGGAGCCGCTGCGGCAGCGGCTCCGACAAGTCAATACCCCGGCGATTGTCCGGGCTCTGGGCAGCGGCCTGCTGATCGCCGCCGCCTATCAGGGCGTGGTGGCGTCCAGTCTGAGCCATTTGATCCGTTCCAACTGGGGCCCGGCGGTGGCGCTCGGCTTTGGCGCGGTCGGGGCGGCTTCCCTGTCGGGAGGACTGCAGGCGTTGCGCTGGGCCTGGGAACCTTGGCTGGCACCCTGGTTCGGGCGGCTTTCCGACGGGCCGCGGGGACGGCGCAAAATTCTGGGGGCGTTGCTGATGGCGGCGGCCGTTCTGTTGGGAGCGGTGTCGCTGCAGCTTCCCTTCGGTCTGTGGCTGGCCGCGGTGCTGGGGATGCAGGTCACGGCGACCGCCCTGACGACGATCGGCGATGCGGCGGCGGCCGACGCGGCGCAAAGCCGGGCCCGGACGACGGTGATGACGCTGTATGTCATGGCCACCGATATCGGGGCGGCCCTGGGGCCGTTTCTGGGCTACCTGCTGGCGGAACTGCGGGGGGCGGCGTCGATGTACCAGGCGGCGGCGCTGTGGCTGTTCGCCCTCGGCCTGTGGTGGTTGTCGGACGGGTTTCGGCGGCCTTCGTCAGTAGCGTAGGTTTTTGTATTGCGACAGCAGCATGCCGGCGAGCATGAGGGCGCAGCCGGCCAGTTCCCGGCTGCCCAGAATCTCGTTCAGAATCAGGAAGCCGCCGACGGCGGCGAAGACGGTTTCCAGGCTGAGCACCAGGGCGGCATGGGCCGGCGAGGCGTTTTTCTGGCCGATGATCTGCAGCGTATAGGCTACGCCGACGGAACCGAAGCCGCCGTACAGCAGCGGCACGGCGGCCGCCAAAACCGCTTCGGCGGAAGCGGCGGTCTCCGTCGCTACCGCGACGACGGCGCTGAGCGCCGAGCAGGTCGCAAACTGGATCGCCGCCAGTTTCAGGGTGTCCACCCGGCGTGAAACCTGGTCGATATACAGGATGTGCACGGTCCAGAACAGGGCGCCGATGAGTTCCAGCAGGTCGCCCTGGCCGATGGTGAAATCCTCCCGGATGCACAACAGATACAGTCCGGCCAGGGACAGGCCGCAGCCCAGCCAGACCGACCGGGAAATCCGGCGTTTCATGAGCAGGCCGGCCAGCGGCACCAGCACAATGTACAGACAGGTAATGAACGCCGCCTTGCCGGCGGTGGTGTCCAGGATGCCGACCTGTTGCAGGGAAGCGGCGGTAAACAGGATCAGGCCGGCGATCACGCCGGTGGGCAGCACGGGCAGGCGACCGGCTGGCGGCGCGACCGGCGGTTGTCGGCGGAAAAACCAGATCAGCGGCAACAGCGACAGTCCGCCCAGGGCGAACCGGATGCCGTTGAAGGTAAAGGGGCCCAGATGATCCATCCCGACCCGCTGGGCGACAAAGGCCAGCCCCCAGATGGCGGCGGCGGTTAACAGAATCAGTGTTGCTCGTATTTGCATGATGCTCTCATTTTACGCTGTTTTGTGCAGTTGGGCAATGTTTCAAAAAAGAAGCCGGATCGGCGCTATTAGCCGATCCGGCTTCACAACTTCCGCTAACGAAGGAGTTTACCAACCCGCCTCTTTCAGGATGTCCACCGCTTTTTGCGGTACAAACACCTGGCCGGTCTTGGGGACCTGCACGACTACCCCCGGCAGCGCATGGACGGACTTGCCGGTTTGCAGCTGGCTGCCGTTGATCGGCAGCGTGGCCCGGCGCAAGCCTTTTTCCACGATCAGGACGGGCGAGTCGGGATCGCCGGCATCGATCCGGGCAGAAGCGCCCAGTGTCGCAAAGGCGGCTCCGGCTTCCACGAACAGCTTGCGGCTGCTTTCCGCCAGGTCGAAGCCCAGACTTTGCGCCGTGATTTTGGCAATATCCGTGTTCTGGATCAGCCCGGCCGGCTTGTTGGGGCCGTAGGCGTACAGGAACAGGTCCTCGCCGGTATGGCCGGTGTAGATCCAGCCGATGCCGGCGCGCTTGCTGAGCATGGGACCGATCACCGTGGACAGGCCGCGCTTGAGTTTCGCCTTCTGGATGGCGGCGACCTCCTCGTCGGTCAGGTCGTTGACGGCGAAATTTTGCATCATCTGGACCCGAATGTTGAATTCCGAGCGATTCTCGCCGATCAGGCGGCCCATGCCCTCGCCGGTATAGACGACCTGCTTCAGGGGCCCGAGAACCTGCTCGAACGGAAGTTTGTCGTAGATTTTGTAGACGTCCTTGCGGCCGATGGCCATCCCGCCGGTGCCGTGGTCGGCAAAGGCCATGACCAGGGTCTGGCCGTCGCGCCGGGCAAACTCGAGGGCGGCCCGGACGGCTTCATCGTAGGCCAGCAGGTCGCTGACCACGCCGGTCGGATCGTTGTCATGGGCGGCCCAGTCCACTTTGCTGGCTTCTACGAACAGGAAGAAGCCTTTTTCATTTTTCGACAGGGCGCCGATGGCGGCACGGGTCATTTCCGCCAACGAGGGTTCGGCTGGGGCGAAGTCTTTGCGGTCGAAATCATAGGCCAGCGCATCCGGGGCGAACAGGCCCCAGGCCCGCCGCCCGTTGAAGGCGAGCAGTTCGTCGCGGTTCCGGAGCAGGGGAACGCCGCTGGCCTTCAGCGTTTCCGCCAGGTTTTTGCCGTCGGTGCGGACGCCGCCGAGTTCTTTGGGCAGCAGGTACTGCAGACCGCCGCCGAACACGACGTCGATGTTGCCGTTGACCTGCTGTTCGGCGATCAGCGTGTAGCGGTCACGGAACGGCGTGTGGGACGAAAATCCGGCCGGGCTGGCATGCTGGATCTGGCTGGTGGCGACCAGGCCGACGGATTTGCCGAGCAAGCGGGCGCCTTCCAGCACGGTGGCCACCGGTTTGAACTGATCGGCTGGCGCGATGGCCGGCACGCCGGGCATGGTCACCTTTTCCGGCAGGATGCCCAGAAACTTGGTGTTGGTTTTGTGCCCGGTCGCGAAGGCCGTCGCGGCTGGGGCGGAGTCGGTGATGATCGATTCGGCGCTGTAGGTGCGAAGCCCGCCGACGAGGATGTCGTCCAGGGCCAGCGGTGCGCCTTTGTACCAGCGGGCCAGGGTGAGGTGGGTCGAGGAGGTGCCATCGGTCATCAGCAGGATGACGTTTTTGGCGGGGGCGGCCCAGGCCGGCACGGGGAGCAAGAGGCAGACGATAAAGGCGGTCAGGAGGAGCCAACTGAAGGAGCGCTGCTGTTGTTTCTGCACGAGTATCCCTCCCGATTTAAGTATGCGTGAAAAGGGTCAATTTTTCGCGGGCAGCTGCGCAATCATTCCGGCGCCTTGGGGTTGCGCCGGCATCCGTAAGCCTGGCGACTCGCCTTCCCGGCCGGGCCCAAAGGCTCCATCCTTCGCCTGGGCCNNGTGATTTCACCGGTCGGGCTTCGTCGCGGCGGCAACGGCTGACACGACGCAATCCCAAGGCTTCTGCATGGTTGCCGCGCTGCCCGCTCACTTGCTACAGGCCTGAAGCGGCAGGGCATGAGATAAGCGGAGGTTAA
>DCTI01000184.1:0-199 GCA_002329525.1 Negativicutes bacterium UBA1444
TGCAGAGGTATACGGGTGCGCGTCAGACCGGGCGCAGGCGTCGATAGTGTTTGATGTTGCTGTGGATATGGTCGAACAATGCCCGGCGCTGAAAAAGCGGATCAAGCCTGTTTTATCGATGAAGCGATTGGTCTATATGCCGACGCGAAGTTTCTACCAGGTATGTTCAGCCGAGGCATACTCAAAACACGGGCTGAAC
>DCTI01000184.1:255-3125 GCA_002329525.1 Negativicutes bacterium UBA1444
AACCGCTGTTTTTTGTTATCACCACTGCCGGCGACGACCCGAGCCGCAATTCAATCGGCTGGGAAATCCATAAAAAAGCGGCCGACATTCTGACGGGGCTGAAAGTGGACCCGACCTGGTACGTGTCCATGTACGGCATCGACCCGGACGAAAACAGAATTTACACCGGGCGAAGCTGGGAACCATATGACGGCAAAACCGGCTGGAATGATTCGCAGATTTGGCAGAAGGTCAATCCGTCGATTGGCGTTACCTTCGGTATGGACAAAGTGCAGGAAATGTATACGTCGGCCAAAGGCAACGATAGCGAGGAAAGACTGTTCCGCTGGCTGAGACTCAACGAGTGGACCAAGTACGGCGCGGCCAAGTGGCTGGGAACAGAGGTTTGGGATGCGTCCTCGTCGGGCATGATACTCCCCGACAAACTTGAGGGGCCGTGTTACGGCGGACTGGACTTGTCCAGCAAAACAGACCTGACTGCGTTCGTGCTGATATTCCCGCCATACGGCGACCGAACAAAATGGGCCGTGCTGCCGACGCTATGGATACCTGAGGATAACGTCAAAGAGCGATCCGAGCGCGACAAAGTGCCTTATATTGGCTGGGTGAAAAACGGATTTATCAAGACCACTCCGGGCAATGTCATCGATTACGGTTTCATCCGCGAGGAAATCAAGCGGGCGCGGGACCGTTACGACATCCAAGAGGTGGGATTCGACCCGTGGAACGCCTCGCAAATAGCGTTGGACCTGACCGATGACGGCTTAACGATGGTTGAGGTCCGGCAGGGATTCAAAACCATGTCGCCAGCCATGAAAGAGCTGCAAAAACTGCTCGTCGGTAAAGAGCTGGAGCACGGCGGAAATCCGGTCCTGCGGTGGATGTTTGGCAACATGGCCGTAAAAACGGATGAAAATGAGAATATCCGGCCGGTTAAAGACAAATCAACAGAGCGCATTGACGGGATTGTGGCCATGATTAACGCGCTGGCGCGGGCGACTTTGCATGAAGATAACACGTCGGTTTACGAAAAGCGCGGCATGCGGTCGCTGATGGATTGAGGTGGTGATTGAGTGAATGTAACAAGACGAATAAAAGCCTCTTTGCAGGACTACATCCGCAAATTCATGGCCGGCGATGAAGTCGAGGAANNCAAATTCATGGCTGGCGATGAGGTCGAAGAAGGTTCCGGGCCGGGGTTTTTAGGCTCTGACCGCGATACGGCCATGAAATATTCGGCGGTTTATGCTTGCGTAAGGGTGCTGGGTGAAACCTTTGCCAGCACGCCGATCATGCTTTACCGCAAACGCAAGGACGGCACGCGGGACACATCAACAGACTTGCCGGTTTACGACATTCTGCACAACCAGCCCAACGAGGAAATGAGTGCATTCGGCTACAAGGAAACCTGCATGGCGCACATGAATACCGGCGGGAACAGCGTTTCGGTGCGACTGAAAAACGCATTCGGGGATTTTGTCGGGCTTTATCCTCTGGATTGGGCAAAAGTCACGATTGAGCGAAAAAACGGCGTTTTGGTCTATACCTACCGGGACAACGGAAAAGAAACCATTTATACCAGGGATGAAGTTTTTCATGTTCCGGGGCTGAGTTTTGACGGAATAATCGGCATTTCTCCGCTTGAATACATGGCAAATTCCATTGTTTTGGGGCTCAGTTATGAGAAATTTGGCATAAACTTCTACAAAAACGGCGCACATTCATCTGGCGTGTTCGAGTCGCCGAGCGAATTGACCGATACGGCGTTCAGCCGGCTCAAGGAGGAATTAAAAAAGAACTACTCGGGGTTGCTCAATGCCGGTCGGCCGATGATCCTTGAGGGCGGGTTAAAATTCAACGGCCTGACCATCAAACCGGTGGACGCCGAGTTGCTGGACAGCAAAAAATTCGGCATTGAAGACGTTGCCCGGTGTTACCGGGTACCGCTGCATCTCATCCAGAACCTT
This sequence comes from Negativicutes bacterium UBA1444, assembly GCA_002329525.1. Lineage (GTDB taxonomy): Bacteria > Bacillota > Negativicutes > UBA1444 > UBA1444 > UBA1444. The sequence continues at coordinate 2,223 of DCTI01000184.1, forward strand.
GACCGGGCGACCAACAACAACATCGAACATCAATCGCTCGAATTTGTGATGTATACGATGCTGCCGTGGTTTAAACGGTACGAGGAAAACGCAAACTGCTGGCTGCTGACTCCGAGAGAGCGCAAGCAGGGATATTATCTGGAGTTCAAGCTGGACGGACTCCTCCGGGGCGACGCAAAATCCCGCGCCGAAGCCTACGCGCGGGGCCGGCAGTGGGGGTGGCTGTCCGTCAACGACATTCGCAAGATGGAGAATATGCCGCCAATCCCCAACGGCGATATCTACATGCAACCCGTAAACATGATCGAGGCGGGCAAAGATCAGGAAGACAAGGAAAAGATGGCCGCCGAGATTTACCAGATGATTAAAGGCGCGGCCCGAAAGGAGGTGATGGAATGAAAAAGTTCTGGGCGATGAAAAACACAGCCAAGGACGAGGGGGAAATCACTTTGTATGGGGTGATCTCGTCGGAGTCATGGTGGGGCGATGAGGTGACGCCGAAACAATTCAAGGCAGATTTGGACGCGCTGGGCGACATTAAAACACTTAACGTCCGCATCAACTCGCCGGGCGGCGACGTGTTTGCCGGCAATGCGATTTACTCCATGCTGAAACGGCACAATGCAGAAAAAATCGTCTATATCGACGGGCTGGCGGCGTCGATGGCGTCGGTTGTGGCGATGGCCGGCGATTTGGTAATCATGCCGAAAAACGCCATGATGATGGTGCATAATCCCTGGGGCGTGTGTATGGGATTTGCCGGAGAAATGCGAGAGTATGCCGACTTGCTGGACAAAATCGGCGTGGCGATGGCGACGGCATACACCGACAAAACGGGAAAAACCGCCGAAGAAATCAAGGCGGTGATGGACGCCGAAACATGGTTCACTGCCGAAGAAGCGG
>DCTI01000231.1:0-40944 GCA_002329525.1 Negativicutes bacterium UBA1444
TTTTACAAAGAAAATGCAAAAAAAATAGAAGTAGTTGACACCGTTGCCGAAACTTGATACAATGACGCCAATCATTCCAATGGAAAATGAGAGGATGTTCCGGCTGTGGCAAGCATGACTGCAATGACCCTGCACAATCAATACTTTACCTCCTTCGGCTGGCGCTGGTTTTTTAGCGTCGGCTTTTTTTATTGGGGTAAAGTGNNATAGGGCCGTTGCGGGGGAGCACTTGCCGATGAGTGGATTGCCGGGATGAAAACGGCAGTAATTTGAGGCGTTAAGGGAAGGCTCGTTCGGAGCCTTCTTTTTTTATTCCGATTTTTTTACAAGCGGGAGGGGAAGAAAATGGTTGTCATTCTGGATTCAACGGCGACGCGGGAACAAATCGCGGCGGTGCGACAGGAAATCGAGCAGGCCGGCTGCAGCNNCCGGCGCAGGAAAGCCGCCGCACCATTCTCGGCGTGATCGGCGACACCCGGAAAATCGATCCGGAACAGCTGCGGCGCCAAGGCTGCGTGGAAAAAGTGGTGACGGTAACGGAGCCTTACAAAAAGGCGAATCGGCTGTTTCACCCGGAAAATACCGTGGTGCGGGTCGCCGATCGCCTGATCGGCGCCGATAAGCTGACGGTGNNCAGATCGTGGAAATCGCCCGGGAAGTCAAGGCGGCGGGCGCGGGATTCCTGCGGGGCGGCGCGTTCAAACCCCGCAGCTCGCCGTACAGTTTCCAGGGCCTCAAGGAAGAAGGGCTGGAGCTGCTGAAGCTCGCCCGGACCGTCACCGGCTTGCCGATCGTTAGCGAAATCATGTCCGTGTCGATGCTGGACCGGTTCGTGGCGGAAGTGGATGTGATCCAGATCGGCGCCCGCAACATGCAGAATTTCGATTTGCTCAAAGCGGTGGGACAAACCCGCAAGCCCGTGCTGCTGAAGCGCGGCATGAGCGCCACGATTGAGGAATTCCTCATGTCCGCCGAATACATCCTGGCCGAGGGCAACGAAAATGTCATCTTGTGCGAGCGGGGCATCCGCACCTTTGAGACCTATACCCGCAATACCCTTGACTTGAGCGCGGTGCTGGCGATCAAGCGTCTGAGCCACTTGCCGGTACTCGTCGATCCCAGTCACGCGGCCGGTCTGGCCTGGATGGTGGAGTCCCTTTCCAAGGCGGCGGTGGCGGTGGGGGCCGACGGCCTGATCATCGAAGTCCATAACGATCCGGCCAATGCCCGCTGCGACGGACCGCAGTCGATCACTCCCGAGCGGTTCGAAGCCCTGATGCATTCCTTGCGCGCCATTGCCCAGTGTGAAAACCGGGTGGTGTGAGGGAGTCGGCGGAAAGCATGGCGCCCTTGCCGAAACGGGTTCTTTCGTAATACAATGAAACGAAAGAAACGAAACAGGCTGCCGTGACGAATGCGGCGGCAGGAATCGGTGGAGGTCTGTCCGTTGGATTTTGCGACGATGGCGTTTGTGTTCGGGGTGATTTTGGTTGCCGGGCTGGTTCAGACGGTGACGGGATTCGCCTATGCGTTGATTGCGGTGCCGCTGCTGGCGCTGGTGACCAGTCCGCGCGAGGCGATTGTTTTGGTTTTGTTTACCGGCATGCTGATGAAAGTGGTTATGGTGGTAAAAACCTGGCAAGATGGCGATTTTTCGAAAATCTGGCTGATTTTCGTCGCCAGTGTGGCCGGCGGGCTGCCGGGAGCATTCGTGCTGCGCTGGATCGATGATGGCGCCCTGAAGATTTTTATCAGCGTGGCGCTGTTGTTATGCACCGCCGGACTCTGTTCTGAATGTAAAGTCAAAATTCGCCGGCCCTGGCTGGCCAAATCCGTCGTCGGGGCGCTCAGCGGTTTTCTGGGCGCGACCACGGCTTTCAACGGCCCGCCGATCGTTCTGTATATGATGAATGAGAATGAGGATAAAGTGATCATGCGAGCGAATCTGGTCCGCTACTTTATCCTGGGCAATATGGTCACACTCGGAACCGCGGCCATGGTGGGAAGTTTGCCGCTGGGCGGGGATATCCTGACCTATTCGCTGATTTCCCTGCCGGCGGTGGCGATCGCCTGGTGGCTGGGCAACAAGGTTTTTCAGGGGATGAATCCGGTAATGTTCCGCCGGCTGGCGATGACGATCATCGGCTGCAGCGCCGTCGTGACTCTCGGTTCGGGACTGGCGCCCTTGCTCTTGGGACAATAGACGGCAAGCAGGGAAACGTGACGATCATGCCGAAGATGTCTGTATGGATGCGCCGGAGACGGGCAACAGCCCGGCGTTTTTTGACGCAAGGCGCAAAAACGACAGCGAAGGCGGAGGGGATAAACATGCGGGTGTTTTTTATTGTTGCGCTGGTGTTATTGCAGATTGGCTCGGTGGCGTTGCCGGTCGGCGCCGCATCATTCGACTCGCGGACGATCAAGATTTCCGTTGATGACACTCTGTGGGATAAGTACCACATGCTGAATCCGGCTACCGCCAGCGGTGATGTGGAAAAAATCTACAAGATCAAATCAATAGAGGTCCGGCTGGTGGCCGGCGAACGGGAATTTGGCTCCTACACGTTCACACCGCAGGATAAATCACCCCGGAAGCTTTCGTTGCTTTATGGCGTAGCTTCTACGCTGACGATTCGTGTGAAGGCCATGGCGACCGAAGACGCGATCTGGATCAGTTCCTACCCCTATAAATATACCGGCGACGATATCGTAATCCGGGCGGTTCCGGCCGATGTCACCGTCAATTATCCGGGCATCTGACCCACTGTTATTTTGCAAATTAAAACCGCCTGCGAAGAGGGGTTCTCTTTCGCAGGCGGTTTGCTTTTCGGGGATTCTTACAGCACCTGGCTGATGTGCATCACTTTGAACTTGCCGCCGCTTCGCTCCGCCGCCTTGTTCATTTGCACGAGGCAGGTCGGGCATTCGGTAACGACGATGTCGGCGTGGGTATTCTCGATGTTGATGCGCTTTTTGTCCAGCAGCGAGGCCGAAATTTCCGGATAGTCGATATGGAAGGATCCGGCGCCGCCGCAGCAGGCATCGGCCCCCTTCATCTCCACGTAGTTACCGGCCGCCTTCAGCAGTTCGCGCGGTTGCTTGCGCACGCCCTGACCCCGCCCCAAATGGCAGGGTTCGTGGAAGGTAATGGTCGCGTTGGTTTTCTGGCGCGGCGTATAGCCGACCTTCACCAGATATTCGGTCAGGTCCATGACTTTTTTGCTGAATGCCTCCGCCCGGTCTTTCCATTCCGGGTCCTCGGCGAAACATTTGCCGAAATGCTTCAGGGTGCTGCTGCAACTCGCACAGTCCGTGACCACGATATCGGCGTTTTCAAACAGGCGGATATTTTCCTTGGCCATTTGGTAGAAGTCATCCTGCATGCCATGGGCGATATGCAGGAGGCCGCAGCAGGTATTGTCGGGGAATAGCGGCTGGGTGATGGAAGAGAGGATTTCCCGCGTTTTGTTGGCCGCGTCCGGAAACATCATTTCCATGCCGCAACCCCGAAAATAAGCCACGCGGGAGTCAGCCGTCACCGCCGGGGCAGGCCGGTCGACGGGAGCGCCGAGGGCCATCGGTCCGGCAAAAGCGGCTGTGTACTGCTCGCGGGTGAATTCACAGGGAACCACGCCGTGGGGAATCAGCTTGTTGACGCCAATGGCGCGCATGACGCCGAGGGCACCGGCCGACAGGCGAACCAGCAGCCGGTTTTTCATCAGGGCGCCGAGCACTTTATATTCAAGGCTGACATTGCCGGAGGTCTGGGCCAGATATTGCCGGATCGCCATCATGGCTTCGTCGGTCTGGACCTTGGTCGGGCAGTTGTCCACGCAGGTGCGGCACAGCAGGCAGAAATTCATGGCCTCCTGCACTTCCGGCGTCGGCTTGATCACGCCGAGCAGCAGGCCCAATGCCAGATTGTTTTTGCCGCGGGCGCTGGAAGATTCCACGTCCTTGACACCATAGAGGGGGCAAACTGTCAGACAGGTGCCGCAGCGATCGCACTGACTGACAATTTCCTGGACTTTTTGGAGCAGTTCCTGTTGGCTTTTCATTTGTTTTGGCGGCTCCTTCCCTTAGTTTTCCCAGATCTTGCCGGGGTTCAGGATGCCTTTGGGGTCCAGCGACAGCTTGATCGCCTTGTGGGCGGCGACGCCGGCCTCACCGAGCGCCTTGACGAGATAGGGCTTTTTGGTGATGCCGATTCCATGTTCGCCGGACAGGGTGCCGCCGACCGCCAGCGCCTCGTCGAAAATTTCGGCGATGCAATGATGGACTTTTCCGGCGTGCTCGGGATTGGCCATGTCGCACAGGACGGAGGGATGGAGGTTGCCATCACCGGCATGGCCGTAGACTGCGATCGTCAGGTTATATTTCTCGGAAATTTTTCGGATGCGACGGATCATGTCGGGGAACGCGTCACGGGGTACGGAAATGTCTTCGCCGAAACGATTGGGCGCCATGGCGCCAATCGCCGAGCTCAGGCCGCGGCGGATCGCCCAGATGTCTTCGGATTCCTGGAAGGAACCGGCGATGCGGACTTCTTTCACTGCGTGACGGCCGGCGATTTCCTTGATTTTGTTCGCCTGCTCGTCCAGAGCGGCGGTGTCGGGACCGTCAATTTCCACGACCACGCAGGCGGCGATAGCAGGGTCGATGTCCAGTTTGCGATGACGGGCCACCGCCTGGAAGCTGATTTTATCCATCAGTTCCGCTGCCGCGGGGATTACGCCCGATTGCAGCATGTCGTGGATCGTGTCGCAGGCGTCGTTCAACTCGGTGAACATCAGTTGCAGCGTGTTGCGAACTTTGGGCATGGGAATGAGCCGCAGCAGAACCTTGGTGACCACGCCGAGCGTGCCTTCCGAACCGACGAAAAGCTGGGTCAGATTATACCCGGTGACATTTTTCAGGGCCTTGCCGCCGGTGTGGATGATGTCGCCGTTGGCCAACACGACTTCCAACCCCATGACATAGTTGTTGGTGACGCCATATTTGACGGCGCGCATGCCGCCGGCATTCTCGGCGATGTTGCCGCCGAGCGTCGAATATTTCCAGCTGGCCGGATCGGGTGGATAAAACAGTCCTTTGGCCGCGCAGTGATTGTACAGGTCAATGGTGCGCACGCCCGCTTCCGCCCAGACCATCATGTTTTTCTCGTCCAGTTCGAGGATTTTGTCGAACCGGGTCAACGAGAGGGCGATGCCGCCCGCGAGGGGAATACTGCCGCCGGTACGGCCGCTGGAGGTTCCCCGGGGCGTTACGGCGATGCCGTTGGCATTGGCAATTTTCATGACGGCGGCGACTTCTTCAGTGGTTGCCGGGCGAACTACCACTTCCGGCTGGTTCTTGTCCGCGATGGAAACGAATGAAGAATCGTAGGAATAGCCGAAGCGATCGATTTCCGAATCCAGGACATACTCGTTGCCGACGGCGGCGCGCAGCTGTTTTTTAATTTCTTCGGTGACCATCAAAACTTTCCCCCTTGCAATTATCGATGAATATAAGGACTTGCTACCAGTAGTATACACTATCTCTTTATATTGATACCATAAAATACGAAACAAATACAATATAAACTGCTGATATTATCATAAATTGCATTTATGTATATGCTGACAAGAATGTGCGCTGCTGAATTGTGAATGTTCGGCCAAGCGAGCTTTGCGGTTACCCGTAACATTTTTAACGCAAAATTTCCGCCGACAGGGGAGGTTTTTGCCGCCAAAACGCGAAATCATTCATAAGAATCCGATGATTGTTCATGCTTTCGAGCTCGTTCGTGTCGGAAGGAAGATGGGGGGCTGAGTCAGTGGCGCTAAAATTGTTGGTTATTGGTGCAAACGGAGCAAATGCGGAGGAATTAAAGACGGTAGTGCTGGCGACTGTCGGCGGGGCGGCGGAAATCGTAACGGCCACACTCGACAATTACAAGCAGATTCGCGATGCGGATCTCAACGTTTGTCTGGTGAACCGGCAAAATGAAGTGGAAAGTGTCTTCGGTCAGGGAAAGGTGGTGGGGATTGAACTGGTACCGCCCACGGATTACTTTATAAAAATCAGTCAGATTCCGGCCGGAGAAACGGTTTTACTGTTCAATAACAGCAGCGCGGGGACGAAAGTTCTGATGGAGTACTTGCAGCGATACGGCCTGATGCATGTCCAGTATGAAATCGTTCCCTACGATGAGTGGTCCCCGCAACAGGTCGCCGAAAAGATCGCCGGTGCTCGTTATATCACGGGCGGTGTCGCTTATGTCGGACCTGGGCGGCCCTTACAGGAAAAATTCGGCGCAGCGTTGTCGCCGGATACAAAGATCATCGCCAGCCCGCCCCGGATCGCCTCGTCGGCGTCCATCAGCCAACTGGCGCACGTTTTTTCCACAATCTATCATAAAAAGTCGCTGGATGAACTCGCAAAGGTTGCCGAATATCTTAAGGCCAAGCTGACGGAGTTGTCGGCCTTGTCGATGAAAGTGGCGAATTCGGCATCCCAATGCATCGGCAAGACTCGGAATCTGGTCGTTACGATTCAGGGGGAGTTGCAGGATCAATCTTTGCGGATGCAGGAAACAACCGGCGATTCCCGGACTCTGGTGGGGGCGGTCCGCAATATCGATGTCGTTTCGGATACGATCAAAAATATTGCCTCCCAAACCAATCTGCTGGCGTTAAACGCCGCCATCGAAGCGGCGCGTGCCGGCGAAGCCGGCCGGGGATTTGCCGTGGTCGCGCAGGAAGTGCGAAAGTTGGCGGAACAAAGTAATAGTTCCATTGAAACCATCCGGAAATCGATCGGCGACGTGCAGGCGATTGCAGGGCGAATTGCCCCGGCCATGGAGGGGAATGTAAGGGTTGCCGACGGAATTCAGAAGAAAATGAACGATATTATGGCGAGCGTGGAAGAGGAGTCAACCGCCGTGGATACTCTGGCGAAAGAATTGCAGCAACTGTCGGGAATCAGCGATCAGTTGTCGACCGTGATCATGACGCAAGGAAAAGTATAAAAACGGCAATGGGCGGTTTTGCGTATGAAATGCGCAAAACCGCCCATTAAATGAGTAGCCAGATCGGCAGCGATGATGCAATCTGTGCCCAGGGGGAACGTTCGCGGTCTGACAACGCCAGGCGCTGCACCATTCGGCACTGTTGCCGAATGGGGATTCGGCGCCCTTTCGCCTTGCCATACACTGTCCGGGTATCTTGACAGGCCCGCGAATGGAGCGAAGAGTTGTCCCTGAAACTATTACCATGCAAGATTCGCGCCAAAACGGCAACGAACAGACAAATATCCCCGATGCGAGGCTTTCCTGGAGCGTGGCGCAAGGGACCGATATAGCGATATAGGACGATACTGCCGGAAAATGGGTGGGGCGGGGTGAATGTCATGAACCGGGAGCCGCATGAAATATTGGCGGAGAATAAGTTGCTGTGGCGATTGGTCGATTCCTCCTATGATGGCATGTTTTTGACGGATTCGACAGGCACGGTCGTCTACTGCAACGATTCCTATCTGAGAATTTCCGGCTTGCAGCGGGAACAGATCACCGGCCGCAAAATTGCCGATCTGGTCAAGGTGGGGGAAATCCCCGACGCCTGTTCACCGGATGTTATTCTCCACAAAGAACCCATGACCAAGGTGATCAACTATTATCACGGCGTGTCGGCGCTGGTGACGAGTACGCCGATTTTCGACGAACAGGGGAATCTGGTGCGGGTTTTTTCGAATGTCCGGGACATCACGCAGTTGATCCAGCTCAAGGAACAGCTTGGCGAATATAGCCGCCGCCTGCGACAAGCGGAACGGGCCTCCCGGGAGGACAACAAACTGATTGCCGTCAGCAAGGAAATGGAGGCTGTGGTCCGCACCGCGACCCGCGTGGCCTGTTTCGCTTCGCCGGTCCTGATCCAGGGCGAATCCGGCGTGGGCAAGGACATGGTGGCCCGCTACATCCACGACTGCAGCGACGTCTCGGAAAGCCGGCCATTTGTCCAGATCAACTGTAGCGCCATTCCGGAAACCCTGCTGGAATCGGAACTGTTCGGTTATGAAGCGGGTGCCTTTACCGGCGCCTCCAGCAAGGGGAAAATCGGCTTGCTGGAGCTGGCCAACAACGGGACTTTTTTTCTGGACGAGATCGGCGAGATGCCGTTGGCGTTGCAGGTGAAAATGTTGCAAGTCCTGCAGACCAACACCGTCTATCGCGTCGGCGGCACCAAAAAAATTGCCCTGAATACCCGGATTATTGCGGCCACAAACAGCGATCTGGAAAAATTGATGGCCGCCGGCCGGTTCCGCCAGGATCTGTACTATCGCCTGAATGTAATTCCGATCCGCATTCCGCCATTGCGGGAGCGAAAGGCGGATTTGCTGCCGCTGATGCTGTACTTTCTGGGAAAAAACAATCAACGGTTCAACCTGAATCTCAAGCTTTCGCCCCGGGTGATCGAGGTGTTGTCCAGCTTCAGTTGGCCCGGAAATGTCCGGGAATTAAACAATGTGATCGAAAACATGATGATCATGACCGAGAATACGGCCATAATTGAGGAACGGAGCATTCCGCAGTATATCACCCAAGCGGTGAAAAAACCGTTGTTTATCGAGACCCCGGACTATTTCGAGTCCTTCGATCTGAACGAAATCATCCCGTCGGTTGAAAGAGAGGTAATTCGCAAAGCGATTTCGGAATTTGGGGCGTTGCGGAATGTCGCCCAACATTTGGGGATTGACTTGTCGACGTTGGTCCGAAAAAAACGGCGCTATAAACTGTAAAGAGCTGTTTGCCCGTTCGGTTGCGGCGGCCGCCTTCGCAAATGCTGGACGGGAATAAGTTTTCACTTCGCCTTTACTACCGCCATGAGAAGTCGCGCATATTCGCGTATGCAAAACTGCTCATGGCGGTATTTGTATTTTGCGGGCAATACCGATGCTTTATTATCTGAATAAACAATAAATTTTTAACAATCGACCGAGGAGGCCGGATCACTGCCCGATGCCGCCGATTCGCCACCGCGTCGTACAAGAATTGGCACGCATTATGCATTGATTACAAGACATTGGAGCTGTTAAATGCGACGGTAAGAGGAGGTGAATGGATGTTCGACGTGACCAGGGTGAAGCTTGAATCTGAACTCGACGGGAACCGTCGAATGAAGGAGGTGCCGTGATGATTTTCTATCTCGAGAAATTTCTAAAAGCGCGCCTCGCGATCGAACTGAGGCTGGCGCGGGAAGAAAATAAAAAGAGTCACCGGGAAACGGGCCCGACCAAAATATTGCGGGCGATGAGCTTTGTGCCACCACCTGTCGAACCCCAAAGCTTATTGACAAGAACACCCACCAGTTATTATTCCGGGTAAGGGTCCGGTTTGTTTCGGGAATTGAAATTTTCGTCGACTGGCAATCAGCACAGGAACAAGGCTGACTGTGACTTGCGTCCGGAAAATCTTGCGGACGCAGCACAGTCTGTTTTTTCATATTCCGGAAATAACGGTATAATATAATAAATAATGCCCATATCAGCAACGGGAAAGGCGGTTTTTGCATGGATGAGAGTTCCGTAATCTGCGTCCGGGCCTGGCGATACAATCCGGAGCGCCCTTTGGAAAGCCGGTTTCAAGTCTATGAGGTGGCGGCGGCGGAACCGCTGTCGGTGATGGCGCTTCTGGCGAAAATCCACGAACTGGATGCCTCGTTTGCCTGCCGGACGTCGACCTGCTTCAAGGGACAGTGCGGCTCCTGCCTCATCCGTGTGAACGNNGTTGGGCTGCGTGACTTTGGTCCGGCCGGGGGAAACCGTGACGGTGGAACCGCATTCGGGGTATCAACCCGTGCGCGATGTGGTTGTGGATTTTTCGCAACCCCGGGAGGGCTGAACATGACGATACAGCATCAGGAAACAGGAGTACTGGTGATCGGCGGCGGCGCCGCCGNNTGCCGTGACTTTGGTGAATAAAGGGCCAGTGGCAAGGTCGGGCATTACTCTGGCGGCGGCCGGGGGCATGCAGGCCCCGTTTCATCCTGACGACAGCGCGGAGCAGTATTGCCAGGATACCCTCCGCTGTGGTTATGAGCTGGGCGATCCGAATCTGGCCCGGCTGTTGGCCGCGGGCGCCTGCCGGGCGGTAACCGATCTGGAACGATTTGGCGCAAAGTTTGTCCACCGTGACGACGGTAGTTATTCTTTGGGCAAGTTTCCGGGTCAGTCCCACCCCCGCAACCTGTTTGTCAAGGGCGGCGGGGTCGGCATGGCGGCGGCGTTGGCTAAGGCGTGCAAGGCGCGGGACAATATCCGGATTTTGGATGATTTCTTTGTGACGGGGTTGGTTAACGGGCAGTCCGCCGGTGAGCGGTCAGTGGCCGGCGCGATGGGGATTCAGCTGCGAACCGGGGAAGTGACGCTGATCCGGGCGAACTCTGTTGTAATGGCGACCGGCGGCTGCCAATGGCTGTGGGAGGTCAATGACTGTCCGGCCGACGCGACCGGCGAAGGCCTGATGTATGCCTTTCGGGCCGGCGCGAACCTGGTCGATATGGAAATGGTCCTGTTTTATCCGTCGGTGATTGTGTGGCCGCCTTCGCTTAAAGGGGCGTTCGTGCATTACGAATTTCTGGCGGAATCCATCCTGGACGGCAATGTTTATGACCGGGACGGCCGTCCGGTGCTGACGAAGCCGCTGCCGGTGCGCGACCAGGCTATGCGGGTCTTGGACCAGGCCATTCGTGAAGGCCGCGGCGGCGAACATGGCGGACTGCTTTGGTATGTGGGCGATTCGCCGAAAGGAGGCGCGGTCGTCCGCAAAAAGCTGGATCTTGCGCAATACAACTATCTGAAGCAACACGGAGTGGATCCGGCGACAGCGAAAATTGAAGTGGCACCGGGGGCGCACTATCTGTTGGGCGGCATCCATATCGACGAACGTTGTCGCACCACTGTCGCCGGCTTGTTTGCCACGCCGGAATGCGCGGGGAATTTTGACGGCGCCAACCGTCTCGCCGGCAGCGGGCTTACCGCGACCCAGGTGTTTGGAACGCGGGCCGGCGAGGCCGCGCAGGAATGGGCGGCAAACAACGGGCTGGCTGAGCCGGAGTGCGGCTCGCTAGAGCAGGAAGCCGCCCGAATTGCCGGCCGCGTTCTGCCGTCAGGAATCGGCCTGGCGCCCAATTTCAGCGTGAACATCCAGTCTTTGCGAACCCGTCTGCGCTCGGCCGTTCAAAGGTATGCGGGAGTCAGTCGGGACCGGGACGGATTGATGCGATTGCAGCAGGAAGCTGGGGATATACGAACGGAGCTGGCGAAACTGCGGGCCCCGGCCGGCAATGTCTACAATCAGGCAATGATCGATCTTTTGCAGCTGGACGCGATGTGCAATATGGCGGAATTGGTCGCCGGCAGCGCCCTGATCCGGACGGAATCGCGCGGACACCATTTCCGGACGGATTTTCCGGCGCAGGATGATGAACAATGGCGGCAACATACCAGCGTCAGGAACGAGGCGGGACGGCCGCAGTTTGGGGTTCAACCGATAGTAGGAGCCTAGCGGCATACAAAAAATAAAGGAGACCGGGCTGTTCCCGGTCTCCTTTTCGTATTTTATAGCGGACAGCTATTGACGGTTTGCCGGTTGCGGGTCGGCAAACGCGCCGCTACGGATAAACCGCATAATCTCACGGATGACTTCGTCCGGAACCGGCTCATTGTCGAAAATAACCCATTTCAAGCCGATAAAGTTGGAGATGCCAATCAGGCAATAGGCGAGGATTTTGGGGTCCAGATCCAGGAACTCCCCGGTTTGTTGGGCCTCGCGGATCTTGATCATGTATCGCGCGGCAAAGTTTTCGTAGTATTCCTTGAACATTTCGTTGTCGACGAATTGGGCTTCCCAGATAATTTTATAGAGGCCACTGTGTTTTTTGACGAAGTCGAAAAATGTTTTGAAGCCCATGTATTCTTTGTCATAGCGTGAGGTGCAGTCTTTGGTGGCGACGCCGATCTCGGTCCGCAATGTATGGCTCATGTCTTCCAGCAGGTAACGGAAGACGCTTTTTTTGTCCGGAAAATAAATATAAAAGGTGCCGGGGGCGACGGAGGCTTCGGTGGTGATATCGGTGACCGAGGTATTATAGTAGCCTTTTTCGCTGAATAGCATTTCGGCGGCTTTGCGGATTCTTTCCAGGGTTTCCAGACCTTTGGGCGTTTTCGGCAGATTGACCAGAGCCAACTCCTCACCTCATTCTGCGCTATTGATTACAATTATAGTATATTATAACACAAGCCGGCGTGACGAGGCATCTTGGCCGCCGATTCCACTGCGTTGCAAAAAATGTGAGAATAGTTTCATGTTTTGCTATTTTTCGTATTGACAGATATTTTTCGGTGTGCTACATTTTACATGAATAGTGATTCATATTTCATAAAACTGAAAATTTTAAATCGACCAGCAGATTTTGAGTGGTGCGTCATTCGCGGCGAATCAAGCCGTTAAGCAAAGAAGGGGGCAATTCTATGAAACAAATGGGTTGGATTGGCAATTATTCATACTTCCGGGCCCGGACATCACCACACAAGGAAGCGATCTTTGACCTCGACAATGACGTCCGTTACACATTCAAGGATCTGGATGAGCGCGCCGATATCTTGGCGAACTATCTCGTCGATTCGCTGAATTNNGCGACCGGATTGCATTCTTGTCCCGCAACCGGATCGAATTGTTTGACGCCTGCTATGCCGCCGGCAAAACCGGTGGAGTTTTGGTTCCCTACAATGCCAGGCTGTCGGTCGATGAACTGGCCCAGTTGATCAACAGCGAACAACCGGTCGTTTTGTTCTATGAGGATATTTTCGCCGGGGCTGTCGCCGGCCTGAAACAAAAGACGCAGGTCAAAAAATATATCGTGCTGTCCGGTGCCGGCGCAGAAATCAAAGATCTGCACTATGAAGAGATCATGGTTGGCGGCGATTCGTCACCCCGTTGCTGCGCGGGGCTGTCTTTCGACGACACCTATTTCATCATCCATACCGGCGGGACGACGGGGTTGCCCAAGGGCGGTCTGATTTCCCACGGCGCGATGCTGTTCAACTCCATGAATGAAATCGTGACCTGGGGAATTTCCCATGTCGATTCGGCCCACCTGTTGCTGCCGCTGTTCCATACCGGCGGCTGGAATCTGCTGACCCTGCCGCTGCTGCATGCCGGCGGCCGCTTGCTGATCAACAAGCAGTTCGATCCGAAACAGTCGCTGCAGGTGATCAACGACGAGAAGCCGACTTTTGTGTTCGGCGCGGCCACCATTTTCCGGATGATGATCGACCTGCCGGAGTTCGCCGCCACCGATTTTTCGTCCGTGAAGTGGATCATGGCCGGCGCGGCGCCGACACCGCTCAATATCATGGAAAAATTCTGGGCCCGGGGCATCCGGTTCGTACTCGGCTATGGCATGACCGAAGCCGGCCCGAACAATCTGTCGGTCCCAGCCGAATTCATCGATTTCGAGGAGATCCGGGCAAAGTACGCGTCGGTCGGCAAACCAATGTATTTCACGCTGGCGGCGATTGTCGACGATGCCGGCAACGAACTGGGCGACGAGGAAGTTGGCGAGCTGGTCTGGAGCGGGCCGCAAATTTTCAGCGGTTATTGGAATAATGAGGCGGAGACGAAGAAGACGTTGCGGGACGGCTGGGTTTACACCGGCGACATGGCCCGGCGCGATAAGGACGGCTATTACTATATCGTCGGCCGTAAGAAGAATATGTTCATCTCCGGCGGGGAAAACGTCTTTCCGCCCGAGATCGAAAAAATCCTGTACGAACTGCCCGAAGTCTATGAGGCCTGCGTGATCGGCGTTCCCGACGACAAATGGGGCGAGGTCGGCAAGGCGGTCATTTCGCTCCGTCCTGGGAAAACTTTGACGAAAGAACAAGTGCTGGCGTTCCTGGGCGGGAAACTGGCGAAATACAAGATTCCCCGTTACATCCAGTTTGTCGAGGACGTGCCCAAGAATAATGTGGGCAAGATCGAAAACGCCCGGGTGATTTCGTTGTACGGAAAGCCCCAGGATTAGGAGGTTCCCATGGTTGAAGCGAAAACGGTAGGGATCAAAAAAATCGCGATGTATGTACCGCCGCAGATTCAAGACAGCGCCTACATTGCGGAAAAATCCGGAATTCCCCAAGACGCGATCGAAGTGAAATTCGGCATCAAACAACGACACAAAGCCGGACCGGACGAGCACGTGTCCGACATGGCAATCAAGGCTGCCCGGCAGATTCTGGAGGTCATCGACCCGCTCGAACTCGATCTGGTGGTGTATTGCGGCAGCGAGTATAAGGATTACTATCTGTTCAATCTGGCGGCCAAGGTGCAGAGCGCCATCGGCGCCACCAACGCCAATGCTTTTGAAATTCATTCGCTGTGCTCGGCTGGCGTATGGTCGTTGAATGTCCTGAAAAGCATGATGCTGTGCAATGACGATATTAAAAACGTGCTGTTGATTTCCTCATCCAAGGAAACGGACATTGTCGGCTTCGACAATCCGCGGGCACGCTTTATGTACAACTTTGGCGACGGCGCGGCGGCGGCCTTGCTGGTGAAGGGATATGAGCACAATACGATCCTCTCGAGCCATATGATCACCGACGGCCGGTTCGCCGAGGATGTCGCCTGCTATGGCGTCGGCTCTTACAATTACAACAAAATTGCGACCCTGGATTATCCGCTGCGCAACCTGGACGTGAGAGACCCGAAGTCCATGAAGGAAAAGCTGGACCCGATCAGTTTGCCCCATTTCGTGGAGGTCATCCGGAAAGCGGCCGAAAAAAGCGGCTACACCGCCAATGACATCAACTTCATCGCGCCGATCTTCATGAAAAAATCAATCTTGCAAGGGATTTTGTCCGAGTTCGGATTGACGGAAGAAAATTCCTTTATTCTCGAAAATTATGGCCATTGCCAGTCGGCGGACGCGTACATTTCGCTGCTGGAAGCGGAAAAAATCGGCCGGATCAAAAAAGGCGACCTGGTGGTGATGCTGGGCGCGGGAACGGGCTATACCTGGGCGGCGACCGCGGTTCGGTGGGGTTGAGAACGGTGATCGGCAACCAGTAAACGGGCAAAAACAAATAAGGGGGATCGTAACAGAATGAAAACAAGCCACAAGGTTATCATGGCGGTATTATTGTGCTATCTGGTGGCGTGGCTGGATCGTATGGCAATCAGCATGGCATTGCCCTACATCGGCAAAGAGTTCAATCTTTCGGCGACGGCTCTCGGCGGCATCCTCAGCGCCTTTTTCGTCGGCTATGCCGGATTCCAGATTCCCGGCGGCTGGCTGGCCGACAAATTCGGCTCCCGCAGGGTCATTACCTGGTCGTTGGCGGTTTGGTCGGTGTTTACGATGCTGACCGGGGTTGTCACCAACATGACCCACATGTTGCTCGTCCGATTCGTGTTCGGCGCTGGCGAAGGCGTATTTCCGGGACCGGTCTGGAAAATTGTCGGCGCCTGGTTCAGCAAAAAAGATCGCGGCACAGCGAACTCCTGCGTGCTGACCTCGACCACGCTGGGACCGGCCCTGACCCCGTTGATGGTGGCTCCCCTGATCGCCGCTTACAGCTGGCGCAGTGTCTTTTACATTCTGGGCGCTTTGGGACTCATNNGGGACTCATCTGTGTGTTTGTCAGCTGGCGCTATATCGTGGACAAGCCGGAACAATTCCCCGGCATTACCGAGGATGAAATTCAACGGATCAAGGCGGACCGGGCGGCGGACGAAGCGGCCAGCGCCAATCTGGAGCAAAGCATTGCGCCCAAATCTTCGTTCTGGGATCTGATGAAGGAACCGCGCATCTGGAGCATGTTCTTCGGCGTGTTCTTCCTGACGGTGCCAATCTGGGGGTACATGACCTGGCTGCCGACGTATCTGGTCAAAGTGCGCGGCATGAATCTGACAAGGATGGCGGTAGCGGCCTCCATTCCATTCTTTGTGGCGACCGTCGGCATGCTGCTGTCTGGCTGGATGTCGGATAAATTGTTCCGGGGCCGCCGGCGCTACCTGGTCGTCTTTGCCGAGCTGATCGGCGCAGTTTGTCTCTACCTGTTCTACACGACGCCGTCGCCGGAACAGGCCACCCTGTATCAAAGTCTGGCGGCGGGATTCTTGTTCATGGCTCTGGGTTCGATCTGGGCGCTGCCGGTGATTTATCTGCCGGAAAACCTGATGGGTTCGGGAAGCGGCTTCGTCAACACCGGCGGACAGCTGGGCGGTTTGGTGGCTCCGCTGGCACTGGGCATGATCATCGACTGGACCGGCGGCAACTATGACGCGGCATTCCAACTGCTGGCCCTGTCCTGCCTGATTTCCTCGTCGATCATTTTCTTCGGGATCGGCGAAAAACGCAAGGCGCCGGTTGAGGTTGCCGCGGCAACGGCAAAATAATATAGAGTCTGGCATGTTCGGCAGGAAATGAACCGCTGACATGTAATAATGCAATGGGGGTGAAGTTGGCATGAAAGCCATCGCGATTTGTGGTTCGCCGCGGGAAGGCGGCAACACGGAATACTACTTGAAGACAGTGTTGGGGGAACTGGCGCAAAAAGGCGTCGAAACGGAATATATCCCCATGCTGGACAAGACTGTCAAGCCCTGTCGGGGATGCTACGGTTGTCTGCAAGCCAAAAAATGCGTGCAGGATGATGATTTTGAAGCCATTTTTCAAAAGATGGAACAGGCCGATATTATCATTCTGGGATCGCCGGTGTATGTTGGGAAACCTACGTCATTGCTGCAGGCGCTGCTGGAGCGTGTCACGTTTTCGGCGCGCGCATCCGGCCGGATGCTGTCCGGCAAGGTCGGGGCGCCGGTCACGGTGGCCCGGCGGGCCGGCCAGGTCTACGCGTTCGGCGAGCTGTTGCTCTGGTACTTTATCAACGACATGGTCATTCCGGGGTCGATGTACTGGAACGTGGCCGTAGCCGGCGCCAAGGGCGCCAAGGATGCCGACAAGGACTTGGAGGGCATCGAGATCATGAAGTACACGGCGGCCAATTTGCTGAAAGTGGCGACCGCCCTGCAAAACAGCAAAGCGGAAGGCGCCGCGGTAGCGCGGGACAAGCTGTTTTTCACGCAACCGGCAGAAAAATAGACATTCTCCAACCCATCCTCCTGAACAAGAAACCTCCTGCAAACAGTTTGCAGGAGGTTTCTTGCAATGATTGCCGGATGTTGAAGCAGCTGAAGATCAGCGGCCCAGCCAGCCGCCGTCGACGGCGATGACCTGCCCCTGCAGGTATTCGGCGGCATCGGAAGCCAGAAATACCGCCAGGCCTTTCATGTCCTCCGGCGTTCCCCAGCGACCGGTCGGGATACGGGCCAGAATGGCCGGCGCCCGTTCCGCACTTTTCTGCAGGGCTTCCGTCATTTCTGTCGCCATGTAGCCGGGGGCAATCGCGTTGACATTGATGCCTAGAGGGGCCCATTCATTGGCCAGTGCCTTGGTGAGGCCGGCAACGGCAGATTTGGAGGCGGTGTAGGATGGAACGATGATTCCGCCCTGGAAAGAGAGCAGGGAGGCGATGTTGATGATCTTGCCTTTCTTTTGCTTGACCATTTCTTTGGCGGCCGCCTGGCACATGAAGAAAGTCGCCTTTTGATTGATCTGGATGACATCATCCCAATCTTTTTCCGAGAACTCGATAGCCGGCGCCCGGCGGATGATGCCGGCGCAATTGATGAGAATGTCGATGCGTCCGTACTCTTTCAACGTGGCGTCGATAATCTGTGGAATGACCTTGGTGTCGATCAGATCGGCCTGGATGCCGAGGCAACGGCGTCCCAGCACCTTAATTTTGTCGACGGTTTCCTGCAGCCGGGTACTGCTGGCGACCACGACGAGGTCGGCGCCCGCTTCGGCGAGACCGATGGCCATGCCCGCGCCCAGCCCGCGGCTGGCGCCGGTGACAATCGCCACTTTGCCGGCAAGGTTGAATTTATCGAGGATCATGCTGCAAAACTCCTTTCAAAAATTTATGGAATACGATCAGATCAATTCGCTCAGGCGGGATTTTTCCTGGTGCGGCAAAACCGGCGTAATTATTTCAGCACACTCATGGGAACGTGGTCCATATCGTCGAAAGTCTGGTTTTCTCCGGCCATGCCCCAGATAAACGTGTAGTTGACGGTGCCGACCCCGGAATGAATCGACCAGCTGGGCGAAATCACCGCCTGTTCATTGCGGAGCACAATGTGGCGAGTTTCTGTGGGTTGGCCCATCATGTGGAAAACGACGCTGTCTTCGGGCATGTCGAAATAGAAGTATACTTCCATCCGGCGCTCGTGGGTGTGGGTCGGCATGGTATTCCACATGCTGCCGGTGGCCAGCGCGGTCATTCCCATGACGAGCTGACAGCTCTGCACCCGTTGCGGCACGATATATTGATAGATCTTGCGTTCGTTGGACTGGGCCAGGGAGCCCAGTTCACGCGGCTGGATGTCCTTGCGCAGGATTTTTACGGTGGGATAGGCTTTGTGCGCCGGCGTGCTGTTGATGTAGAATCGGGCCGGATTTTTTGGATCGGTGCTGGTAAACACGATTTTTTTCACGCCCAGGCCTACATAAAGTCCGTCGGTCTTATCGAGGACATAGGACTCGCCGTCCAGGGTTACGGTTCCCTGCGGGCCGACGTTGATAATCCCGAGTTCCCGCCGTTCCAGGAAGAATTCGACGCCCATCTCCTTGCCGGCTTCCAGAGACAGGGGCTCGACGGGAACAACGCCGCCGGCGATAATGCGATCGACATGACTGTATACTAAAGTGATCTTGCCCGGAACCATGACTTCGGGAATTAAGAATTCCTGTCGCATTTTCGCGGTGGTATAGGTCTTGAAATCTTCGGGGTGATGGGAGTAGCGAATTTCCATGGCACATTCTTCCTTTCGCATGCAGTAATATTTTTGTGGCCAACGCTTGGCGCGCCTTTGAATGGGCGGACCAATTCGGGAATCAGACGGCATGCACCTGAATTCCCCTGCTTTGCAGGGATTCGATTTCTGCCGGCAAAATGCGGGAGTCGGTGACGAGCGTGCCGATTTTATGCAAAGGGCAGAACGGCGCAAACGCCACGTGGTGAAATTTACTGTAATCAACCAGGCAAATAACTTCCTTGGCCGCAGCGACCATTGCTTTTTTCACTTCGGCTTCATCCGAGTTCAGCACGGATAGGCCGCTTTCCATATTTAAANNCCTTTTTTGCCTTGTACTTTTCCAGGATTCGTTCGGTATCGCGTCCAAGCAGCGTGTAGGCGCCTTCCCGGCGCAAGCGGCCGCCGGTGACAAACAGATCGACATTGGGCTTGTTCATCAATTCCAGGGCGATTTTTAAATCGTTGACGATGGCCAGAATCTTCTTTTCGCCCAACAACCGGGCCAGTTCCAGTGTGGTGGTGCCGCCATCGATAATGATGCTGTCGCCTTCCTGGACTAATTCCAGCGCCGCGGCGCCGATCCGTTGTTTTTCGGAAAGACACTGCTGTTTCCGCTGCTCGATGGGAAAAACGCTGCTACCGGAACGTTTCAGCACGGCGCCGCCATGAACCCGGTCCAACAGGCCCATGCTTTCCAGCTTGTCGAGATCCTTGCGGATGGTTTTGGGGGTGACGCCGAAGCGTTCACTGAGTTTGGCGGCATCAACGCTGCCGGTTTCCGCTAACAGTTGCGAAATGATTTCGAGTCGCCGGATTGCAAGCAAAGAGTCATCGCCTCCTTTTCCAAATACACTATATCATTCAATTCGAACTTTTTCAAACCATTTCGGCGCAGAAACGGAAATAATTTGTGGGAACGGGCATGAAAGCCAATCGAAAGATGCAGTGGTTGAATAGTACGATCCTTATGGAACGATTCGTGACAAAAGAACAAAAACGAACAGCTGGTTTTTGTTATTGCTGGGGATTGACAAACACGAGCAATGGAGTAAAATATAGATGTAAATGAAAAATATTTTCAATAAATCGGGGGATGACATATGGAAACGATGTTAGTGGGGCTGATCGGCGCAAGTGCCGCTGGCTATTTGATTTGGCGGGGTTATAAAAGTTTGGGGAAACCTTCAGACTGTGCTGCCGGCAATTGTGCCGGCTGCGGTGGCGGTTGTGCCTGTAGCGCGGCTCCGCGCAAAAAAGGCTGATAAAAGAAAAATAATTTCAATAATGAAAATTTCTTAATCCTGCCGCATCAACGGAGAACGGCAGGATTTTTCTGTTGGTATAGCAAATAATTAGGAAGCCCCTAAATACACAGTGATGTGGGAGGAATTTTGATGCCTTGGTTTTTAGCTTATAACGGCCAACAAATCGGACCTTTGGATGATGCCCAGGCGCGGGCGCAGGCGCAGGCCAATCCTCACGGGCTGGCTTGGCGGGACGGCTTTGCCCAGTGGCTGCCTATCCAACAAGTTCAGGAACTGGCGCCGGTGGCTCCGCCGCCGGGAATGATGCAACCGCCGGCGCCGTCTTATGGCGGCGGGCCCGGAAGCGGCGGTTGGGGAACGGGCCCGGAAGCTGCTGATGAGGTTGATTACAAGATCGTCGGTTCCGAGATGCAGTTTGTCGAAGTGGAGCTGGACCCCGGCGAGAGTGCCGTCGCTGAGGCCGGCGCGATGATGTACAAGGCGCCTTGCGTCGAAATGGACACGCTGTTCGGCGATGGCTCCCGTGCATCGGCTCAGGGCGGATTCATGGATAAACTGCTGGGAGCGGGGAAACGGCTCCTGACCGGTGAAAGCTTGTTCATCACGGTGTTTACTCACCGTGGACAGGGAAAAGCGCATGTTGCTTTTGGCGCGCCCTATCCCGGCAACATTATTCCGGTGAAACTGACCGACGTCGGCGGAATGCTGATCTGCCAGAAGGACAGCTTCCTGTGTGCGGCCCGCGGCGTATCCATCGGCATCTATTTTCAGCGTAAGATCATGACGGGACTGTTCGGCGGCGAAGGCTTCATCATGCAAAAGCTGGAAGGAACGGGCATGGTGTTCATGCACGCCGGCGGGACGATCGTGGAACGGGTGTTGCAGCCCGGTGAGGTTCTGCATGTTGACACCGGCTGCGTGGTCGCGTTTGAAAAGACCGTGCAGTTTGACGTGCAGCAGGCCGGGAATATCAAAACGGCTCTGTTTGGCGGCGAAGGATTGTTTTTCGCGGTATTGAGCGGTCCCGGGAGAGTCTGGCTGCAATCGTTGCCATTTTCCCGACTGGCCGGCCGGATGCTGCAGGCGGCGCCGCAGCGAGGCGGCTCCAAAGGCGAGGGATCGATCGTTCCCAGCTTGGGCGGTTTTTTTGGCGGCGATCAGGACGATTAACGGCGTTGCCGGGCTTTGGCAAAATCAAAGGGCTGCCGAAAACGGATTTCCGTTTTCGGCAGCCCTTATGCCATCAAGACTTAGGAAAAGATCCGGGCTCATTTTGAACCGGTCATGATCCGGGCCACTCGTTCATCATCGAGAACATCTTTGACAAAGATCGTCTGTTGGTCAATATCGGCGAGATCGAGCATAAAGGGTTCGGCGATCGGCGTTTCATCCGTTTGCGCCAAAATTTTCAGGCTAGGTCGGTGGGGCATCGCCTGGCTGGCCGAAACGACGACGCCAATCAAGCCGTTGGTGAGTTCGACCAGACTGCCGGGGGGATACATGGGCAGACGAGCCAGGAGCGCTTTGGTGACTTTCAGATCGAACAGAGTGCCGGCGCCGGCCATGATCGATTCGTAGGCGAGATACGCCCGGCTGCCGTTGGATTCGGTCAAGCTGGCGCAGAAATTTTCGTAGGCATTCACGGCGGCAACAATGCGAGAAAACGGATGCAGGGCATCGCAGGACAGCTGGTTGGGAAAGCCGGTTCCGTCGGCGTTTTCGTGGTGCTCCCGCGCAACGCGGGATACGGACTCCGGCAAGGCGGACTGTTGGAGTATGAGTTCGCCCCAATTGGAATGTTCGCGATAAATGGCCGCTTCCTCTGGCTTCAGGCTACCTTTGCGCGCCAGCAGATCCTGCGGTATCATCAACAGGCCGATGTCATGCAATAAGGCCGACAAGGCCAGCTCTTGCAAGGTTTTGGCGCTGCTGATGCCCATGGCAAGCCCCGTGGCGGTTGCCAAGAGCGCGACGTTGACGGAATGGGTGAGAATATCACGGGAATTGCGCTGGATGTGCGCCATGTTGAGCACGGCCAGCGGATCTTGCGTCGCTTCTTCCACCACCGCATGGACAATTTTTTGTTCTTCGTTGGACATGGAGAACTGTTCGGCCCGGCGGATTTTATTGAATGCATGCTCGACCATGAGTCGCGCCTGATTGCGAACTTTCTCCTGCAAAGCGGCGGGTATTTCCGGCAGCGTGATGCGGGGATTCTGAATAAGCGCCGAACGGATCTCCCAGTTCCGCAGACGGCATAAAAGACGGTCCGTCAAAATGGCGCCGGCCGAAACCATGATGGTTCCGCCCTCGTCGTAAATGTCGCGGGCCAACATCATGCCGGGCTGGATAAATTCCAGGGCCAGCCTTTGCATGGAGGGGACGGGGCGATTTTCGGATTTCTTGGCGGAGTTCATGGTGCTTCCTTTCCGGCATTTTGTTTTCGGGACTTTTTGTCTTGATACATGTTGGCGTCGGCTTGTTTGAACAATTCCCGCATGGAAAGTGGTTTTGACGTGGCGACAGCGATGCCGGCAGAAATTCCGACCGGGAGAGCGGGGTGGTCGGCGTTATAGTGGAGAACCCTGGCCGCGATCTGTTGCCGAATCGTTTCCACTACCGACAGGTCGGCATCCGTAAGCAAGATGGCGAATTCATCGCCGCCAATCCGGGAAACGGTCGATTCGGCGGGCGCGGCATCCCGGATAATCGCCGCGGCGGTCTTGAGGAGCAAGTCGCCGGCCTGATGCCCCAGCGAATCATTGATCTGCTTCAGGCCGTCGAGATCCAGGACCATGACGGCGGCGGGCAGCAGTTGTTGCTTATCCATTGCATTCAGTTGCTCTTCGAAATGAATCCGATTCCGCAGGCCGGTCAACGGATCGTGGCAGCTCAAATATTGCAGGCGGTCCTGACTGAGACGCAAGATTTCCAGCGTTTCCATCTGCTGTCGTCGCTGCAGGCCGATGTCGGCCAGCATGTTGGCGAGATCCTTCAGATATTTCAATAGCAACGTCAGGCGCATCGGCGGAATGACGGGAATTTTGTCGAGCCGGCGGCGATATTCGTCCTGGTCCAGTCCGCGCTGCGCCGCCTCCAGCTGGATTGCCGTTTCATCAGGGGGGTCGATGAAAAACTGGCCGATATAGACCGAGGCCAAATGATCACCATCGACCACGATGGGGCAGGCGTAATGCAGCATGCCGGTGGGGCAGCGGCGGCAGGTGTAGGATACGGGGTCGAGGTTGGCGGAAATGAAGGCCTGGCAATCGCAGGATGTCTTACCGTCGTTGACGCAGGCTCCCCGCCAGCCGGCGCAAAACAGAAAAGTTCCGTCGGCCTCAATAATGCCGATGGCGATGTCGGTCAGCCAAAACAGGCTGCCCATCAGCTCCTGCAACTTAGGAATATCGGCCAGGTCGGCGAATCTGTATTTCATGGCAAAAGCCTCCCGCATTCGGTGGAGTGGGACTCGGGCCCCCCAATCGGCGCTTGCCGTCATGCCCGGCAAAAACGGGTTTGCGCCGGGACTTATCGGCGCGATGGATATCGAGTAGAATTATAAATGAATTCTGTGGAAAAGAGGATAGCCTATGAAACATTTTTTTGCCTATCTGTCCCGGATGCGCCTCATTCGCCGCTGGGGGTTGATGCGCAACACCTATGAAGAAAATATTCAGGAACATAGTCTGCAAGTTGCGCTGGTGGCGCATGGCCTGGCCGTCATTCGCAACACACTGTTCGACGGGCTCGTGGATGCGGACCGGGTAACGACCCTGGCAGCTTTTCACGAAGCTGGCGAGGTGTTTACCGGCGATTTGGCCACACCCATCAAATATTTCAATCCGGAAATCAAACGCGCTTACGACGGCATCGAAGAATTCGCCAAGGATCGTCTGAACAAAATGCTGCCGCCCGAATTGCAGCCAGCCTATCGTCCGCTACTGTTCCCCGGAGATGGCGACCGCGAATTGTGGAAAATCGTCAAGGCGGCGGATAAGATTTGCGCCTATCTGAAGTGCGTGGAGGAACTGAAGTCCGGCAATCAGGAATTTGCCAAGGCGGAGCGGGCCATCCGGGCGGAAATAGATGAGATGACCACTCCGGAAGTCAAATACTTCATGGAACATTTTGCCCCCAGCTTCGGGTTGGCTCTGGACGAGCTGAACTGAACAGCCTGCCAGTTCGCGCTGCCGGAAAAAACTGCCGGCGATGCGGCGCCGCCGGTAGGGAATCCCCGGCCATCCGTAGAATGAATATAGCGGAAAGGCAATTCTGGTTCGATCGCTACAGTTGGTCCCGCAAATGTTCCACACACTGCCGGAACGCCGATTGTATAGCCAATTTGCGATGATAGAGCCGGGAGGTTTCCGTCACCGCCGAGTCAGCCGCGATTTTGCGCGCGCGGGATTCAATCCGCAGCGCCCGCGCGTTAATGCTTACTTCGATTTTTTCCCACTGGACGCTGATATCCTTACCGCGGATGTGGGGCGCGGATACCAGTAAAAAGATCACTTCGTCGAAGGAATTCGACCAGGCAAACTCCAACAACTTGTCATCGTCGGGAATTGCACCGGGCAACAGGCCCTGCTTGTCGGAAAACCGATCATACATTTGCTGGGGATGGTCGCCGATGACCAAGGTGCAGCGCTCGGCCGGGAACCGCGGGAGCAGCGATTCCCGGGTGATTTGATAGTAGTCGGTGGTTTGATATTCCGGCGATCCCAGCAGAATTACCGCGATCGTCGGAATTTTCGGCGGTGCGGCGGCGCTGACGGACGAGCCTGCCCAAAACGTCGCCAGGATCAGTAGGGTAATGCTGCGAATCAAAAACTGCATGGTGCACTCCTTTGTTGGTCATAATCGTATTCAATGATTTCGACAGAAAAACGGGAATTCCTTGCAACGCCGGCGGCGTCGTCGCCAGGGAATCATCCGTTGGGTTCGGAAAATGCGGAGAGGATGGGAACGCATGAAAGGTGAAGAAGTACTCGCCCGGATGCGCGAGTACGGGATCGCGGCAACACTCAGGACGCTGCAGCGCTACGAGTCGGCCGGCCTGCTGCCGCCGGCCCGGCGTGGCTGGGGCGATTCCGGGTTCGGCCGGTTTGCGGAATATAGCCCGGCAGCGGTGGCTGAGTTTTACGCGTCTTATTCTTTGGTCCATCAGTACCTCTGGAAGGTTCGCTTTGAAGATGTGCCGGTGGTCCGGGAAGCGTCGCTGCGACTGGAACGGAGCATCTGGTCGCGGGACGAGCTGCAGGCTTTCATCGGCCAGCATAATGATAAAATGGCGGCAGTCTGGTATTGGCTGGTCAATAAAGCCCGTGTCGAGGAAAAGCAGCCGGCCGATTCGCGCCTGGGCTTGACCTATGTGCTGCAAAAGGACGGGTCCATGCGCCGGATGATCACCGGCCCGAATGCGGTCAGCCTCGTGCGGTTTGAGATTGCCGTGCTGTAGGGAATGCCGGCCTGGTCGGAGAGNNGGATGGCGGTGCGAAGCAAGGACGGAACATACCGGAAAACGCGGGGGCCCCGCTGGCAATGGCCATTCGTTGTCCGGATTCTGGTTGTGGCGGCGATGTTTTTTCTGCTTGGCATGCTGCTGAGCCGGTTTACCGCATTTTGGCGGCCGGCCGGGCAAAAAACGATTCCGCCGGTCCGCCTGGGAATTGAGAATNNGGCGGACTATCAGGAAGTCTTTCGGGGCAGGCGGGTCGGCCTGATCACCAACGTCACGGGGATAAACAGCCAATTCGTCCCGTCCGCGGAAATATTGGCCGCCAAAACCAACCTGGTGGCCCTGTTCGCGCCCGAGCACGGGTTGCGGGGAACCGCGGTGGCCGGTGCCGCCATTCCGCATGAAAAGGATGTCAGGACCGGCTTGCCCATTTATAGCCTGCATGGCGACACCCGGCGACCAACAGCGGCTATGCTGCAAAATATCGACGTGCTGGCATTCGATATCCAGGATATTGGCGCCCGCCCCTACACTTATATTTCCACTCTGGCCTATGCGATGCAAAGCGCCAGGGAACAAGGCAAAACCTTTGTGGTGTTCGACCGTCCCAATCCGGTGGGGGGCGAAAAAGTTGCGGGCGGATTGCTGAAACCGGCGTTCAGTTCCTTCATCGGACTATATCCGATTCCGCTGCGCCATGGTCTGACCGTGGGCGAGTTGGCCCGCCTGTTCAATGAAGAGTTCGGAATCGGCGCCAAACTGGTCGTGATCCCGATGCAGGGATGGCGACGCTCCTTGCAACAGGAAGACACCGGCTTGCCCTGGATCATGACCTCGCCGAACATTCCCACGCCCGAAGCCGCCCGCGCCTATTGCGCAACGGCTTTTTTCGGCGGCAGCAACGTATCCGAAGGAATCGGCACGACCCGGCCGTTCGAGCTGGTCGGCGCACCGTGGCTGGATGGCCGCAAACTGGCGGAGCGGCTGAATTCTTATAAACTGCCCGGCGTATTCTTCCGGTCGGTTCAGTTTACGCCGCAGTGGGGCAAGTATCAAGGGCGGACCTGTCAGGGCGTGCAAATTCATGTTCTCGACCGGCAGGCTTTTGAACCGGTTGCGGTTGGCCTATATTTGCTGCAAGAAATTCGGGCCATGGGCGGAGCACAGTTTAAATGGAATGCGCCCAAACCCGGTGAGCGCTGGATGATTGACCTGTATGAAGGTGGTCCGGAATTGCGCCAGGGGCGCGCCGGTGCGGCGAATTTGCTGGAGAGCTGGCGCCGGGAAGCCGCCGAGTTTCAGCAACGTACGGCAAAGTATCGGCTTTATCCCTGAGCCGTGTTCTCCCGGCTTGTTTTGGAAGGTGCTCCGGCCGCTGGATTTTTCGATAGCCTGGGGTTGCGATGACTCGCCTTTTTCGGGTATATTCTGATACAATGTAGTCAGTTGACGGAGCAGGGTCGCGCAGGGAATGTGTGAGGAGACCAAAGCAACAAAACGCAGTAGGTGGGAATGATGACAGCAGAACAGGAACAATGGGCAATTACGTTATTGTCCAAGGATAAATCTTTTGCCCGGATGACCGAGAGTGACCGTCGTCGCATCATGTCGGAAGCGGAAAAATTCGGGTCGCACCTGGCGGAGAAAGCGCGGGCCGAACTGGGCGTTCCCCAGGGCTCCGATTCCATCCGGTCGATGCTGGAAACCCTGGGGTGTGTCGTGCGGCTCGACGAAAAGAGCGGCTTGCCGGGGCCGATGTCGCAGTACGAAGAGGATTTGAGCGCAGCCCTGTTTTTTACCCGGCGGATACGGGATACGGCCTGCAAGGCCAGCGAACAGTGCGAATGGAGTTCAGGGTGGTATGATTTATTCGCGCAATGTCTGGCCAAAGAGCTGTTTCATCATATTGAGCATACGATGAGCGGCAAGGCATCCCACCATATTCGAATCCAGGACCGGTTTTTGGGGTTGTTTCCGGTGTCGCGCCCGGTGGAGGTTGCCCGGGAGATTGCCTGCCTGATTTTTGTGAAGCAGTTTTTGGACCTGCCGGCGATTCCGGGGCTGATCAGCAATGCGTGACCCCGGCTCTGCCGCCGCGCCTCAGAAGGAAAAACCGGGCCGGCCGGAGTGGATGGTTCATTTTGTTTGCTCCCGCTGCCAGCGTCCCTTGGTTTGGGCGGCAGCGACCGTGACGGTGCAGTGCCCGTCCTGTGGCCGGTGGATTCGGGCAAATCGCTTCTGGCAGGAACGGACCGGCCGACCGACTAAAAAAGGTGTCGGACAGTCGGAACAGCTGGAACTGTTTTAGCGGGGTTTAGGAACGAAAGAGGTTGAAAGAATGTCGCTGAAATGCCTCAAACGGTTTCGGATCGCGGATTTGGAGCCGGGGATGATGCTGGGCAAAACGCTNNTTGCTGGGCAAAACTCTTCTCAATGAAAAGGGCCAAGTAATGCTGGACCAAGGGAAGGTATTGTTTCAGGAAGGCACCCTGATCACCCGGGAAATGATTGATCGCTTGCGCAACTGGAACGTTGGCGCGGTGGATGTCAAAATCACCTGCGCCCGTAATGCAGCGCCTGGGAGTGAAGAGCCGGTTGATGCCGATACGGTCGTGGCGAAAGGTTTGGATTGGCTGGCCCAGGGCGCTCCCTTGTCGATGGCGCTGGATCGGTTGACGCAAGCCATCGGCCGCGTTTATCCGAGTGACCATGTATATGTTTCCCTGCTGGAAGGATCTCCCGAAGTCTGGCTGACTATTGGCAGCGCCGGCGCCTTTCGGTTGCCGGATGCCGCCAGGGATCAAAAATTTCAGGCGGCGGTCTATTTTTCCGGACAGACGGTTTGCATCAACGAACTCTCCCTGCACAAAGCGCCGCCCGTTTTGGCAAGGGCCGACATGATGTCGATGTGCGGCGTTCCCGTTCAGATCGCGGGGGAGACTGTGGGCACCATTGAAGTGTTTTCGCAGCGGCCGACCGCGTTTTTGCCGGCCGATATCGACCGGCTGCTCCGGTTTGCCAAACTGGCGGCGGCAGCCATCTTTGGCGCGCAGCGGCAGGAACGGCTGCAGCAGACCACGGACGAGCGAGACATGCTGAATGAGATCATGCACTTCGTGACGGCGGCGATGCCGCCGGATCAACTGTTGTCCAAGGTGGCGGACAGTCTGCGCAACTACTTCTGCGCCCAGGCGGTCGCGGCGTTTACCGTGCAGCGGCTGCCGCACCTGAATAAAACGTCGGAGGTTTTGGCGCGCAATTTTTCCCGAAACGATATGGACCGGTTGAAGGACATCT
This sequence comes from Negativicutes bacterium UBA1444, assembly GCA_002329525.1. Lineage (GTDB taxonomy): Bacteria > Bacillota > Negativicutes > UBA1444 > UBA1444 > UBA1444. Next base: position 28,943 of record DCTI01000231.1, read on the forward strand.
TTTTGGATCGCTGGCCGGTGGTGGGCGATGAAACGGGCGGGGACGGTTATCTCCTGAGCTTGTCCGAACGACAGCAGGCATTCTCGGTTTCTTTTTCCGGCGGCAAAACACTGTATGTCCTGCCGTTGTTCTCGCAGGAATTTCTGCAGGGGGTCATCGCGCTGCTCTGGGATTACGACCGGCGGGGAGATGCCTATTTCCGCATGGATGAAATGATGCGGACCGTGGCGGCGCAGACGGCGCTTGGCCTGGAGCGGCATCACTTGTACACCGGCGTCGAAAAGATCGGCCTGACGGACGAACTGACCGGTCTGTCCAACCGACGGATGTTCAATTATCTGATGGAGCGCGAAATCAACCGCAGTCGCCGCTATAACCGACCGTTCAGTCTGGTGATGATCGACATCGATCATTTCAAAAAAATCAACGATACCTGGGGCCATCCGGCCGGCGATGTCATTTTGCGGGAATTGGGCGCGTTGATGCGCGAAAATTTTCGCAAGCTGGATGTGCCGGTTCGTTACGGCGGCGAGGAGTTTGCCTGTTTATTGCCGGAAACGCCTTTGGAGGAAGCGATTCAGGTCGCCGAACGGTTTCGGATCATTGTGGAGCAGAACGACTTCCTTGACGGTCGGCAACGTATTCCCGTGACGATCAGTCTGGGGGTTGCCGCCGTGGGCGGCGGACCGAATACCGAAACCATGACGGCGGAAGAGCTGCTCCGCTTTGCCGACCGGGCGTTGTATCAGGCCAAGCAGAACGGCCGCAACCGCATCGCCGCCAGTCGGATTGCCTGACAACTTGCGGCTGAAGGAAATTTATTTGTACAGCCGGCAGGGGAAAATGCCAATGGGTGCGAATATATAGTTGTTTGCCCGGGGAATGAATCTTTTCCCCGAAACAAGAAATGCGGAGGGTGATGGCGAAAGATGAAAAACAGGAAATTTTTGATCTTCATGACGGTGGTCATGGCGCTCGCGCTGGTTCTGGCCGGCTGCGGCGGCAAGAAGGAAGAACCGAAGAAAGACGCGCCAAAAGCAGCTGAGAAAATCAAGGTCGCCTTCGTGTATGTCGGGCCGGTTGGTGATGGCGGCTGGACTTACGCGCATGATCAGGCCCGCAAGTATCTGGAAAGCAAGATGCCCGATGTCCAGACTGTCTTCGTGGAATCCGTGCCGGAAGGCGCCGACTCTGAGCGGGTTATCACCCAGTTGGTCGAACAGGGCGCCAAAATCGTCTTCACCACCAGCTTTGGCTATATGGATCCCACGATCAACGTTGCCAAAAAATATCCCAATGTCACGTTCATGCATTGCTCCGGCTTTAAAACCGCTCCCAACGTCGGGACCTACTTCGGGCGGATGTATCAGGCCCGGTACCTGTCGGGCATTGTCGCCGGCAAACAGACCAAGAGCAATGTGATCGGCTATGTCGCGGCCTTCCCGATCCCGGAAGTCGTCCGCGGCATCAACGCGTTTACCGTAGGAGTTCGTTCCGTAAATCCGCAGGCCAAGGTGAAAGTGATCTGGACCAATACCTGGTATGATCCGGCCAAGGAAAAGCAAGCCGCGATGTCGCTGCTGGACGCCGGCGCCGATGTGATCACCCAACACCAGGATACCCCCGGACCGATGCAGGCGGCTCAGGAAAAAGGCAAGTTCGGCATTGGCTATAACACCGACATGAGCAAAATGGCGCCGAAGGCGGTCATGACCTCGCCGGTATGGAACTGGGGCCCCTATTATGTGAAGGTCGTCGAAGGCGTGAAGAACAAGACCTGGAAGAATGAACAATACTGGGGTTCCCTGAAGGAGAATGTGGTCGATCTGGCGCCGTTCGGACCGATGGTGCCGGAGGAAACCAAAAAGCTGGTTGCCGACGCGAAGAAAAAGATTGTTGATGGCAGCTGGGATGTATTCTGGGGTCCGGTGAAGGATCAGACCGGCGCTGTGAAAATCGCCGCCGGCCAGAAGATGTCCGACGCCGACATGCTCAGCTTCAACTGGTTCGTGGAAGGTGTCGACGGGACCATTTCCAAGTAACGTTGTGATATAATGAATCAATAACTGACGGCAAAGAGCCGGGAGGAATTCCCCTTCCGGCGCTTCGCCTTTCTGGAGAGAGTTGAGTATGACGCAACCGCTGGTGCAGATGCGGGGAATCGTAAAAAAATTTCCGGGCGTTGTCGCCAATGATCATGTGGACCTCGATATTTATGCCGGTGAGATCCACGCGCTGCTGGGCGAGAATGGATCCGGGAAAAGCACGATCATGTCAGTGCTGGCCGGGCTGTACCGGCCGGATGCCGGGGAGATCCTGATCGACGGGGAACCCTGTTCGTTTGCTTCGCCCCGGGAGGCGATTGCGGCCGGCATCGGCATGGTGTATCAACATTTCAAACTGGTGGAGCCCTTCACCGTGGCCCAAAATATGCAACTGGGCGAGCGACAGGGCTCGTTTTTGCTTTCCGATGCGCACATCCGCTCCGAAATCCACAAGTTTGAAGAACGGTTCGGTTTGGCCATCGATCCGGACGCGCCGGTTTGGCAACTGTCCGTCGGTGAAAAGCAGCGGGTGGAAATCGTCCGGATGCTCTACCGCGGTTCGCGCGTACTGATNNCCGACGGCGGTTTTGACGCCGCAGGAAACGGCGGAGCTGTTCGTAAATATGAAAAAGATGGCCGCCGGCGGGTGCGCGGTGGTCTTTATCACGCATAAAATGAATGAAGTGCAGGAAGTCGCCGATCGGGTGACCGTCCTCCGGGGCGGTAAAGTCAGCGGTACCATGCTTTGCCGCGATGTGCACGCCCAGGAACTGGTCTGGTTGATGGTGGGGCGGAAGGTTTCCCTGAATACCCCGCATTTGGCACACGACGGTTGTGGCGACGAAATATTGCAGCTGAAAGATGTCACGGCGCTGAACGACAGCGGCCGGCCAGGCCTGAACAGCGTTTCCTTGTCGTTGCGGGCCGGCCAGATTTTTGGCATCGCCGGCGTCGCCGGCAATGGACAAAAGGAACTGGCCGAAGTGCTGACCGGCCTGAGGCCGGTCACTGGCGGTTCGGTGGAGTATATGGGGGAGCTGGTGACCAACCTGCCGCCGGCGGAACTGATCCGGCGCGGCATCAGTTATGTCCCGGAAGATCGGTTGGGCATGGGCTTGGTGCCAAACCTGGATGCCGTGGAAAACATGTTGTTGAAAAGCTATCAAAATCCGGAGTTTTCCGGTCGTTGGCTGATTGACCGCCAGGCGGCGGAAGCCAGGACGGCGGAGCTAGTCCGCCAGTATAACGTGAAGTTGGCCGGCCTGAATCAGCCGGTGCGGTCGATGTCCGGCGGCAACCTTCAAAAGCTGCTGCTGGCCCGTGAGATTGCCGGACAGCCGAAACTGATCGTCGTGGTGTATCCGGCGCGTGGCCTGGATGTCGGCGCGACTGAGGGAATTCATAATCTGCTGTTGGAGTTGCGGGACCGTGGGACAGCCATACTGCTGGTGTCTGAGGATCTCGACGAATTGATGAAACTGTCGGATCGGGTCGGCGTGATGTTTGGCGGCCTCATGGCCGGGAATTTCGCTATTGAAGAAGTGGACCTGGAAGAAGTGGGATTATTGATGATGGGCCTGTTCAGGCGGGAGGAGGAGCAGATTCATGGCGATCGGCGTTAAGTTCGAAAAGCGGCTGAATCCCTCCGCCGCCATGAACGTGACGGTTCCGCTGCTTTCGGTGCTGGCGGCGCTGGCGGTGGGCGCGCTGTTTTTGCTTTTGACCGGCCGCGATCCGGTCGAGGTCTATGAAGCGATGTTCAAGGGCGCGCTGGGGTCCAGCTACGGGTTGGCGGAAACGGTCGTGAAAGGAATTCCCCTGATGCTCTGCGCGCTGGGAATTTCCGTGGCGTTTCGGATGCAGCTCTGGAACATCGGCGCGGAAGGTCAGTTCTATATGGGCGCGTTTGCCGCCAGCTGGCTGCCGCTTACATTTCCCGACCTGCCGGCTGCTGTTATGTTGCCGGGAATGTTATTGCTCGGTTGCGCGGCCGGCGGCCTGTGGGGTCTGATTCCGGCGCTGCTGCGGGCCCGGTGGAAAGTCAACGAGATCATTACCACGCTGATGTTCAACTATGTGGCGATTCTCTGGGTGGATTATCTGGTGTATGGCCCCTGGAAAGATCCCAAAGGGTTTAATTTTCCGCTGTCGGCAAAATTCCCGGCGGCGGCGGCGCTGCCAACCTTCGGAACATCCCGGGTTCATGTCGGCCTGATATTGGCCGTTTTGCTGGCCGGCGTTTTTTGGGTGGTTTTTACTAAATCCCGCTGGGGATACGAGATCAAAGTGATCGGTTCCAGCGAGCAGGCGGCCCGCTATGCCGGCATGGACATCAAAGGGAACATTTACAGGGTGATGCTGCTGTCCGGTGCGGTCTGCGGCCTGGCCGGGATGACGGAGGTCAGCGGCATAGTGGGCCGTCTGCAGCCGGGCCTCAGCCCTGGCTACGGTTATACCGCCATCATTGTGGCCTGGCTCAGCAAGCTCCATCCGGCAGCGATCCTCGTCGTGGCCATTCTGTTCGGCGCGTTGCAGGTCGGCGGATTTTTTGTCCAGACCATGGGCGTGCCGGCTTCCGTTTCGGCCATGTTGCAGGGTGCGGTGCTGTTTTTCGTCGTTGGCGGCGAGTTTTTGACCCAATATCGGATTGTGCTGGCGCGAAAGGAGGCGGCTTGATGGACGGGCAGGNNGCGTTTTTTACGGCGATTCTGTCTTCGGCGGTCGTTTCCGGGACGCCGATCCTGTATGCGGCTCTGGGGGAACTGATCACGGAAAAGGCCGGCGTGACGAATCTCGGCGTGGAAGGCATGATGCTGATCGGCGCCGTATCCGGATTCATGACGGCGATTTTGACCGGGAACAGCTGGATCGGTTTGTTGGCGGCCCTGCTGGCTGGCGGCCTGATGGGGCTCATTCACGCAGTGCTGACCGTGTCGCTGCGGGCCAACCAGGTCGTCAGCGGGTTGGCGCTGGCGCTGTTCGGCGCCGGTTTGAGCGGTTATCTGGGCAAGGCTTATATTGGCATTCCTGTGGCAGAACCTTTTCGGGGCCTGAGTTTACCGCTGCTTGGCGATGTGCCGTTCCTGGGCCCGGTGCTGTTCCGGCATGACATATTGGTTTATCTGAGCTGGGTTCTGGTGTTTGCGCTGTGGTTTTTCCTGAAACGCACCCGGGCCGGGCTGTATCTGCAGGCGATCGGCGAGAATCCCGGTGCGGCCGATTCCCTCGGTATCCATGTGTTTGCGCTGCGATATCTGTATATCATTATCGGCGGGATGCTGTGCGGCGCCGGGGGCGCCTATCTTTCCCTGGCTTCCGCGCCCAGCTGGCTGGAGAATATGACCGCCGGCCGGGGCTGGATTGCGGTCGCGCTGGTTATTTTTGCCTTGTGGCGGCCGGGCCGGGCCCTGGTCGGTTCCTACCTGTTCGGGGGAATTGATGCGCTGGGCTTTCATCTGCAGGCGGCCGGGGTTCATATTTCCCATTTCTTTTTGCAGATGCTGCCATATATTTTTACGATCGCGGTGCTGACGGCGGTCATGGCGAAGCGGGGCGGCCGGCTGGCTTCACCCGGGGCGCTGGGCTTGCCGTACGACCGGGAAGAACGATGATAGCGGGGAGAAGCAAATGAAAGAGTTGCAGGAACGGATTCTGGCCGATGGACAGGTCATCGGCAACAATATTTTAAAAGTCGATGCTTTTTTGAATCACCAGATCGACCCCCGGTTCATTCTGCGGCTGGGCGAAGAGCTGGCCAACCGTTTCCAGGGGCAGGGCGTGACCAAGATTTTGACGGTCGAGGCCTCTGGTATTGCCGTGGCGATGGCGGTGGGTTTGTACCTGGGCGTGCCGGTGGTGTTTGCCAAGAAGAAACAGGCCCTGACCCAGGAAGGCGACGTCTATGCCGCGCCGGTTTTTTCCTATACCCGCAAGGAGCATCTGGAGATTTCCGTGGCCCGGTGCTTTCTGGACTCAGCGGATGTCGTGCTGATCATCGACGATTTTCTGGCGCATGGGGAAGCCCTGGCCGGTATGATATCGCTGGTGGCGCAGGCGGGCGGCAAACTGGCGGGCGCCGGCATCGTGATTGAAAAGAAATTCCAAAAGGGCGGCGACGCGATCCGGGCGACCGGGGTGCGGGTGGAATCGCTGGCGGCGATAGAACGAATGAGCCCGGGGGAAGTCATTTTTGAATGATCGTCGCCGATTACAATCAATAAAGGAGTTTTTCTGATGAATCTTCGCCGATTTTTTGCCGGCCTGACGCTGCTGGTGCTGCTGGCAATGACCGCCGCCGCCTGCGCGGCGCCAAAAACCGAGGGTCGCCTGGTGCGGGGGAATCCGTCAGCGCCGGTTACCATTGTGGAATTTACCGATTTTCAATGTCCCTATTGCGGCGTTGGTGCGCAAACTGTCAGCGCCATGCTGAAAAAATACGACGGGAAAGTCAATCTGGTTGTCCGCCATTATCCGTTGCCGTTCCATCCGGCGGCCTTGCCGGCGGCCCTGTATTTTGAGGCGATTGCCGCCCAGAGTCCGGAAAAGGCCTGGCAGTTTTATGATGCCCTGTTTGCGGATGCCCCAAAGTTGCAGGATGGCGAGGAACACTTGAAAAGAGTGGCGTCCGGTCTGGGCGTGGACATGACAAGACTTGAGCAGGATGTGCGGAGCACGGCAACCTACAAAAAAATAGCCGCGGATAAACAGGCCTTTGAACAGGCCGAATTCGACGGCGTACCGGCATTCGTCATTAACGGAACCGTTCTGGTCGGCGCCCAGCCGCCGCAAAAATTCATCGAAGTCATTGACGCCGCTCTGTCGAAATAGGGGCTGCATCTTGAAAAACCAGGGATTTGTACTGCTGTTGATTTCCGCCACCGCCTTTTCCACTCTGGCGGTTTTCATGAAATTTGCGTTTGACGCCGGCGCGAACCTGCCTACCTTGTTGGCGTACCGATTCCTGTTTTCCGCGCTGCTGTGTTTTGCGACCTTGATTGTGACTGGACAAAGCCTGACCATTCCGCCGGTGTTGCGCGGAAGGGTCTTTTTTCTCGGCGGAATTGTGCATGTCGCCGTTTCCGCTTTTTATGCGGTTTCGGTTCAGCTCCTGCCGGTCTCCCTGACCGGCCTGATCTTTTATCTGTATCCGGCCATGGTGACGGTTCTGGCGATTTTTTTGGGGTGGGAAACGATCAGCCGGTTGAAGGCCTCGGCTCTGGCGGTATGTTTTGCCGGGCTGTTGCTGGTGCTGGGGGTATCGTTCGGGGTAGTGTCGACGGTCGGTTTGGGTTTCGGGCTGTTGGCCGCGCTCGGTCAGGCTTGCCATATTCTGCTGAGCCACCGGATTATCGCTGACCTGTCACCGCTATTGACGGTCGGCTGGTCCGCATTGGCCACTTCCGCCGCCTTTTTCGCCTATGGCGTATTGTCCGGCGATTTGCTCTGGGCCTTGCCGCCCAGCGGCTGGGGCGCAATTTTCGGCACCGCCTTTTTCGCCAATTATATCGGCATTGTTTTGTTCTTCATCGGTCTTCGAATGGTGGGGCCATCGGTAGCATCCATCGTGATGAATCTGGAGCCGGTCCTGACAGTGGTTCTGTCCATTTTTCTGTTGGGTGAAAGTTTCACTTGGCAGCAGGCGCTGGGCGGCGGTGTGATTTTGGCGGGACTCTATTTGCTGCGGGAAGGGGAGGCGATACAATGAAAGAATTTCCCGAACTGGCGGACATTACGTCGGCAGCGGCGGCGTTGGCCGGCATTGCCCATGAAACTCCACTGGAAGCGAGCGCGACGTTTTCGGCGATGGTTGGTCAGCCGGTTTACCTGAAGCTGGAGAATCTGCAGAAGACCGGTTCCTTCAAATTGCGCGGCGCCTTCAACAAAATCCGGTTGCTGTCGGCGACGGAGAAAGCCCACGGCGTAATCGCGGCATCGGCGGGAAACCATGCCCAGGGCGTGGCCTATGCGGCGCGGCAGGCAGGGATTCGGGCCGTGATTGTGATGCCGGAAACGGCGCCGCTGTCGAAAGTCAGCGCTACGCGCGGCTATGGCGCGGAAGTGGTGTTGGCGGGAGCGTCCTATGATGAAGCCTATGGCCGGGCCAAAGAATTGTCGGCGGCGGAAGGACTGACTTTTGTTCATGCCTTCGATGATCCGGCGGTGATGGCGGGCCAGGGAACCATCGGGCTGGAGATTTTGCGGGAGCTGCCGGAAGTCCGGGCGGTGATCGTGCCGGTTGGCGGCGGCGGACTGATCGCCGGGGTGGCGAAAGCCGTCAAGAGCCTGGCGCCGCAGGTCAAAGTCATCGGCGTCCAAGCCGAAGGCGCCGACGCCATGGTCCGCTCCAAGGCGGCGGACCGCCTGATTCAGACACCGACGGCCGTGACGATCGCCGACGGGATCGCCGTCAAGGCCCCGGGGAGCGGAACTTTTAAAATGGTGCGACAATATGTGGACGAGATGGTCACGATCGATGACGAGGCGATCGCCTCGGCGATTCTGATGCTCCTGGAACGGGCCAAACTTGTCGTGGAGGGGGCCGGTGCCATCGGACTGGCGGCGCTTCTGCAAGGGAAAATCCACGCAAGCGGGCCAATAGCCTGCCTGATTTCCGGTGGAAATATCGACGTGAACTTTATCGCCCGCATCATTGAGCGAGGCCTCGTCAAGGCTGGCCGGCGGGTGATCCTCACAACCTGTGTCGTGGACAAGCCAGGATCGTTGCAGAAGCTTTTGTCCTGCGTCGCCGCCAGTCGCGGCAATGTGCTGTATGTTCATCACGACCGGATTCAGCATGATGTTCCGCTGGGTCAGGCCAAAGTCCAGATCAGTCTGGAAACGCGGGATTCCGAACATACTGCGGAAATACTGGCCGCCCTGCAGCGGGAAGGGTATCAGGTGACGATCAACTGAACAGTCTGTACCGTTTGGTACGAAGGGATTTTTTATATTGATCTTACCGTGGGAACCGCTTCGCTTTCAGTCCGGAGCGGTTCCCGCATTTTTCGGCGTGCGTGACGGTTATTTTGAAAGAATGCTGTATCCCAATGCAGGCTTTTGCCCGCAAGCAGCGAAGTTATTTTCAGGGACTCATACTTGCGAGGAGTGATGCGGCATGGCGAGTGTAATCAGCAAGATTTTCGGCAGGATTTTTCCCAGGCCCGAGGACGGAAATGCCTGCCATGAAGCGGCATTCGATCCGGAGATGATGCCAAAGGCCGTACGGGACAAGCTGGAACAGGACAGAGAGCAGGAGAAAGCCGAAAAAGCGGCAAAAAAATGAGGCGCGGGATGGCCACAAGAAAAGCAAGCGGGAAATGCTTCCGCCGCGCTGGATTAGTAGGCCTGGTTTTATGCCTGGCCGCGCTTGCTGCCGGATCGACCGCGATTTATGCGGCCCCCAGCTCGGTGTCCGCCGCCAACTATTATGAGATGAAACCCAGTCCCTGGTACATTTCGCTGGGGGTCCGGGGATACCAGCAAACGACGGAACATACCTGCGGTCCGGCGGCGGTGATGTCGCTGCTGCACTGGTACGGCATGCTGGGCGATTCGGAACTGAATGCCGCCACGGAGCTGCGGATTGCCCAGGAAATGGGGACCGGTGATAAGCAATCCGCCCGCCCCGGGACTTCGGTGGCGCAGATGACGAGCTGGCTGGAGAAGCAAGGTTTTCNNGACGGCAGCCTGGAGTTGGTGCGCGGTTATTTGAACAAGGGAATTCCGGTGCTGGTCGAGTGGATTGACTGGGGCGGACACTGGGTGGTGGCGACGGGCTACCATGCGGCCTACGAGTCGCCGGCCCGCGGCCCGGACACCATTTTTTTCGCTGATCCCGCTTCGCACTGGGCGAATCCGGAGAACCCCGACGGGATCTCTTCGTTCAATGCCTGGCGCTTTCGGGACATGTGGCTGGATGTTCAGTATCTGAATCCGGGGCGGGTCACCCGGCAGGTTTATATCATCGCCGTGCCGGCGAAAGGAAAGAGGCGGATTCAATGAAGAAGTTGGCTGTTTTGGAGAAAGTTTTGGACAGTGGTATTGTGGCCATCGTCAGGACGGATCATGCCGACAAGGCTAAAAAAATCGTCGGTGCGATCAGCGAGGGCGGCATTAAGATCATCGAAGTTACCATGTCGGTACCGGGTGCAATCGATGTGATCAAGGAACTGTCGGGATTCTGCGCGCAGGAAGCAATCACGCTCGGCGTCGGTTCGGTGCTGGATCCGGAAACGGCCCGCGCCGCGATTCTGGCGGGAGCGGAATATGTGGTCACGCCTTGCCTGAATCCGGCGGTCATCAAGCTTTGCAATCGCTACCAGGTGCCCAGCATGCCGGGCGCCATGAGCGTCCGGGAAGTGGTTGAAGCGCTGGAGGCGGGCGCCGATATCGTGAAGGTGTTTCCCGGGGAATTATTGGGTCCGCAGTTCATCAAAGCGGTCCATGGCCCGATTCCGCAGGCGCCGCTAATGCCGACCGGCGGGGTGGCGGTCGATAACGTGAAGGAATGGTTCGCGGCCGGCGCGGTGGCGCTGGGCGTCGGCGGTTCCCTGACGGCAGGGGCCAAAACCGGCGATTACGCGGCGGTCACCGCGGCGGCGAAACTGTTCGTTGAAAAAATCCGGGAAGCCAGGCACGCCTGAGAAGAAGGGGGAGGAATCTGAATGGGCAAGAAAATCGTCACGTTTGGCGAAGTCATGATGCGGCTGGCGCCTCCCGGCTACCAGCGCTTTTTGCAGGCTAATTCCTTTGACGCGACCTATGCCGGCGGCGAGGCGAACGTGGCAGCGTCATTGGCGCAATACGGACATGACGCCTACTTCGTGACCAAGCTGCCGCCGCATGAAATCGGCCAGGCTTGTCGCTGTTTTCTGCAGAAATATGGAATCAAAACCGATTACATCAAGATGGAAGGCAGCCGGCTGGGCGTGTACTATCTGGAGACCGGCGCTTCCCAGCGGGCCTCCAAGGTGATTTACGACCGCCAGGACTCGGCGATTGCCAAAGTGCAGCCGGGAGAATTCGACTGGCCGGTCATCTTCCGCGACGCGGAATATTTCCATATCACGGGAATCACTCCGGCGCTCAGCGACAGCGCGGCGGCGGTGAGCCTGGAGGCGGTGAAGGCGGCCAGACAGGCCGGCGTGACCGTGAGCTGTGACCTGAACTTCCGGAAAAATCTCTGGAGTTCGGCCAAAGCCAATGAAGTCATGAGCACGTTGATGCCGTTTGTCGATATCGCTATCGCCAACGAAGAGGACGCGGAAAAGGTTTTCGGTATCAAGGCGGACAATTCCGAGGTGCAGGCCGGGAAAATCAATGATGCCGGTTACCAGGCGGTCTGCCGCAAACTGGTGGAACGTTTCGGCTTCAAAAAAGTGGCGATCACGTTACGGGAAAGTTATTCGGCTTCCGACAACGGCTGGTCGGCCATCCTGTATGATTCGGCGCTGAATGCTTTTTTCAAATCACGGAAATACGACATCCATATCGTCGATCGGGTCGGCGGCGGCGATTCCTTCGGCGGCGGATTGCTCCACGGTTTCCTGACGGGCATGGACAACCAGCGGACCATTGAGTTCGCGGTGGCCGCTTCCTGTCTCAAGCATACGATCCCCGGCGATTTCAACCTGGTCAGCGTCGCGGAAGTGGAAGGCCTGATGCAGGGCGACGGCTCGGGACGGGTGCAGCGGTAGGCAGCTTCCANNAAGGTCCGCTTGGATAGGCGGACCTTCCTTTTTTATCGGTGAGGGGAATATCGAGGATTCGGATCCTTAGCCGAGAATGGCCTTGAGATCCGCTTCCGGCGTGGTGATCGGCATGAGGTTCAGTTTTTCATGCAGAACCTGGAATACGGCCGGGGTGAGGAATGCCGGCGCCGACGGACCGATGCGGATATTGCGGACGCCGAGGAAGAGGAGGGAGAGGAGAATACAGACCGCTTTCTGCTCGTACCAG
>DCTI01000231.1:41035-50047 GCA_002329525.1 Negativicutes bacterium UBA1444
CGGGCACCGCCTGGGCGTACTCGGTGTAGTAGTTGCGTCCGCTCTTGGCGCCGTCGCAGCCGCCGATCAGGAAGAAATGGCGGATCTTGCCGGACTGGACCAACTCGATGACTTTGGGGGCGGCGCCAAGGACGGCGTTGCGGCCAAAGCCGACCAAAATGGTCTTTTCCGGTTCATCTTCCGGGAATCCGGGGGCAGCCAGCGCGGCGTCGATGACTGGCTTGAAGTTGCGGTCGGTGATGTGGACCACGCCCGGCCAGGCCACGAGACCGCAGGTGAAGATCCGGCCCTTGTAGGATTCCGCCGGTTTCTGGATACAGTTCGTGGTCATCAGGATCGCACCGGGGAAGGCGGCGAATTCTTTTTGCTGATCCTGCCAGGCGCCGCCGTAGTTGCCGACAAAATGTTTATATTTCTTCAGCCCGGGATAGCCATGGGTCGGTAGCATTTCGCCGTGCGTATAAATGTTGATGCCGGTTCCTTCGGTTTGTTTGAGCAGTTCTTCCAGATCCTTCAGATCATGGCCGGATACCAAAATCGCCTTGCCTTTGACCGCGGTGATGCGAACCGGCGTCGGCACGGGGTGTCCGTAGGTGCCGGTGTTCGCTTCATCGAGCAGTTCCATGATCCGGATGTTGACTTCGCCGCAGCGCAGAGCCATGCCCAGCAGGGCATCCACACCGAGGTCCGGTTGGGTCAGGAAGTCGAGCGCCTCGTGGAAGAACGCGTTGACCTTCGCGTCCTGCTTGTCAAGGATCCAGGCGTGGTCGGCGTAAGCGGCCATGCCTTTCAGACCGTATACGATCAGGTTTTCCAGGCCGACCAGGTCGGCGCCGCGAGTGGGGACTTCCTTGTTGACGGGAACGGTCTCGCCCTGGGCGATCAGGCCGTTCAGATCGGCGGCCGGCGTCCAGGCGGCCGGGCCGGCGAGTGTTTCGGGAACTTTGCCGGCTTTCAGCGCGGCGGCTTCATAGAGAGCTTTGGCTTTGGCCTTGACTTCGGCGCCTTGGCGGATGATTCCCGCGAGACGCTCGGGATCGAAGTTGACGTTGGTGATGGTGGTAAACAGTGCTTCGATGACATATTTGTCAATGGCCGGATCCTGGGCGCCGAGCACGGTGGCGCGGTGGGCGTACATCGATATTCCCTTGGCGACATACAACAGCAGGTCTTGCAGGGCCGCTGTTTTGGGGTCTTTGCCGCAGACGCCGAACACGTCGCAGCCGGTCCCTTTGGCGGTTTGTTCACATTGATAACAAAACATTCTTTCTTGCCTCCCATCAGAATTTTTGTCTATTTGCAGTCTGCCCTAAACCCTGCGTTGCAAAGTGTTCCGGCAGACAAAACGGAGCCGGACTGAGCGGATTAATGGTTGATGACGGTCAACAGCATTTTGAAGTCCTGTTCGGCATCGACGGCATGGGGGATATTGGCGGGCATGACCACAATATCGCCGGTTTTGGCAGTCAGGGGATTACCGCCGATGGTGATTTTCGCTTCGCCCTCGAGAATCTGGACGATGGCGTCGCCTGGGGCCGAGTGGGTGCTGACGCCTTCGCCGGCGCCAAAGGAAAATAGGGTGACGGTTACTTCCGGGCGTTGCACGAAGGTGCGGCTGATGATCTTTCCTGCCTCAATATTGACCAGGCCAGCCAGATTCACGGCTTCCGACAGGGGGAGATTTTTTACCAAAGAGTTCATGAGGATCGCTCCTTTCTTTATATCAACTATTGAATGACGAGGCTTCCGGCAAGTGGCCGAACCATTCCCTCACTTACAGAAGATCCTCTGCGAGCACTTCGCCGGCGATGCCGATCTTCGTGAGCTTGACGGGGACCTTGCAGCCGGAGTCGGCGACCGCTCCCTGCACGAGCCGGACCAGTCCGCCGCAGCAGGGGACCTCCATATATACCACATGGATGAATTCCACTTGGTTCGTTTGAATGATGTTGGCGAGCTTTTCCCGGTAGAAACCGGCGTCGTCGAGTTTGGGGCAGCCGATCAGGGCGACCTTTCCCTTCAGGAACCGACGGTGGAAATCCGGGAAGGCGAAGGCCGTGCAGTCCGCCGCGATCAATAGGGACGCCCGGTCCAAATAAGGCGCGGTTACCGGCACGAGCGACAATTGGACCGGCCAGTTGCCGAGAGCGGCCGCGGGGAACTGGGCAACGGGCGTCGAACCGGGGCAGGCGGTCGGGGTTGACGACGCCGGATGGAGGGAGCGGGCCATGGAGCCCGGACAGCCTTGGAACCCCTGCGGCGTCGGCAGCGTCGTGCCATGGGAAGAGCTGTGGGGGAGGCGGCCGATATTCGTCAGATGTTTGTCCACTTCCGTCTGGTCATATTCGGGAGCTTCCCGCTCTTCGATCGTTAGGGCGCCGACGGGGCACTCGCCGATACAGGCGCCCAATCCGTCGCAATAGGTTTCGCTGACCAGCGCGGCTTTGCCGTTGACGAGCTGGATGGCGCCCTCGGCGCAACCGGTCACGCATTGGCCGCAACCGTTGCATTTTTCCTGATCAATGCGGATGATGTTTCTTTTCATCAGTCATGGCCCCCCTTTTGGCAGGATACAAGATCTTCGAGTTTTTTCGTGCGCATATATTCTTTGAATTCCGCGGTCATGCGGCCAAGCAAACCATCAAACAGACATTCCCGGAACGGACACTCCCGGGAGGTAAGCAGACAACCGCTGTCGGCGACCGGACCTTCGATCGACTCGAAAATTGCCAGCAGGGATGTCGACAAGCCGGCGTCGCCCAGGACAAAGCCGCCTTTGGGGCCGCGGGTCGATTTGACCAGTCCGGCTTTTGCCAGACGCTGCATGACTTTCGACAAATGCGCCTCCGACACGCCGGTGCGGGCGGTGATGTCCTTGACCGTCAGCGGCCGGTCCGGCGATGCGGCCAGCAGCGCCATACTGTGCAGGGCCAGGGAAGCGGCTTCGGAAATTTGAACGATCGATGCCATGGTTCCACCTCGTTTCGATATTAAGGTACTATAATACCGAAATAATGTCAAGAGGAATTTTGTAAATTTTTTTGGGATGCGAAAATCAGGCTGGATCATGGCGGGGATTAGCAGCCGAGACGGCCGTCAATCAGTCAGACATGGAGAAAGACCCGCCGCCGCACGGTTTTTGGTGACCGTCCAGCGTCGGGATTCCTTTTATGGGGTCGCTAGTTAAATGACTTTTGCGATCAACTGAACCAGATTAAAATACTTGCCACCCTCGGCGGCCATCATTTTGATGTCCTCGGCGACAATCGGATGATAAGCGGTCAACCATTCTTCCCAGGACTGCCGGCAGCAGGCCATTTCCCGGCTGTCCACCATTTCTATGCCCTCGGCCCTCTTCCACAAGTCCTTCCACCAATCCAGAGAGTGCAGGGTTCTTTCCATCTCACCATTCCAAAACGGCTGCAGTTCAGCGGGAACATTTTTCCCGAATTCGTATTTTAAGCCAGGAATCGCCACGGCGATATAGCCGCCCTTTTTTACGAAAGGAATGAGCGAGGGGAGCATTTCCGGCGTATCGCCGAAATAATGGTAAGCGTCCACAGTAAACAGCAGGTCAAAATATCCGTTTGCGAAAGGCAATCCTTTGGTCGCGTCCACTGAAATCGGCACAGCTTTATCGTCAATCCCGATCGATTTGAAGCGCTCATAGTTTTCCGTCGGTGAAATCCACAAGTCGGCGGCGAAAACTGTTGCACCGTATTTTTGTGTCAGCAACAGCGTGGAAAGCCCGGACCCACAACCGAGGTCAAGGATACGCATATTCTCATTGACGTTCAGGTATGACGCTAATTCTTCGGCTACTCGCATGGCATTTGGCCCCATCATGGTAGCTTTCAAAAATTCCAGGTTGTTCTGACGGGACATGAACTGATTTGTAAAGGTGTACATAATATCCTTCCTCCGTTGATCTTCTATATTGCCGCTATAATTCAATTATAGTGTCTATGTTATTGCAACGCACCCTACAAGACAATTCGGAAACAAAAAAGCGACACGATAAAATCACCTTGCCGCTTTCACTTTGACTATTAATAATATCCAGCAATATTTTGTAGATTGTTTCGGGAGATCGGTAATTCAGTGCGCTATTTACGATTTTTTTGCGGCAACCGCTGCATTTCGGCAGGGAAATGCCATCAGAAAGGGAATACAGTGAGACGGGGGGAAAATCAAACCAGTCCAGATGAAACCACAGACAACCCCGGCACTGACTATGAATACCCACCCGGAATATTGAGGAGGCGAAAAGGAATGGCGAAACAGAAGGTGACAATTCCCCAACTGAAGGAGTGGAAGGAGTCCGGCAGAAAAATCCGGATGGTCACGGCTTACGACTACCCCACGGCTCTGTTGGTGGACCGGTCGGAAGTGGAGCTGATTCTGGTCGGGGACTCTCTGGGCATGGTCGTGTTGGGTTATGATGGGACCGTGCCGGTGACGATGGACGAGATGGTGCACCACATCAAGCCGGTAGTGCGGGGCGCCCGCAACACTTTGATTGTGGGCGACATGCCGTTCATGTCCTACAACGTGAGCATTGAAAAGGCGATCGAAAATGCTGGCCGCCTGATGAAAGAGGGCGGCGCCGACTGCGTGAAACTGGAGGGCGGCCTGCCGGTGGTGCCGGTAGTCCGAGCCCTGGTGGACGCCGGAATCCCGGTGATGGCCCATATCGGCCTGACGCCTCAGACCGCTTCGCAGCTCGGCGGCTTCAAGGTACAGGGAAAGGACGAGGCGGCGGCCCAACGGATGCTGACCGAAGCGCAGAAACTGGAGGAAGCCGGGGCGTTCTCCATCGTGCTGGAAGCGATTCCGGCGCCGCTGGCCAAGCTGATCACCGCGAAAATCGGCATTCCCACTATCGGGATCGGTGCCGGACCGGACTGCGACGGGCAGGTTTTGGTCATCCATGACATGATCGGTCTGTTTGACCGGTTTGTGCCGAAGTTTGTCAAAAAATACGCGAATGTAAGCGAAGATATCGTCAACGCCCTGAACACCTACGCGCAGGAAGTGGAAACCGGAACGTTCCCCGGGCCGGAACATTGCTTCACCATGAAGGAGGAAGTCCTGAAACGTCTCTATTAAGGACGGAGGAACTGCCATGAAGATTGTCATCATTGGCGCCGGTGCCATGGGCGGCCTGTTTGCGGCCCGTCTGGCGGCGGCGGGGGAAGACGTGTCGGTGGTGGATGTCTGGGCCGAGCATGTGGAAACGATCCGGACGCAAGGGCTCATTCTGGAAACCGGGGAAGGCGAGGTCCGGACGAAACCGGCGGCGGTAACCCGGGTGGAGGATTTGGCGGCGTGTGCTGCCGATCTGGTGATTGTTTTCGTTAAATCCGGGATGACGGCAGCGGCCGCGCGAAGCGCCCAGACGATTCTGGGGCCGGTCGGCCGGGTGTTGACACTGCAGAATGGCCTGGGCAATGCTGAGATGATCGCCGAGGTTTTCGGTGCGGATCGGGTACTGGCCGGAACCACCGCGCAGGGGGCGACCCTGATCGGCCCTGGCAGAATCCGTCACGGGGGCCGGGGAGATACGCATATCGGCCGGTTGACCGGACCGGTGGACGATTTTTGCCGGGAAGCGGCGATGATTTTGTCCCGGGCCGGAATTCCCGCCATCGCCGAGGATGCCGTCCAGTCGCTGATTTGGGGGAAATTGGTCATCAACGTCGGGATCAACGCCCTGACCGCTTTATTGCGGTTTACCAATGGACAGCTGAATGACCACGCCGAAACGCGGGAACTCGTTAAGCTGGCCGTGGCTGAAGCGGTCCAGGTGGCAGCGGCTTCGGATGTCCGCCTGCCATACGACAACGCAGTCGAAAAAGTTTTGGCGGTGGCGGCGGCGACGGCGGCCAACCGGTCTTCAATGCTGCAGGACATTCTCCGTGGCCGGGCTACGGAGATCGACGCCATCAATGGGGCACTGGTCCGCGAAGGAGTGCGCCTGGGAGTGCCGACGCCGGTCAATGCGACGTTAACACTGCTGATCAAAGCCCTGGAAAAACAGCAGGGAATCTGCGGATAACAATGAAGATAGACTCGACTGCTAAGTGGTAGCGGCACTGTTAGGAAAGAAAAGTAAAAATGTTAGGAGGGGGAACGATGATAAAACGGGGGATAGCAGTCGTTCTGGTTCTATTTCTGGTCGGCTTGGTTGCAGGTTGCGGCGGAGATAAAAAAGCGGCGGCACCGGCGGCTAAAGGGGAATACAAGGCCCAGTTGAAACTGGCAACATTGACGACGGCGAGTCACACGTATAATCTTGGCGCCAATAAATTTGCCGAGCTGGTCAAGGAAAGATCCAAAGGCCGGATTGAGGTCAAGGTCTATCCGGACGGACAGTTGGGAAAAGGCGAGCGGGAACTGCTGGAAGGGTTGCAGCAGGGTACGATTGACATCTATGTCGGTTCGACGGGCCCCATCGGCAACTTTAGCCCGTCCATGCTGGTCGTGGACATCCCGTTTCTGTTCCGGGACTTTAATCATGTGGACAAGGTCCTGGACGGACCGATCGGTCAGCAACTGCTGGCTGATCTGGACAAATCCGGCTTGAAAGGGCTGGCTTTTTGGGAAAATGGGTTTCGCAACCTGACGAATTCCAAAGTGGCGGTGAAAACGCCGGCGGATGCGAAAGGCATGAAAATCCGGACGATGGAGAATAAGACCCACATGCTGGCGTTCAAAACGGCCGGGCTGAATCCGACGCCGATGGCCTGGAGTGAAGTGTTTGGCGCGTTGCAGCAAAAGGTGATCGATGGACAGGAAAACCCGATCGCGGTCATCTATTCCTCAAAAATCTATGAGGTGCAAAAATTTCTGTCGCTGACCCAGCATGTCTATTCGCCGGCTGTTCTGATCGTCAGTCTTAAAAAGTGGCAAGCCATGCCGAAAGAAGATCAGGAAATGTTGTTGAAGACGGCGCAGGAAATGGCGAAATATCAACGAAAACTTGGCCGTGACGCGGAAGAAAAGCAAATCGGCGAACTGGCGGCAAAAGGCATGACCGTCACGAAAGACGTCGACAAAAAGGCCTGGCAGGACGCCATGCAGCCGGCCTTTGCGGAGTTTGCCAAACAGTTCGGCAAGGATAAGATCGACGCGATCATGAACACAAAATAATCAGGATAAAAAATGAATAATGGAAAAAATTTTTGCAGGAATTCGCTGCGGTAAGGAAGAAGTAAAATAACAAGGAAAATGGAATAAGGCAATTGAGCCTTTTATGACGATGGGTAATTCTTGTCGTTGTAAAAGGCTGTTTCTTTTTTTGAGCGACAATCTGGGATTAATATCGCAGCGACCAGCAGGATGGTGGCGGAAAAATATCGGAAAATGGGGGAATGGCCGGACAGCATTAGTTGGGGAATGGAGTCCACTTCAGGCGGCGACAGGCTAAATCGGCGGCGGAAATAATAATATGGAGGTGTTACATGTGGGTATTAACGAAATCATTCTGTATATCATGATGTTTTTCATGGTGCTGGGGGCTCTGGACAAAATTTTCGGCAACAAGTACGGCTTGGGCGAAAAATTTGACGAAGGGTTTATGGCGATGGGGTCGCTGTCCATCGCCATGATCGGCGTTGTTTCGATTGCGCCGGTTCTGGCCAAAGTTCTCGGTGTAGTGGTCGTTCCCATTTATACTTTCCTGGGCGCCGATCCGGCCATGTTTGCCACAACCCTGCTTGCGTGCGATATGGGCGGGTATCCGCTGGCCAAGGCCATGGCCTTGACGCCGGAAGCCGGATCCTTTGCGGGAGTGATTCTTGGCGCAATGATGGGACCGACGATTGTGTTCACCATCCCGGTGGCGCTCGGCATCATTGAAAAGGCGGATCACAAATATCTGGCGCAAGGCATCATGATCGGGATGATCACGATTCCGCTGGGGTGCTTTGCGGGCGGACTTGTCGCCGGCTACAACATGAGCATGATCCTGCACAATACCGTACCCATCGCCTTGGTCGCCGTTTTGATTGCCGCTGGACTGTGGCTGATTCCGGGAAAAATGATCAGTGGATTTGCCGTATTCGGCAAAGGGCTAACCATCTTCATTACGATTTGTACCGCCTGTATCGTATTGGAAACATTGACCGGCCTGGTGCTGATTCCCGGCATGGCGCCGATCAGCGATGGCTTCCAGATCGTCGGCTCGATCGCGATTGTGTTGATCGGGGCGTTTCCCATGGTTCAGGTCATTACCAAGGTGTTCGCCAAGCCTTTAATGAAACTGGGAGGCTTGCTGGGCATGAATGAGGCGGCTGCGGCCGGCATGATCGCCACATTGGCGAACAATATTCCGATGTTGAATATCCTGAAGGATATGAACCCCAAGGGCAAAGTGATCAACATTGCCTTTACCGTCAGCGCGGCCTTCGTGTTCGGCGATCATCTGGGGTTCACCGCCGGCGTCGAAAAAGAAATGATTTTCCCGATGATCGTCGGCAAACTGGTTGCCGGTGTCACGGCGGTGCTACTGGCCTTGATGTTTGTCCGGAAGCTTTCGGAGGAGGACAAATAGGCGAGTAGTGTCTGCAACCGTGCCGCAACCAGCGGCTGAAGATCGGGCAGCGGCGCGCTGCAGGGAACAGGGGAGGAAGCAACCATGAAAGAAATCGACGCAGTCATTCAAAGCATCCAACCGCTTGACGAAACGATCATGAATCAGACTAAAATGCACTTGGATCGCCTGACCAAGCCTCTGGGCAGTCTGGCTGTTCTGGAGCGGATGGCCTGCCAACTGGCCGGCGTCGAGCGGGAGGCCATGCCGGGGATTCCGGAAAAGGCGGTCGTTTTGATGGCGGCGGACCATGGCGTGGCGGAAGAAGGAATCAGCGCTTTTCCTGCCGAAGTAACCGAACAGATGGTATACAATTTTGTGCGCGGCGGTGCCGGAATCAATGTGTTGGCCCGCCATGCCGGCGCCCGGCTGGTTCTGGTGGATGTCGGCGTCAAATCGGACCTGCCGGCGGAACTGCT
>DCTI01000231.1:50066-55719 GCA_002329525.1 Negativicutes bacterium UBA1444
ATCCGGATTGCCCGGGAACTGACGGATGCGGGAGTTCGCGTCATCAGTCTTGGTGAAATGGGAATCGGCAATACCACGGCCAGCTCGGCGATGGTTCATGTCTTCACCGGCGAGCCCGTGAGCGTGGTCGTGGGCACCGGGACCGGGATTTCGGCAGAATTTGTTCAGCACAAGATCCGGGTGATCGAAGAGGCGCTGGCGATCAATCGACCGGATCCCCGGGATGCCCTCGATGTGCTCACCAAAGTGGGCGGTCTGGAAATAGCCGCGATGGCTGGGGTGGTGCTGGGAGCAGCGTCACGCCAGGCGCTGGTCATGCTGGACGGTTTTATCGCTTCGGCGGCGGTTCTGGCCGCTTACCGCCTGGCGCCGGCGGTCAAGCCATATCTGATGGCTTCACACTTGTCCGAGGAGCCGGGACATGCTGTCATTTTGCGTGAATTGGGGTTGACCCCCTGCCTGCGTCTCAATATGCGGCTCGGCGAGGGAACGGGAGCAGCGTTGGGAATGACGATTCTGGATGCGGCGGTGAAAATACTGAACGAGATGGCGACATTTGAAGAAGCCGCTGTTTCTCCCCGCGGCGCCGACGATTCAACACACAACGGGGAAAGGATGGTGCGGCAATGTCCGGCGAAAAACAGCGCGTGATTCAGGAATATGTACCGGGAAAACAAGTGACCATGGCGCATATCATTCCCAACCCGCAGGGTGATCTTCACGAACGGTTGGGTCTGGAAAGCGGCGGCGCCATCGGGATAATGACCATCACGCCCAGCGAGGCGGCGATCATCGCCGCCGATGCCGCCACCAAGGCCGGCAATATCGAGATCGGCTTTGTCGACCGGTTCACGGGTTCGTTGGTGATCACGGGCGAAGTGGCCGACGTGGAGGCCGCCATTCGGGCGGCTGTTCGAATTTTGGTAGGCGTCCTCGGGTTTACCGCGTCGGAAGTGACTCGCAGTTGAAATCCCGTATATTGCTGATTGGCGGCGTGGGGGCTGGTAAAACCACGTTGAAGCAGTGCCTGATGAATGAGGCCCAGTCATATCGAAAAACTCAGATGCTGGAGTTCAAAGGATTTTTCATCGATTGCCCCGGCGAGTACCTGCAAATGCCCACTTACTACCGGGTCCTGATCGATGCAAGCCACCGGGTGGACGAAGTGTGGGCGTTGCAGGACGCAGCGAACCGCCGGACGATTTTTCCGCCCAACTTTGCGAAGGTATTCAATAAGCCGGTTGTCGGCATCATTACGAAGATCGACCGGGAAGATGCCGCCCCCGACCTGGCGGAGAAGTATCTGCGGCAAGCCGGCGTAGTGGCGCCGATTTTGTCGATTTCCGCCCGGGAAGGAATTGGAATCGAACCGTTGGTGAAACGATTGGAGGCCTTTGCGTCAGATGCGTGATCTGTGTCTGCAGTATACAGATTTGACCGATGCGGATATTGACCTGTTGGAAAAAATGGAAGCGCAGCTGCCGTTTATTGCGGAGCTGACCGAAACGGACATTTTTATTGACGGGCCGGCCAACAACGGCGTCGATGCGATCGTTCTGGCCTGGGCCCGGCCGGAAAAGCATTCCCTGTACGGGCACAGTGTGGTCGGCGAGATTGCCTACGCCACAAGGGAACCGGCGGTATATCAGACTTTTTCCACGGGCGAGATGGTTCGCAACGTGCGCGGCGTCAGCCAGGAAGGCGTGCCGATCGCTCAGACGGTGGTGCCGCTGCGCAACAACGCCGGACGGGTCGTTGGCGTTCTGATTATGGAAAAGGATATTTCCGAGGAAATCCGTCAGGAAGCCCGGTTCGAATTTTTGAGCGAGGCGGCGGACCAATTGAGCAATACTTTGATGGCCCTGTCCATGACCGGATCTTCCTGGGAGGAATGGCTGGGCAACGGGCTGTTCGTGCTGAATCATCAGGGCGAGGTAACCTACGCCAACCGCAATGCGGCCCGGATGTACCGCCAATACTGCGGCGGCGAGCCGTTAGGCGGTCGGTTGATGGATCGTCTGGCCTGTCGGTCGATGGAAGAACTGGTGGAAAAATTGTCGAATCCCATGGAATTTGAATTTGGTGCGGCCAGCTTTATTTTTCAGGCGCACGCATTGGTTGCCTATGGCGGCCTGAGCGGCTGTGTGTTGTCCATGCAGGATGTATCGGAACTGCGGCGCAAGGAGCGGGAACTGAATGCCCAGAGCGCCGCCATCCGGGAGATCCATCACCGGGTCAAGAACAACTTGCAGAATGTCGTGGCGCTGTTGCGGATCCAGATGAATCGTTCCCAGTCCAAGGTTGTGAAGACCGAGTTCAATACCTGCATTAACCGGATATTGGCGATCAGCCAGGTTCACGATGTATTTGCCCATCAGAACTGGGATTACATCGATTTGAAGGAATTAGCCGAATACATCTTGAATAAACTGATTGAGGCCTTTTCCATGCCCCGGCAAAAGATCGCCGCGTCGATCCGGGGGCAGACCGTGCGCATCGATGCGGCGCAGGCCGTTCCCATGGCCTTGGTGATCAATGAGCTGGTGACCAACAGTCTGAAGCACGGGATCAAATCCAGCCCTTACGGGGAAATCAGCATCCTGGTCGAAGAGGCCGGCGGCAAGAACCACATCGTCGTCGCCGACAGCGGCAAAGAACTGGCTCTGGACTGGGCCGACGAGAAACGAACCAACATGGGACTGTATATCGTCAAACTGTTGATTTGCGATCAACTGCAGGGTTCGTTCCGGTTGGAACGGGTCGGCGGCGCGACCGTCGCCACTGTGTCCTTCCCAATCTGCAACGCGGAGGAAACGGCATGAAATCATTGGCGATCCTGGTGGCGGAAGACGAAGTGTTGACCCGGCTGGACATCCGTGGAATGCTGGAACGAGCCGGGCATGTGGTGTGCGGCGAATGCGGCAACGGCCGCAAGGCGGTGGAGCTGGCACGCCAATTGCTGCCGGATTTGGCCTTGCTGGATATCATGATGCCGGAACTGGACGGCATTGAAACAGCCAAGATTCTCTATGGGATGAACATTCCCGCCGTGATGCTGACAGCTTATAGTCAGCCGCATATCATCAATCGTGCGGAAAACGTCCATGTCTGCGGGTACCTGGTCAAGCCCGTTTCGGAACAGAGCCTGCAGGCGACGGTCCGGATCGCCTACGCCCGGTGGCGCGACATGCAGCATGTCCGCCGGGAACTCGCCGAGACCCGGGAACAGCTGGAACATCAGAAACTGATCGCCCGGGCCAAGACGATATTGATCGGGCGGGAGCATATCAGCGAACAGGCGGCGCATCAGCAGCTGATCCGGGAAGCCATGTCGCTCCGGCTTCCTCTGGTGGAGATGGCGCGGCGCGTGATTGCGGCCACGGACGGTGCGAGTTCGCCAGGTGAAAAAAAAGTTGGCGAAGCGTCAAAATTTTGCAGGAATTCTCAGACATAGCCAAGAAGTAAGAACAATGAAAAATGGAATAAGGCAATTGGGCCTTTTACAGTGACCGGGAACCTTCCGTCGCTGTAGAAGGCTTTTTGTTTTTTGTTGGACCCTCTCAAAACCAAGGATAAGGAGGTCGTGCGCGGAAAGCAAAAACGGCAAGGACGGGCAACCCTGAAATGGAAAGTATTTCGGCAAAGTATCGGAAAGGAGATAGTCAGTATGGTTAACAAAGAAGGTCTGATTGCTCTCGGCATGGTGGAAACCAAAGGCGTGGTGGGTGCTATTGAAGCGGCGGACGCCATGGTCAAGGCGGCGAATGTGACTCTGATCGGTAAAGTAAAGGTTGGCGGAGCGCTGGTCACCGTCATGGTGCGCGGCGATGTCGGCGCCGTCAAGGCGTCGGTCGATGCGGGAGCCGCGGCGGCGGCCCGGGTCGGTGAATTGATGAGCTGTCATGTGATTCCCCGTCCGCATCCGGATCTGGAAGCGATCCTGCCAAAATTGGCGGTCAGTGAGGAAAAACCGGCCAAAGCCGGCAAGGCTTGATCCGCGTCCGTCATGAACGGCGAGACGGTGCTGGCCAGTGTCGGCATTGATATTGGCACGACAACGACGCAGGTGGTCCTGTCCCGATTGACGCTGGTCAATGTCATGCCGGGCTCGCAGGTGCCGCGCGTGGAGATCACGCGCAAAAGCGTCATTTACATGGGAGATGTCCATTTTACGCCGTTTCTTGATCGGCAACGGGTCGATGGCGCCGCCATCCGGAACATCATTGAACAGGAATATGCGGCGGCGGGAATTCAGGCGAAGGATATCGATACCGGCGCTGTCATCATCACCGGTGAAGCCGCGAAAAAAGAAAATGCCGCGGAAATCATCCACGCGTTGGCCGAAGTGGCCGGCGATTTCGTGGTAGCCACGGCCGGTCCGGATCTGGAGAGTATCATTGCCGGCAAAGGTTCCGGCGCGGAAGCATTGTCCAAAAAACTCCGCTCCCGCATCGTCAATGTCGATATTGGCGGCGGAACCTCCAACATTGCCGTGTTCGACCGCGGCGTCTGCATCGGCACGGCCTGCGTCAATGTCGGCGGCCGGTTGTTTGAAGTGGATTCGCTGACGCATCGGTTGTCCTATGTGACGGACCCGGCCCGGATCATCCTGGGCGAACTGGAGCNNTGGAGCGGGAAAGCGGCAAATCCCTGATTCCGGCACCAACGGCGGAACTGGAACTGGCGGTGCTGAAGCAATGTCTGGCCCGGATGGTGCGCTGCGTCGACGCGGTGTTGTTCGACGAAGCGGTACCGACGGCGGAAGCTGCTTTGGTCATCAGTCGGGAAATGCCGCAAGGGAATTACGAGGGAATAGTATTTTCTGGCGGGGTGGCCCGCTACATTTACCAGCCGGGCTGGCGGGAATGGTGGGTCCATGGTGATGTCGGCCCGCTGTTGGCGGAGGCGTTTCGCCAAAGCCGGGCGTTCCGGGAACTGAAAGTCCACGAGGGCAGCGAAACCATCCATGCGACGGTTCTGGGAGCCGGCGCCCACACGGTGAATATCTCCGGCTCGACGATCACGGTCAGTCCCCATGCTTTGCCTTTGCGCAACGTGCCGGCGGTTTATCCGGAGATTCGGACTGATGGCCGGTGGACTTGGCTGCCGGGCGCAAAAAATTTTCCCCAGCCGTTGTATCGGACGGTGGCCTTGATCGTGCCGACGTTGCCGGACACCGATTTTTCGACCATTACCGGCGTGGCCGATGATCTGGCGGCGGAATTGCAAACAATCGGCGCATTGCCGGCCGTCGTGGTGGCCCAGCAAGATATCGCCAAAGTTCTCGGACAGAGCCTGTTGCGGCGGTTGCCGGAGCGGGAACTGGTGTGTGTGGACGGAATTGATCTCAAGATGGGAGATTTTCTGGACTTTGCTCGGCCGCTTCCGCACGAGGAAGCGGTGCCGGTTATCGTTAAAACGTTGGTTTTTGCCCGATAAACAGGCGAAAACTGTGTGAAGGGTTGTGAAATTTGTGCAACTGAAAACACGTCTTTTTGGTCAAACATTTGTTTTCCGCAGCATCAAGGAAGTATTGGCGAAGGCCAATGAACTGAAGTCCGGCGACGTGCTGGCCGGAATTGCTGCGGAGAATGCCGCGGAGCGGGTGGCTGCCAAACGGGTGCTGTCGGAGCTGACGCTGGAAGATCTGCGC
>DCTI01000163.1 GCA_002329525.1 Negativicutes bacterium UBA1444
GGACCGAATCCATGCATGGCGCAGGCTCGCCGCAGGCGCAGCGGATCATGATTTCCCGCCAGGGCAACCTGGAGAAGAAAAAGGAACTGGCCAAGGCGATTGCCGGGATTCCGCCCAAAACAAAGGAGAAGTAAAACGCTGCGGAACTTGTGAATACACGGCCAATCCGGTAAAATAATAGCGACAGATGCATGAGCATATAGGCGGGGGGCGCCGGAAAGGCCGGCTGAGAGGAAGACCCGGAAAAGTTTTCGACCCTGAAACCTGATCTGGATTATGCCAGCGTAGGGACTGCGATCATGTGTTGCTTTGCTGCAGACGGGCACAGGCTCTATTCGGGCCTGTGCTTTATATTCTGTTATGTGATGGATGGGAGAGGAGAAAGAGCATGAAAAAGGCGTTAACCATCGCCGGATCGGATTCCGGCGGCGGCGCCGGGATTCAGGCGGACCTGAAAACCTTCGCGGCGCATGGAGTGTTCGGCATGAGCGTCATCACGGCCATTACGGCGCAAAACACGCTCGGCGTACTGGCAGTGCAGGATATTTCCCGGGAAATCATCGCCAAACAGATCGAGGCCATCTTCGAAGATATGGGGGCGGACGCCGTCAAGATCGGCATGGTTTCCCAGCCCGACACGATCCGGACGATCGCCGCCGGCTTGCGGAAATATGCCCCGCCGTTGGTTGTGGTGGATCCGGTGATGATCTCCAAGAGCGGCTACCATCTGCTGCAGCCGGAAGCGGAAGCGGTTCTGGTGCAGGAGCTGCTGCCGCTCGCCACCGTAGTGACGCCGAATATTCCGGAAGCCGAGGCCATCCTGCATCGGTCCATCGTTACATTGGCGGACATGGAAGCGGCGGCGCGGGACATCCAGGCGCTGGGGCCGAAAAATGTCCTGCTCAAGGGCGGGCATCGAACCGAGGACGCGACGGATATATTGTTCGACGGGCAGCAGATTGTCCGGTTGGAAGCGCCGCGAGTAGCCACGAAAAATACGCACGGCACGGGCTGTACATTGTCCTCGGCAATCGCCGCCAATCTGGCGCGGGGGATGTCGGTGCCAGAGGCGGTGAAAGCCGCCAAACGTTACATTACCGTGGCCATTGAGCATGCGTTGCCGATCGGCCGGGGCGTAGGGCCGACGCATCATTTTTATGAGCTTTATCAAAAGGCGGGCCTGTCCGAAGAATAAAACGGCCGGCGTTGGCCCGGCCAGGAGGCGGTTCTGATGAGTCTGTTGGAACAGGTATCTTCCTGCATCGACCGGATACGAACGCGGAAACCCTTGATTCACCATATCAGCAACTACATCAGTCTCAATGACTGCGCGAATGTTACACTGGCAATCGGTGCTTCGCCGATCATGGCGAACGATCCCGCCGAGGTGGTGGAGGTCGTATCCCAGGCGGCGGCGCTGGTGCTGAACCTTGGCACGCCGAATACCCGGATGTTGGAAAGTTTGCTGTTGGCCGGCCGCAAGGCGAACGATCTGGGGATTCCCGTGATTTTGGATCCGGTCGGCGCCGGCTTCACCCAGATCCGGACCCGCACCGCCGAGCAATTGCTGCATAGCATCCGCTTGACGGCGGTACGGGGAAACCTGGCGGAAATTCAGCGTTTGACCGGCGATTTTACCGCCATGCGCGGTATCGACTCCCTGGCCGACGCGGAAAATGCGGCGGCGTCAGTGCGGCGGGCGGCAGCGGAATTTGGTTGCCTGGTCGCCGCGACCGGCCCAACCGATTTTGTCAGCGACGGGCATACGGTATGTCAGGTGCGCAACGGGACGCCGCAGTTGTCCCGGGTAACGGGAACCGGCTGCATGACCACTTCGTTGGTGGCGGCTTGCTGTGCGGCGAATGGGCCGTCATTGGTTTCCGTTGTCGCCGGCGTCATGTTCATGGGGGTTGCCGGAGAAATCGCCTGCGAGTATATGCAGCCGGGGGAAGGAACGGGCAGTTTCCGGGTCCGGCTGATAGATGCCGTGTCCAATTTGACGACGCGGGATGTCTGGGAAAAGGGGAGATGTGTGGTTGAGTAAACTGGGCATGGAGTATTCACTGTATCTGGTGACGGACAGCACGAACCGGGACATCGAGTCGTTTTGCGCAATCGTGGATCAGGCCCTGCAAGGCGGGGTGACGCTGGTGCAGTTGCGCGAGAAGTCTGCGACTTCCCGGGAGTTTTATCAGCGGGCATTGCGGATCAAGGAAGTAACCGACCGCTTTCAGGTCCCGCTGATCATCAACGACCGGCTGGATATCGCCCTGGCGGTCAATGCGGCCGGCCTGCATATTGGACAGGAAGATCTGCCGGTCGCGGTGGCCCGTCGGCTGTTGGGGCCGGAGAAGATTCTGGGCGCTACGGCGGCGACGGTGGCGGATGCGCTGGCCGCCCAAGCGGCTGGGGCCGATTATCTGGGCAGCGGCGCGGTCTACCCGACCGGGACCAAACCCGGCAAGGCAATTCTGCCGCTGTCGGTATTAACGCAGATCAAACAGGCGTTGCGGATTCCGGTGGTGGCGATCGGCGGCATCACCGCCGAGAATATCGGCCCGGTTCGGGACGCGGGCGTGGCTGNNACCGGTTCGGGACGCGGGCGTGGACGGGGTGGCGGTTGTCAGCGCCATCATGGACAGCGCCGACCCGACAACTGCGGCCAAGACTTTGAAGACGATCTGGCGGGGGAAATAGCCATTCTTCCGTGAGAACAGGGGATGCCGACGGTTGTATGGGAAGGCCGAAACGGGCTGTTCCTGCAATAGAAAAACGAGTAGAAACGAAGAAAAGGAAGGGGTTTTTTTCATGAAAAAGGTTTCCATGCGCGTATTCTTGGTTGTTGCTCTGCTGCTGATGTTGTTTTCCGGCGCCGTTTCCGCCAGTGTCGGGTATCTGGGGCCGGCGGCGACATATACGGAAGAAGCGGCGATCTTATTTTTCGGCGACCAGGAAACTTTTGTGCCCATGAAAACGGTTCCCGAGACTTTGGCCGGCGTAAAATCGGGCGAGTTTCGCTATGCGGTCGTGCCGGTGGAGAACACGGTGGGCGGGCCGGTCTACAACTATCTGGACAGCGTGATCAACGATCCGGCCTTTGTCGTCGTCGGCGAAGTGAACCTGCCGATCCGGCAGACGCTGATGGCTGTGCCGGGTACCGTTTTAAGCGATATCAAAACGATATTGTCCCATCCGCAGGGGATTGCCCAGGGCAAGGACTGGTTGCGGGCCAATTTGCCGGATGCCAAACTGATCGAAGTGTCCAGTACCGCGGAAGGCGCCCGCAAAGTGGCGGCGGATGGGGATAAATCGGTTGCCGCCATCGCTTCCCCGCAAGCCGCTGTGACCTATAAACTGGCGGTAATGGCCAAGCAGATCGAAGTAACCAAAACCAATGTGACCCGGTTTTGGGTCGTCACCAGCAAGCCGTTCCAGAAATTCGGCCAGATGCGGACGATTTTGGTCGCCCAGGGGGCGGCAGCGGCTCTGCCCGGATTGCTGAAAGATTTGGACCGTGCCGGCTACTCGTTGGTTTCGGTTCACGATCGGCCGGCCAAGACCCTGCTCGGTGAATATGTGTACGCGATTGAGCTGAACGGCGATGGCCGCCGGGAGGTTCTCGGTGAAGTCATGGGTAAATACGCTCCAAAATTTAAGCTGAGACTGCTCGGCAGCTATGACATCAAATAGGCTGTGAGGCCCCAAAGATCACTATTGCGTGGTGTATGCACATGNNCATGATTCCCTATTTTTTATATCTGTTTTACGTCGGAGCCGTAATCGTTTTTTGCATTCTGGTGCTGCGCCGGGAGACCCGGCCGTCTGGGCCGGTCAACGTTCAACCCGACCCGGTGGCTGTCGCATTGCTGCGGGGCGGTTTGGGGGCGGTTCTGGAAACGGTGATTTTCCGTTTGTATGTGGAGAAAAAGATTGAATTGGCGACCAACGGTCCGGAAAAAATGCTTCAGATAGTAATTTCCCGGGAAACCACCGCGGGCCTTTCGGCATTGGAACGAGCGGCAGTGGCGGCGTTTTCCGCTCTGCCGGGAAAACGTCCGGAACTGCTCGAAGCACGCCGGGACTTCGCCGCTACTTTGCGAGAAACCCAATATTCCATGCAAAAAGCGGGCTGGTGGAAAACACCGGCCCGCTGGCGCTGGTTCATCAGCATGTTGGCGCCCGTTCTGATCGCTGTCGGCTGTCTGCAATTCCTCGGCTACTATGAAGGACGGGAAAAGTGGATCTTGGCGATGACCGTCCCATTTTTAGCGGTAATCGGCCGACGGATCGTGGCTACTGAGGTGGAAGGCCCGACCCGGGCAGGCAGGAAGCTGCTGCAAAAGCTCCGGGGTCAGGTCGCCGACGACCAGGACAGTGTCCGGTTGGTAGCCCTGCAGGGACTAAGCTGTCTGGAAAACCATCGCGAGTACCGTGCCTACTATTTCATGGCGCACGCGCTTCCCTACGCGAATCTGTGAGGGAATGACCGGGTTATTTCAATGGGTGCGGCTGGGAAAACGGCAGGTTAATGGAAAAAATCGCGCCGTTGCCAGGTTTGCTGGCAGCCTGGATCGTGCCGCCGTGGGTTTCGACGATGCATTTGGCGATGGCCAGTCCGAGACCAGCGCCGCCCTGGTTGCGAGCCGGATCGACCTGATAAAACCGGTCGAAAATTTTGGCGAGATGTTCGACGGGAATTCCCGGGCCGGTGTCGGACACCGTGATGTGGAGGTTTCGGTTGAATTTCTGCAGCAGGACCTCGATTGTCCCGCCGGCGGGAGTGTAGCGTAAGGCGTTGTCCAGCAGAATCCCCAAAACCTGTTGGATACGTTGCTCATCGCCAAAGTACTCCGTGCCGGACGCCAAGGATTCCGACAGGGTGACGCTTTTGGCGGCAGCCAATATTTTATAGGGTTCGACTGCCTTTTCGACCGCCTGGTCAAGCCGGAAAGGCTTTTTTTGTATCGGATGCTGCGGTGAATCCATCCGGGCCAGAAACAATAAGGATTCCACCAATGAAGCCATTGATTTGACGCTGGTTTCGATATTGTTCAGCCAAACCGTCTGCTCGGCCACCGGTTCGTCGGCATTGCACTTCACCACATCCAGATTAGCCTGGATGACAGCCAGCGGGGTGCGGAGCTCATGGGAGGCATCGGCCAGAAAATCCCGCTGCTGGGTCCAGGATTTTTGAATTGGCGCCATGGCCCGGCGAGCCAGAAACAGACTGCCGAACCAGGATGCAACCAAGCAAAGCACGCCGATGAGCGCCAGCGATGTCATCAGAGTGCGAAAAACTTCCTGCTCCCGGTCAAAATTCTGGAATAACAGCAGCTGACCCGGCGCGTCTTGCCGTTCCGCCCGCAGATAAAAATGTGTGGAGTCGGCAAAGGCAATTTTGCCGCTGCTGTGGGCTTCCAGGCCGACTTTTTTCACCAGGTCGGCCAGCTCGGCGGCGGAGTAGGGCACGGAGGCGGAGGTAGCGGCGATGCTGCCATCCGTAGCCAACTTCACGTAAAAAATGACCGGTGGTTGCGGAAAGTCGTCGCCTTTCATCGGTTCGAGCGGCAGCCCGGGCGGCGGTGGCGGTCCGGCCGGAAACTCAGGCGGCGGGGACGGGTGTTCGCCAAAGACTGTGCCCGGACCATCCGGGTGCGGACGATGGAGCATCGGCGGACGATGGCCGGCGTTGATTTCGGCCGCCAGCCGGGACAGAAAGAACTCCGCCCGTCGATGTAGATCGCGCTCCGGTACAAAATAGGCGCCGGCGATCAGGAGGCAGAACAGGATTGCAATCACGCCGGCATTCAGTAATGTCAGTCTAAGAAGAAGCTTGCGAAACATCCGTGTCCTCCTGCAGACAGAACCCTACCCCGCGAATGGTACGGATAAAATTCCCCGGCAGTTTTTTTCGCAGATAATGAATGTATAGGTCGACATTGGCGATTTCAATATCGGAAGAATAGCTCCAGACTTTATAGAGAATGCGCTCCTTCGTGATGACCTGCCCGGCGTTGCGCATGAGCAGCTCGAGCAACAATGATTCCTTGACCGTGAGATGGATGGGTTCGCCGTGGCAGGTCGCTTCGCAATGCATGGGATTCAGTGTGAGGGGACCGACCGTTATGATATTTTCCGTCAGTTCTTTGTTTTGGCGCCGGGCCAACGCGCGCAGGCGGGCCAGCAATTCCTCCGTGGAAAACGGTTTGATCAGATAATCGTCGGCGCCGGCATCCAATCCGGCGACCCGGTCTTCCGCCGAATCGCGGGCGGTGAGAAACAATACCGGCGTATTGAGACAATGGCAGCGCAACTCTTTCAGGACTTCCATCCCGCTTTTTCCCGGCATCATCCAGTCCAGAATGATGAGATCATAGGCGCCGGTCATGGCCAGCTCGAGACCGGTTTCGCCATCGGCGGCGGTATCGATCAGATAGCCGTTCTTTTTCAAAATGTGTGACAGGGCTTCCAGAAGTTTTACTTCGTCATCAACCAACAGTAATTTCATGTGACACCTCGACAGATGTTATTATGGATCATCTCAAATTGTACTCAAAAATTCTTTGAAAAAGTTTTGCGTCAAAGAGAAAACAAAAGCTGACGGATCGGCAACGGGTTGGATAATAGCGCTGCGGAAGCCTGACTTTTTTCATGGTTTCGATTATACTAATATTAAAGCCTATTTCATGCTAAGGGGGAAGTATACGTGAGAGAATTTGAGGGCAAACAGCCGGAGCTGGATCCAAAAACATTCTTGGCGGATGGCGCCCGGGTAATCGGCGCGGTCAAAATGAAAAAATATAGCAGTATGTGGTGCAATACGGTGGCCCGCGGCGACGTCAACCGGATCGAGATCGGCGAATACAGCAATGTCCAGGACAACAGCGTCCTGCATGTCGCGGACGACAATCCCTGCATCATCGGCGACTTTGTGACGGTCGGACATAGTGCGGTGGTTCACGGCGCTGTTATCGAGGACCATTGTCTGATCGGGATTGGCGCAATTGTGTTGACGGGAGCGGTGGTCGGCCGGGGCAGCATCGTGGCGGCCGGCGCGCTGGTGCGGGAAGGACAGATCATTCCGCCTAATTCGCTGGTGGTCGGCGTACCGGCAAAAGTGGTGCGGACGATTGAAGGTGAATGGGGGCGTATCCATGCCCAGGCGCTTAAGTATAAGACGCTGTGGACGGAGCGGTATGGCGTTCTGCCGGATGCCGACGGTGAAAGATATCACGGCGAAAAGATCGTATAGGAAGCCTGATTCGGGAGGAAAACACGGATGATCAAGGTGCTGCTGGTGGCGCCTTATTTGCAGTGCAAGGAATTGGCCGACGAAGTTTTTCGGAGCTTTGACTGCCGAGACGTAAGCTTGCAGGCGATGTACGCGGTTGGTGTGAAATTTATCGATTCTCTGCAGATCGATTGCGACGCGATGATTGCCCGGGGGGCGACCGCCTCGGCGCTGCGGACACGGTATCCCCATATTCCGGTCATTGACTTGCCGGTAACCGGTTATGATGTGATCCATGCCGTTCATGAGTGCGGCAAGCGGTTTCAGGCGAAGAAAATCGCCGTGATGGGCTCCGATTCCATGATTTACGATGTGCAAAGGGTTTCTGCGGTGCTGGATGTGCACATTGAATGTTTCCGGGTCATGCGGGAAGAGGAAGCCGAACAAAGCATTCAAACGGCCCGGCAGCGAGGACTGGAAGCGGTTATCAGCGGGGCGATGGCCGTCAAAATTGCCGCTGACAGTGGCATGAACGCGGTACTGATTGAATCCGGCCCGGAGGCGATCGTGTCCGCAGTCCAGGAAGCCGTCCGTACCGCGCAGGTTGCCAAACACAACCAGGCAGTCACCGAGAGAATCAAAGCGATCATGGACTATGCCTATGAAGGCGTCGTGGCGATTGACGAACAGGGCCTGATAACGGTATTCAACAAAACCGCGACTGAGATCGCCGGAATACCGGCCGAGGCAGCCCTGGGGCAGCATATTCGCGATATTTTGCCGGAAACGGGCCTGCTGCGGGTGCTGGAGACCGGTGAGCCGGAATTGGGCGAACTGCAGAAGCTCAACGGCACCATGGTGGCCAAGAATCGCATCCCGGTCAAAGTGAAAGACCGAGTAGTCGGCTCCGTCGCTACTTTTCAAAAAGTCACCGAACTCCAGCAACTGGAAGGACAAATCCGCAAAAAAATCCATCATAAAAGTTTGAGCGCCAAGTATTCCTTTAACGATATTATTGGCGGCAGTGCGGCGATCCGTTCCACGGTGGACCGCATCCGCAAGTTCAGCCAAGTCGATTCCAATGTGCTGCTGACTGGTGAAACCGGCACCGGCAAGGAAATCCTGGCGCAGAGTTGCCATAACAGCAGCGGTCGCAGCAAGGGCCCCTTTGTTGCGGTAAATTGCGCGGCGTTGCCGGAAAACCTGCTGGAGAGCGAGCTGTTCGGCTATGTCGAAGGCGCTTTTACCGGGGCTATCCGGGGTGGCAAAGCCGGTTTGTTTGAGATGGCTCATCAAGGGACCATCTTTTTGGACGAAGTGTCCGAAATTCCCCTGCGATTGCAGGGCCGGTTGTTGCGGGTTTTGCAGGAGCGGGAAATAATGCGGGTTGGTGATGACCGGGTCATTCCGGTCGATGTTCGGGTGATATCCGCTACCAACCGGGATTTGAAGAAACTGACGGCAACCAACGAGTTCCGCCGCGATNNGATCTGTTGTATCGCCTCGATGTGCTGCACGTGCAGGTCCCGCCGTTGCGCGAGCGGCGGGAAGACATTCCGTTGCTGTTGCGGCATTTTTTCCTGCTGTATAGCCGCAAGTTCCGCAAGACCATCGAAAAGGTTTCGCCAGCCGCGGAAAGTTTGCTGAGAGAGTATGAATGGCCCGGCAATATCCGGGAATTGCGCAACGCCTGCGAGCAATTGACGGTGTTGTCGGAGAAAAACACGATTGAGGCGGAAGATGTTTTGCGGGTCGTTGATTTCGGACCATTGCCCAAACCTGCGCCGGCATCGAATCCGCTTTCCGCTGCCCCCGCGCCCGAACTGACGCCGGATCCGGCGGCCATTCGGCAGGCTCTGCAAGTTACCGGCGGCAATAAAACGAAGGCGGCCCAAATGTTGGGGATTAGCCGGACGACACTCTGGCGCAAACTTTCGGAACCATAATGTGTTTCATGAAACGTTTCAAGTAACGTTTCGTGAAACAGTGAACGATCGATGATTTGGGATGGAATCCTTATTCGTGCGAAAAAACAGGCACGGATAAGGATTTTTTTTGTTGGCACAAAACTTGCTTAATGATTTGTTCCGAGGGGTGAGCAAGTCACTATAGAGTGGATGAGGGGGAAAAAGTATGGTTTCTTTGGCGGTCATATCATTGGTTGCACTGATCATCGTAATTATCGTGAGCTGCATTTCCACCCGGAACATTGGAGANNCCCGGAACATAGGGGTGATGGCTTTGGGCGTAGCCTTGGTCATCGGACACTACCTCGGCGGAATCAAGGTGGACGATATCCTGAAAGGCTATCCGACCAGCCTGTTCATCATGTTGGCCGGGACCACTTTTTTGTTCGCCATTGCCCAAATTAACGGAACCCTGGAAAAAGTGACGAAGTATGTCATCAAAGGGATCAAGGGGAAGGTTGTGCTATTGCCCTGGCTGCTGTTTTTCATCGGCCTGGTGATCGGTGCCGCCGGCCCGGGGCCGACCGTAACAGCCGCCCTGCTGGCTCCGACTGTAATGCTGTTGGCGAAAGAGCTGGGAATCNNGGCCATGCCGGTGGCATGTCGCCGATTGCGATTGGCGGCATCATTACAACGGGGTTGACGGCCAAGCTGGGGCTGACGGATTTGTCCGTGATCATCTGGCTGAACAACGTGCTGGTTCATTTTGGAACATCGATTGTCGCTTTCTTCGTGTTTGGCGGCATGAAACTGATGCGGAAACAGAATGCCGGTGAAAGCAGCGTTCTGGCCAATTTACGGGTGGAACCGTTCACCCGTGAGCAGAAATTGACGCTGGCCGGCTTGCTAATTTATATCGTGGCGGTCATCGGCTTCAAAANNGCTTGGGCGCATTTCTGGTCGGGATGATTCTCATTTTCCTGAAAGTCGCCGACGAAGACAAGGCGATCAAGGCGATGCCCTGGGGCGCAATCTTGATGGTTACCGGTGTGACGGTCATGATTACGTTGATGACCAAGGTCGGCGGCATCGATCTGTTTGCCGGACTCATCGCCATCTTCTCCACCGCGGGGAGCATCTCGTTCGTTACCGGCGTGGTCAGCGGGATTATCTCCGCGTTTGCCAGTACAACCGGGGTCATTTTGGCCACCTTCATCCCGATGGCACCAATTTTGCTGCAAAAAGTCGGCGCGCCTCCACAGGAACTTTTGCCGCTGATTTCCGCCATCGTTTCCTGCGGCTTTGTGGTGGATATGAGCCCGTTGTCGACCAGCGGCGCCATTTATCTGGCGAATGCCCACGCCAGTGAGGACAAGAGCAAGTTGTTCAAAAACATGCTGGTTTGGGGCCTGTCCATGGCGTTTGTCGGCGCGGCGATCGCCTGGGTGGCCTTTTCGCTGCTGCGAATTCCCTGAGCCGCTGCCAGCCGGCCAACCGGCTGAAGATAACCCTCGACACCATTGATTCGATAACAGAATGGAGGAAAAAACATGGGATTCAAAACCAGAGCCGCTATCCTGAAAGGACCGTACGACATTGAACTCGCCGAAAAAGAATTGGTATGCGCCCCGGACGAAGTGATCGTCAAGAACCACCTCATCGGCATCTGCGGGTCCGACAAAAGTTTTTACCGGGGACAACTGCCGCCCCAAACGGCTGAATTCCGGCAGGAACCCAAGTTCCCGTTTTGGCTGGGGCACGAGAGCGGCGGCGAAGTCGTGGAGGTCGGTTCGAAAGTCAGCGAATACAAAGTGGGCGACAAAGTAATCGCTTTTGGCTGGTGCAACAATTTCGCCGATTACTTTGCGGCGAAGGAATTCCAGCTGCAGCCGGCGCCGGCGGGCCTGGACATGGATCTGGTCTCGTTGGGCGAACCGATTGCCTGCGCCATGTATTCCGGTCTGCATTGCGGCGCCCAGCTCGGTGACGTGGTGCTGGTCATGGGGGGCGGCTTTGCCGGACAAATCATTGCCCAGTGCGCAAAGAAAAAAGGCGCGGATAAAGTGATCGTCGCCGATGTGCTGGATGGGAAACTGGAACTGGCCCGCAAGTTGGGGGCGGATTTGACCGTCAACCTGAAGAAGCAGGATCTGAAAGAAATCATTTTTTCGATGACCGGCGGACAAGGCGCTGATGTGGTGGTGGAGGCGGCCGGCAGCGAAACCTCTTTCAATCTGGCCTCCGAGATCATCCGGCACAATGGAAAGTTCGTTTTCTACAGCTGGGTGACCCAGCCAATCACTTTGAATATCAGTCGCTGGCATGATGACGGGCTGGAATTTATCAACACCTGTCTGGTTCACCACACCTGGCGGGAGCGCTATGTCTGGACGCCGCCGTCACTGCGCCCGGTTGCCCAGGGGAATATCGACATCAAACCGTTGATTACCAATGAGTTTAAATTGAGTGAAATCAAGCAGGCCTTCGAGTTGGCCGATAAGGACGAAACGGCGATTAAAATCGTGTTGCGTCCGTAGCCGTTCGTCTCCCGCGGTTTCACCACCAGCCGGCGGAAGTTTCACTCCGCTGGCTGGTGTTTTTTTGCCGTCGGGTATTTTTTCATTTTGGCAGGGGGAATTTACAGATTATTGTGGAATCATAATTTATAACAATAATAATGACAGCGGGAGGGGACGCCATGAACCAGACCGGCACAGAGTTTATCCGTCGGACTTATTATGAGCAGCTGACGCCTTCGGACCAAAGTCAGGGCTTGCCGTCACCGGCTTTGGAATCGCCTTATGTCGGCGCCGGCCCAGTCATTCACCTGCCAAAGCCGGATCATTTGAAACCGCCTTCCGTGTTGCTGGAAAATACGATCGCCGGTCGGCGCAGCATCCGGCGATTTTCGCCGGCGCCGTTAACCCTGGAGGAAATGACGTGGCTGTTGTGGTGCACCCAAGGCGTACAGCAGGTTTTGCCGCTGGCCACGATCCGCACCGTGCCTTCCGCCGGCGCCCGCCATCCGTTGGATACCTATGTGCTGCTCAACCACGTCAAAGGACTGAGCAACGGACTGTACCGCTATATTGCCCTGGAACATGCGGTGGCGCCGATTCGCCTGGATGCGAAAATCGGCCTGCAAATCCAGGAGGCCTGCCTTGGCCAGGATATGGTCAGTCGGGCCGCTCTCGGATTTTTCTGGGTTGCCGATGTATACCGCAGCGCCTGGCGGTACAGCGAGCGCGCCTGGCGGTATGTTTTTCTTGATGCCGGACATGTATGCCAAAACCTGTATCTGGGAGCGGCGCCATTGGAGTGCGGCGTTTGCGCCATTGCCGCATTCGATGACGAAAAACTGAACAGTGTGCTGGAAATCGACGGTGAAAATCGCTTTGCCGTATATGCCGCTGTTGTCGGAAAATTGCCGGCGCGCTGAAAAGGAATGGCGGCAAACTTGTCGAATAGTTGACTACAAGGGGAGACGAACCCTCAAAATATTTTACGAAAGGGGCTATGTACCGATGAAAGGAAATCCCAAGCTGATCGAAACTTTGAACGCCTTGCTCGCTGATGAACTGACTGCCATCAACCAGTATATCGTTCATGCCGAGATGTGCGACAACTGGGGCTACGGCAAACTTCACGAGCACTTTGAAAAGCGCGCCATTGATGAAATGAAACACACGGCTATGTTGATTGCCCGGATTTTATTCCTGGAAGGGACCCCGATCGTGTCGAAACTGAACCCGATCCACATCGGCAGCGATGTTCCGAAGATGTTCCAATACGATCATGAGGCGGAAGAAGGCGCCATTGCTGCCTACAATGCGGCGATCAAACTGGCGGGCGACGCGAAGGATTATGCGACCCGGGAAATCCTCGAAAAAATTCTGAATGATGAAGACGCCCATATTGATGCGATTGAAGAGAATCAGGACCAAATCGGGCACATGACCATCGGGCTCTACCTGACAACCAAAG
The DNA here is from genome assembly GCA_002329525.1 of Negativicutes bacterium UBA1444. Lineage (GTDB taxonomy): Bacteria > Bacillota > Negativicutes > UBA1444 > UBA1444 > UBA1444. Next base: position 13,123 of record DCTI01000163.1, read on the forward strand.
TGGATGCCTAACGCCCCTTGAGCGGTTTTTGAACGAAGGCCCCCTGCAGATTCGTTCGTGAATTGCAAGGGGCCTTGCCGATTTCTGGGCGATTACTCGGAGAAAGCGGACGGGTGAGCTGAATGCAAAATCGGTTTTCGATCGGCGAAATGTCCCGGCTGATGAATGTGCCGGTCAAAACATTGCGTTACTATGATGAAATCGGCCTGTTCAAGCCGGTGGAAGTGAATCGCGATACCGGGTACCGATACTATTCCACCGAACAGTTCGAACAGCTGGATATCATCAAATATCTGCGGTTGCTGGGCGTGCCGTTGGCGGAGATCGCCGCCCATTTCAACCAGTTGCGGGTAGAGAGCTTTCTGCAGCTGTTGCAGCGCCAGCAGCGCAGCATCGATGAAAAAATCTGCGAGCTGGAACAGACCCGGCGCAAGTTCGGCAGCCGCATCGCGGAGCTGGAAACCGCCCTGAGCGGCGACGGCGTGGGAATTCCACTCATCAAACCCTATCCCGAGCGGCGGATTCTCCAACTGCAGGCCAGCATCCGGCGCGGCCCGGAATTGGAAATGCAGGTGCGAAAGCTGGAAAAGTTGATTGGCGGAAAGCATTCGCCGATTTTCATTGGCAAGGTTGGATTTACGGTATCGGTGACAAACCTGCTGCGGGAAAATTTCCAGGAATACAATTCCGTCTTTATTCTGGTGGAGGATTCCCTGGAGGAATCCTCGCTGTCGGTGACCTTGCCGGCCGGCGACTATGCCTGTTTGCTGTTCAGGGGCAGTCACAACGATTCCACGGAGCCATACCGGCAACTGCTGTCGTTTGTCGACCGGCAGGGGTTGCGACTGAACGGCGAGGCGGTAGAGCGGGCCATTGTGGATGAGTTCATTTCCTGCGATTCCGGCCGGTATCTGACGGAGATCCAGCTGCCGGTCTGCCGACGCCCTAACCTCTGATGAAGGCTCCCAGTTCGCTCCGGGAGCATTTTTTTATGTGGCTATTGACTCTCCTGTAACTGGAGGGTTTATTTTATTCTTAAAGAAGGGCGGCAGCGAGTGTCGCCGGCTGCGAGGAGGCGCAAAGTGGAAAGAATACTGGTCATCAATCCTGGAGCAACTTCCACCAAATTTGCCGTGTTTGACGATGAGTCAATCCGGCTGAAACGAACGCTGGAACATCATGGCGCGGAGCTGGCGAATTATTCCCGGATCTATGACCAANNGCCTCGGCCTGATCCGCCAGACGCTGGCGACGGAGCAGATCCCGCTGGCTTCTTTGACGGCGGTTGTCGGTCGGGGCGGGCTGTTGAAACCTTTGGCGGGCGGAGCCTATCGGGTGAATCCGCTGATGGTCCAGGATATGAAAGCGGCGGAGCGGGGGGAACACGCCTCGAATCTCGGGGCGGTCATGGCGTTTGAACTGGCGGAAGAACTTCGGATTCCTGCGTTTATCGTCGACCCGGTATCCGTTGACGAACTGGCGCCGGTGGCCCGGATTTCCGGCTCGCCCTGGTTCGAACGGGTCAGCATGACCCACGCCCTGAACATGAAAGCGGTGGCGCGCCGGGTGGCGGTGGAAACCGGTAAAAGCTACGAAGCGGCCAATCTGGTGGTGGCACATCTCGGCTCGGGCGTATCCCTGTCGGTTCACAGCGGCGGCCGCATGATCGACATGGTGGACGGCCGGGACGAAGGACCGTTTTCACCCGGCCGCTCCGGTGGCGTTCCCTGCGCCCAGTTGGTGAAACTTTGTTATTCCGGGAAATACAGCCTAGCGGAGGTCCGGGACGCCCTGTTCAATTCCGGCGGAATTTATGGCTATCTGGGNNGAAGGATGTCCGCCAGGTGCGGCAGTTGGCGGAAGACGGCGATGAAAAGGCCGGCTTGCTGCTGGCGGCGTTTTCCTACCAGGTCTCGAAATCCATCGGTGCGCTGGCGACCGTGGTCAAGGGGCGCGTGGACCGTATCGTTCTGACGGGTGGCATGGCCTATGCTCCTTATATTGTGGAGCCGATTACCGAACGGGTATCTTTTATAGCGCCCGTGGCCGTCATTCCCGGCGAGGAGGAACTGGAAGCCCTGAACGCCGGCGCCTTGCGGGTGCTCCGGGGCGAGGAGGAAGCCCATGCGTATTGCTGAAATGGGGGTGCAACCATGCTGACCGGTTTTGAAGAACTGCGAATCCGGGCCCGCAGCCGCGGACCGCTGCCGGTAGTGGTGGCGGCGGCGCAGGACGAGGAAGCGCTGCGGGCGGTAAAAGCGGCTCAGGATGCGGGGCTGGCTGAACCGGTGCTGGTAGGAGACGAGACGCTGATCCGGCCATTGCTGTCCAGCGTGGGCTTGCCGGCCGACATCCGGCTGATTCATGAGCCCGAACCGGCGCCGGCGGCCTTGGCCGCGGCGAAAATCGTGAGCGGGACCGAAGTCGGCATTCTCATGAAAGGAATGGTGAACAGCAGCGATTTTTTGCGGGCGGTTCTGCATCCCGAATGCGGCTTGCGAACCGACCGTTTGCTGTGCCATCTGGCCGCCTTCGAGGTTCCCGGCGACAAAAAACTGGTGTTTCATACGGACGGTGGCATGAATGTCGCCCCGACCCTGGCTGAAAAGAAGGATATCGTTCGCAGCTCGTTGAGGGCCTTGGCGGATTTGGGAATCGACTGTCCCAAAGTCGCCGTCCTGGCGGCAAATGAGGTGGTCAGCCCCAAAATGCCGGCCACGGTCAATGCCCAGGCTTTGATGGAAATGAACCGACGGGGCGAACTCGGGCCGGCGATCGTCGAAGGGCCGATGGCCATGGATGTGGCGCTCAGCCGGGAAGCGGCGGCGCACAAGGGAATTAAGAGCCGGATTGCCGGCGATGTCGATTTGTTTGTGGTACCGGGGATCGAAGCCGGAAATATCCTGGGCAAGGCGCTGATTCATTGCGCCGGGGCGCAAAGCGCCGGGGTAATTCTGGGGGCGACCCGGCCGGTGGTGATGGTGTCGCGCGCCGATTCGGCGGCGGCGAAACTGAATTCGATCGCCTTGGCCTGTTGCCTGGCGGTGGGATCGGATTCGCCGGGGCAAACTTTTTTATAACCGGGAAAGGAGCGCGGATGATGAAAAAATTGTTGACGGGCAACGAAGCCATCGCGCAGGGCGCCTGGGAGGCCGGCGTCATTTACGCCGCGGCCTATCCGGGAACGCCCAGCACGGAAATTCTGGAAAACATCGCGGAGTTCAAGAACGATATCCTGGCTGAATGGGCGCCGAATGAGAAAGTTGCGCTGGAAGCAGCGATCGGCGTGTCGGTAGTCGGCGGCCGGTCCCTGTCCGCCATGAAGATGGTCGGGGTCAATGTGGCGGCGGATCCCTTGTTCAGCTTTGCCTACAGCGGCGTCAACGGCGGCCTGGTCTTGGTCAGTGCTGACGATCCCGGCTGCCATTCGTCGCAGAACGAGCAGGACAACCGTTACTACGCCAAGTTCGCCAAAATCGCCATGGTGGAGCCGAGCGACAGCCAGGAGGCCAAGGACATGGTCAAGGCGGCGCTGGCAATCAGCGAGGAATTCGATACGCCGGTGCTGTTGCGGGTGACGACGCGAATCTGCCACAGCAAGAGCATCGTGGAGACCGGTCCGCGGGAACCGGCGCCGAAAAAACCGTACCAGCGGGATGTTCTCAAGTACGATCTGGTTCCCGCTACCGTTCGCATCAGGCGGGTGGCCGTCGAAGCCCGCCTGGGACGACTGCGGAATTTTACCGAAACCACGGAACTGAACCGCGTCGAATGGCACGACCGGCGGATTGGCGTGATTACTTCCGGCGTCGGCTACCAGTATGCCCGGGAAGTGTTCGGCGATGGGGCCTCCTATCTGAAACTGGGATTCACATTCCCCCTGCCGCTGCAAAAAATCCGGTCGTTCGCAGCGGCGGTCGAAACTTTATATGTGGTGGAAGAGCTGGAGCCCTATTTGGAGGAACAAATCAAAGCGGCAGGAATTCCTTGCGTCGGCAAGGAAAAAATACCGGCCATCGGCGAGTTGTCGCCGGATATAGTGGCGCAGGCCCTGACCGGCGTACGGGACCCATTCCCCGATACCGATCCGGCCCGGGTCGTCGCCCGGCCGCCATTGCTGTGTGCCGGCTGTCCCCATCGCGGGTTCTTCTATGAACTCAGCAAAATCAAGGACCTGATGGTTACCGGCGACATCGGCTGCTATTCTCTGGGAGGGAATGCGCCGCTCAACGCCAAGGATACCTGCATCTGCATGGGCGCCAGCATCAGCATGGGACATGGCGTGCAGAAACTCTATGATCGCCTGGGGCAGTCCACCCGGACGGTGGCGGTGATCGGCGACTCGACCTTTTTCCATTCCGGCATGACCAGCCTGCTGCACGTCGCCTACAACCGCGGCAATGTCGTGACCTGCATCATGGACAACCGCACTACCGGCATGACCGGTCATCAGGAAAATCCGGGCAGTGGATTCACCCTGCGGGGCGAGCCGGCCCCGGAAGCCGACATCCCCGCCATTGTCCGGGCCCTGGGGATCAAGGCCGTGCGCACGGTCAATCCGCTTGATCTGGCCGAAGTGCGGGAGGCGTTGACCTGGGCGTTGGCGTTGTCGGAGCCGGCGGTCATCATCACCCGCTGGCCCTGCGTGCTGAAGAAATGGTCGGAGCGCGACCGAAGGGAATTCGGCGGCCCGGCCAAGTGTGTCATCCGGACCGATCTGTGCATCGGCTGTCAAAAATGCGTGAAGACCGGTTGCCCGGCCCTGCGTTTTGACAAGAGCCGACGGAAAACCAGCATCGATCCGGTGCAGTGCACCGGCTGCACCGTATGCCTCCAGGTCTGTCCGGTGAAAGCCATCAGCAAGGCGGGTGAATGAAATGTCGGATGTAAAAAGCGTTCTTATGGTCGGCGTAGGTGGCCAAGGCACCATTCTGGCCGGCAAGATTCTATCGCTGGGGTTGATGGCTGCCGGCCATGACGTAAAAATGTCGGAAGTGCATGGAATGGCCCAACGTGGCGGCAGCGTCAGCAATCAGGTGCGGTTCGGCGAACGGGTGTTTTCACCGATCATCGGCAAGGGCCAGGCCGATATTCTGGTGGCTTTTGAAAAAATGGAAGCGTTGCGCTGGCTGGAATATCTGAAACCGACGGGGGTCGCGGTGGTCAATGATTTTCAGATTCCGTCCGGGCCGATTCTGGTCGGTCAACGCGATTATCCGGCGGATATCCTGGAGGAACTGCGCTCCCGGGTAAACACCGTCGTGGTGCAGGCCAGTGAAATTGCGGCCGGCCTGGGCAACGTCCGGGCGATGAATCTGGTGTTGCTGGGAGCTTTAGTGCAGTGCCTGCAGCTTAATCCGGACGACTTCACGGCCGAAATCGCCCGCAGTGTAAAACCTTCCACCATCGAACTCAACCTGGCCGCTTTTTACGCGGGAATGGCGGCGGTTCGGTAAACTTCGGAACACGAAACAAGGCGTCGCCCGGTTGTGGCGACGCCTTGTTTCGTATTCCGGCCCTAACTTGCGGGGCTATCGCCCGGCCAACGCAGGGAATCGGCAAACAATGACGAAATAATAAAAATATACAACTCCACCGACAAAACCGACGCTACGCAGGAACGCAATGGCAACAAGCGCTGTCGGCGCAACAGGAGGAGCCATGAAAATACTGGTTGTGGATGATGACCGTTTCAATCTGCGGGTGGCCCGGGACATCATAACCGCCAACGTCGATCATGCCGGCGTCCTGATTTGCGACAAGCCGGAAACCGTGATGGAGCTTCTGGCGACGGAAAATATCGGCGTGGTTCTGCTGGATATCGTGATGCCCGGCCTCAACGGCATCGATCTGTTGCGGCAAATTCGCCGCCGGGAAGAGTATCGGGACATCCAGATTCTGATGTTCACGGGCCTGGCAGATCAGGACAGCCTGCGGGAATGTTTCGAGGCCGGCGCCAACGACTTCATCGCCAAGCCAATCAACCCCACAGTCCTGGTTGCCCGGACCCGCGCGGCGATCAAAGTCCGCCGCTACATCCTGCAATTGAAGGAGACCTTGCAGCGGATCGACGAGCAGTACACCGATTTGCAGGATATGACCCGCAAATTGCAGGAAACGCAGTTTTCCCTGTTCCAGACCGAAAAACTGGCGTCCCTGGGCCAGATTGCCGCCGGCGTGGCCCATGAAATCAACAACCCGCTCGGCTTTGTTTCCAGCAACCTGGAGATTCTGGAACGCTATCTTGGAAAAGTTCGGGAAAGCCTGAACGTCTATCAGAATCTGGGACGGCAGCTCGCGGATCCGAGGGTGCCCCGTGCGGTGCTGGCGGGAATGCAGCAGAAAATTGCGGAACAGAAGGAGCAAAACAAACTGGGCATAATTCTGGACGACCTGGAGCCGTTGATCGGCGAAACCCGCGAGGGAGTGGATCGGGTTGCCAAAATCGTGCAAAGCCTGCGTAATTTTGCCCGTGATGGCAAGGAAGATGAATTTGCCCGCCATGATTTGAATCAGATCGTGGAAGAGGCCCTGTTGATCATGCAGAATGAAATCAAATACATCGCCCATGTGCATCGAAAACTGGGGGAAAACCTGGAGATAGAGTGTGACCGGGTCAAAATCGGCCAGGTACTGGTCAATATCCTGAGCAACGCCGTTCAGGCCATCAAAAATCAACGTCGGGATACTCTGGGAAATATTACGGTGGAGACCGGCTTGGACGGTGACAACATCATCTGCCGGATCGTCGACGACGGGACGGGAATACGGGAGGAGCACAAAAGCCGTATTTTTGATCCTTTTTTCACCACCAAGCCGGTAGGCGAGGGAACCGGCCTCGGCCTCAGCATCGCCTACGGTTTGGTCAAAAAGCATGGCGGCGATTTGTGGATGGACAGCGAATGGGGCAGGGGGACATTATTCACGATCCGGTTGCCGCGTTCTGGCGCGACGGCGTGAGGAATCGACGAGTCGATTGTAGGGGGGGAGAAAAATGACGGAAAAAAGGAATGCCGTATTGTTTGTCGATGATGAGCAGCATATTTTGACCGCCATCCGACGGGCCACGATCGACGAACCCTTCGATGCGTTGTTTGCCGGTAGCGGCGCCACGGCCCTGCAGGCTTTCGAAGAACGGGAGATCAGTGTAATCGTAACGGACATGCGAATGCCGGTCATGGACGGACTGACTTTACTGAAGACGATCCGTGAGAAATATCCCGCCACCGTTCGGGTCGTCCTGTCGGGTTATACGCAATTGTCGCAGGTTTTGAGCAGCATCAACCAGGGCGAAATTTTCCAGTTCATCCCGAAGCCCTGGAAAATGGAGGAAGAGCTGCTGTGGACGGTGCGACGGGCGGTGGAACGCTATAATATCGAAACGGAGCGGAATGTCTTGCAGGCCAGTCTGGCCAAAAAAAACGCCGCCTATGTTCATATCCTGCAGGAGATGAGCCAAAAGCTGGCCAATGAACGGCGGGATATTAGCGGGTTCAAGAACATCAGCCGTTGGACATTGAATTTCTGGGAAGAGCGTCTGTCGGGCTGCTTGATCGCGTCAGCGGGCAAAGCGAACGAGGTGGAAGAGCAGTTTCGCTGGGTGGAAAAAATTCAGAACGCCTATATGGATATCCTGCCTACCGTTTTTGAGATCAAGGAATTTCAGCAGCTGGCCGCAGAAATAAGGCTGGCGTCAGCCGGCCGGGTACAATTTCTCGACGGATCCGATCCCAAAATGCTGTTGGGTGGGTGCCATGATTTTGCCCGGATGCTTTTCAAAACGCTGCTGGAGCTTCACGCCGCCGACTCCGGGGAAGCGGCGGCCGTCACGGCGTTGAACAGACCGCAGGACGGCGGCGGAAAAGGGGCCGTGGTTTTCGAGAGCTCTCCATCGCCGGCGATGCAGGAACGGCAGCTGACGCTTGAAGTCGCGTATTCGCTGTTGGATACCCTCGGCCAGCCGTATGGTTTCGTTCTGCTGCCACAGACAGAAAACGGCCGGATTGCCAAAGTGCGCGTCGGTTGGCAACTGCAGCCGCAAAAAGAGATGTCGCCGGGAGTATCGACGTGACGCGGGAATCACGGGGTAGATTCGAGAACCCAGTCGTAGACAGCCCGGGAAATCCGGGCGGCTGTTTGGCAGCCCTGTTCAGAGTCGACGACATCCTCGCCCATGATGGCCAGAATGTAGGTTCCGGCCGGGGTGTGAACGATTCCGGCGTCGTGTTCCGCACCGGGCAGTTCGCCGGTTTTGTTTTGACAGACAAGTGTTGACGGTAGCAACAACGGAATCTTGCAGCGGTCGGTCTGCCGGCCCAGAATCGCGCACATGGCCGAATCCGCTTCGGGATTGACACACTGGCCGTCATGCAATAAACTCAACACGCGGCCCATGTCCGTTACGCTGGTCAGGTTTTCCCGCCCGGCCGCAGCCGCCGCGAAATCCATCATCCGGCGCCGCAAAATCGTTTCCGTGCAGCCGAGGCTCCGGATTCGGGCATTGACTGCGGCTTCGCCCAGACGGTCAATCAACAGGTTGGTCGCGATATTGTCGCTTTCGGTGATCATCAGCTCCACCAGTTCCAATATTGTGCGGGAGGTGCCGGCCGGCAGCTCCTGCAACAAGCCAGAACCGGCGACTCGATCCGATTCGGTAAAGGAAAGGACCGTATCGGCATGAATCAGCCCGGTTTTCATTTGTTCAAACGCTTCCACCATGATGAAAACTTTAATGAGACTGGCCGAACGCATGGGCGCGGAACCGTGATTCCATTCAAATCCGTCGCGGGGAATGTGGACCGCTACGGCGAAAGTACCGGGGGCATTGCCGATGGCGGCGGTGATACGGGATTTTAGGGTTTGCGTGTCAGAATTCATTGGGCATTCACCTTTCCATGTTCGATGATTGGCTGGGACAAAAAAGGAGTGAGCAGAGTGCAACTAACCAAAGCAAAGAAATGCTGGCTGATTGGCTTGCTGGGCGTTATGGTCCTGCTGGCGGTCGCCGGCTGCAGTACCGCCCGGAAGGCAACTGTCGCCAATCATATCCGCTACGCGCTGGCAGCCGAACCCGAGTCAATCGATCCGCGAATGTCGACCAGCCTTTCGGCCTCCACTGTCGAAGCGCAATTGTTCGAAGGACTGACGACACTGGATGAAAAGAACCGGCCGGTGGCCGCCGCCGCCGAAAAATGGGAGATTTCGCCGGACGGCCGTAAATATGTGTTTACGCTGCGTTCGGGGCTCAAATGGTCCAATGGCGAGCCGGTGACGGCCCATGATTTCGAGTACGCCTGGAAAACCGGCCTGTCGCCGGAATTGGCCAGCCCCAATGCGTACATGCTGTATTGCCTGAAAAACGGCGAAGCCTACGCCACTCAAAAAGCGGCGGCATCGCAAGTTGGCGTGAAAGCTCGGGACGACCGCACCCTGGAGGTCGAATTGGAGCGACCAACCGCCTATTTTCTGGCGCTGACCGCTTTCCACGCCTATTATCCGGTACACAAAAAAACGGCGGCCGCCNNCAGACCGTCATTGCCAACGGACCGTTCAAACTGGCGTCCTGGGTGAAATCAAGCCGGATGGAACTGGCGCGCAACGAGCATTACTGGGACAAGGCCAAGGTGAAAGCCGAAAAAATCGAGCTGTTTCTGCTGGACAATTCCTCGACGGCTTTGTCCATGTTCGAGAGCGGCCAACTGGATATGGGCGACAGCATTCCGCCGTCGGAAGTGCCCCGGCTGGTCAAGGAGGGAAAGATCAAGATCTACCCGTTCCTGGGGATCGCTTATGTTTCGTTCAATGCCACCAAGCCGCCGTTTGACAACCCGAAGGTTCGCAAAGCCTTTTCCCTGGCGATTGACCGGGCCGCCATCACCGACAAATTGTTGCGGGGCGGGCAAGCGCCGGCATTGGCCTTTGTCCCCGGCGGAATTGCCGATGCCGCGCCCGGTGAGGATTTCCGGACCAAGGGCGGCTCCTTGCTGAAAGACAATGATGGCGCGGCAGGCCGCCAACTTCTGACGGAAGCCGGGTTCCCCGACGGCAAGGGCTTTCCGGAGGTCAGCCTGCTCTTTAATACCAGCGAGGCCAACAAAGTCGTCGCCGAAGCCTTGCAGGAGATGTGGAAGAAAAATCTGGGCGTTCCGGTCACCGTCACCAATCAGGAGTGGAAGGTGTACTGGGACTCCCTGGACAAACACAGTTTCCAACTGGCGCGGGAAAGCTGGAGCGGCGACTATCCCGACCCCNNGCCCCTGACTTTTTTGGATTTGTTCGTTTCCAGCGGCAGCAACAACGCGCCGGATTATCGCAATCCCCAATATGACCGGCTGATTGCCGCGGCGCAACAGGAAAACAATCCGGCCCGACGGATGCAGCAACTGCACGCGGCCGAAAAAATTCTGCTGGATGACGCCGTCATTGCCCCGGTGTTTTTCCAGACCAATCCAGTGCTGATCCGGCCGCCGGTGAAAGGCGTCGTTCGCTCCATTCTGGGCGTCCCGTATCTGAAAGAGGCGTATCTGGAACCTTAGTCGACGCCGTCCAACGGCAGTTCGAACCGGAAGACGGTGCCGGTATCGTCGCTGGTAAATCCGATATACCCCTTGTGGACATTGACAATGATGTCGTAGGAGATGCTCAGCCCCAGCCCGGTTCCTTCGCCCACCGGTTTGGTGGTGAAGAACGGTTCAAACAGGTGGACGGCGACGTCGGCCGGGATAGCCGGTCCGTCGTTGAACACTTCGCAGACGGCATGGCCGCTTTCGGTGAAAGTTTTGACGAAAATCACGCCGGGTGCGTCACGATTTTGGGAGCGAATCGCCTGGGCGGCGTTGACGATCAGATTCAGCAGTACCTGGTTGATTTGTCCGCCAACAGCCTGGAACTGGGGAACATTCCCCAAATCCTTGTGCACGACCGCCGTATATTTATATTCATTATAGGCAACCAGCAGCGTGCTGTTGACGCCGGCGTTCAAATCATATTCCGCCAGGGCTGTTCCCTGATCGACCCGGGAAAAGCTTCGCAACGAGTCGACGATTCCTTTCACGCGATCNNAACAGATCGGGGTAGTCGGCGAGCATGGCGGCAAAGGAAGGCTTGCTTTTCGCCTCGGTCAATCGTTGCGCGACCTGGCGGCACTCCGGATCACCGCAGGCGGCGCCGGCCGCCATCAATTCGTCACAGGGCGGGATCAAGCCCAGCACCATTTTCATATATCGGTCCAGAGTATGAAAATTGCTGGTGACGAATGCCAACGGATTATTGATTTCATGGGCGACACCGGCGGCCAGCTGGCCGATCCCGGCCAGCTTTTCCTGGTGAATCAATTTGGCCTGAGTACGGCGATTTTCCAACAGAGCCTGCTGCAACTCGCGATTCTTCTGTGACAGCTCCTGTTGCAACTCTTCCCGGTCGGTGACATCGAAGCAGCCGCCCATGTAACCGGTAAAGTGATCGCGGAAATCGTACAGGGGGCTGGCGAGTTCGGCAATCCAGCGATATTGCTTGTCCGCCCGGCGCAGCCGATATTGAACTTCATAGACGGAGCGGGCCGAATACGCTTTCCGGTGGGCGGCCATCAGCGACTCCCGGTCGTCGGGATGCACAGACTGCAGCCAGCCGTTATCCAATTCGTCCGGGAAGTTGTGGCCGGTGAACTTTAGCCAGCGTTCATTGAAATAATAGCCGTGGCGGTTCTCCGTGAGGGCCTGCCAGATCATGCCGGGGAATTGTTCGAACAGGCTGAAGTAATAATTGCGGGACCGTTCCAGGTCTTCCTCGGTTTTCACCCGTTCCGACAATTCGTTTTTCAGATTGTTGTACAGATGGAAGCGTTCCACGGCGATGGCGCCGACGGCAGCGACCCGTTCGATAAACTCGATGTCTTCTGGGCTGAAGCTGTGGTCGTCATCATAGGCAAAGGCGATAACCGCTTCCACCCGCTTGCCGGTTTTCAGCGGGACGCCGACCATGGCCTTGATTTGATCCCGGTTTCCTCCCTGCATTCGCGTGGGCCAGCGTGAATAATCCGGAACACTTACCGTCGTTTCCTCACGTAGTACCGTGCCTGCAAGGCCCTCACCAGGTTGGAGGCAAAGCTGCAGATGATCCTGGAAAAAGCCGGTGGCGGTAAGCATGGTCATCGTGTTATCAGTGAGGTCGACCAGATAGATAAACCCGTTGGGACAGTCGATCTGCCGGCCGGTTCGCACCAGCAGCAGTTCCAGCAACTCCGGCAGGCTGGATTGGCTCATTATGGCGGTGAGTGCTTCGGCGAGCGCCGACAGCATCTCGTTTTTTCTCTGCAAATTCTGCTCGGCCATCGTGCGACCGCTATTTTCGACGCAGAGGGCGGCGTTGGCCGTTTCCAGTTCACGGTTTTTGGCGCTCAGTTCGGCAAACGAGGTGTTCAGGGGATCGCGCAATGCATGAAACAGAAACGCTTGCCCCAAAACCAGCCCGGCCACGAGTTTCAAAATATGGCGAAGCAAATCGGGAGTACTGTAATCGGCAAAATTGACGGCAAAGGATATCTCGGTCAGACAGGACAAGGCATAAGCGGCCAGCAGGTAGCGGAATACCGGCGGTGAAAACTGCTGGCGGCTTCGCAGGAGCCCCAGCAGGCCAACGAAGATGAGTCCAGGAATGGCGAAACCCGCTAGCGGCCGGAGAAAAGGTGATGCCGCCGGGCTGGCATACCAGCCGGGGATCAGCTGCGGCTGCAGGAACAAGAGCGCAATGAGCGCGAAGAAGCTGATGGTTAAGGTTGTTAAGATGGCGGCAAATGAAAACCGGCGTTGCTGCAGAAAAATACCGGCAAACAGAATGCCGGCCTCAAAGGTTCGAGTAACAATTTCCAGTAGTTTTTCCAGTGTTACCGATCCACCGCCGATCACGCTTAACCCTAACAGGCTCAAGACATGCAGCAGGGTTAACGATCCGACAAAACCGTATCCCAGACCGAGGATGCGAAACAGGCTGGACTCAAAAATATCCCGTAGCGACAGGGTCAATAAAAAGAACGCAATTCCGATCGCAGCAAATAGAAGGTGAGCTGCCGAGAAGAACAGCAGGTAATTCTGACGGGCCAGAAAAAACAGAGTTGCGATGCCAACTATGCCGATCAGCCAGGAAAAATTGCCCCGAAACTGTTTCATGGCTTGCTCCCAACTTTGTGCAAAATGAAATGATGTAGTATTACAGTTCTTCCCTGAAAAACGATAATCCTGCTTTTATAAAAACAGGCAGACCAGCTGATAGACAAGCGGGACGAATATCGCCGGCAACAGATTGGCTACTCGTAACTGATGGCTTTCCAGCATATTCAGGCTGATGCCGATGATCAGCAACCCACCGATGGAATTCATGTCGGCTTTGACCGCTTCGGACAGCAGGGGTTGCAAGGCTGCGGCGGCCAAGGTGATGGAGCCCTGATAAGCCAGGACCGAAATCGCCGACAGGATGACGCCGATGCCCAGGGTCGAAGCGAAAATGACCGAGGAAATTCCGTCGAGAATCGACTTGGCGTACAAGATCTGGTGGTTGCCGGACAAGCCGCTTTCCAGCGAACCGACGATCGCCATGGCACCAACGCAATACAGCAGGCTGCCGGTAACAAAGCCGTCGGATACCCGGCCGCCCCTGCCTTTTAGTTTGAGTCCGATGGTATCGCCGATGGTTTTTAGCTTCCGGTCGATATCGAGATATTCGCCGCAAAGCCCACCCAATACCATGGCGATGATCACCAACAACAGATTGTTGACCTTCAGGGCGTTCATGATGCCGACCAGCAGCACGCTCAGAGCGAGTCCCTTCATCACCGTGTCGGAAAACTTTTGCGAAATTCCGCCCTTGAGCAGAAATCCAACGATCCCGCCAACAACAATGGCGATTACATTCACGATTGTGCCAAGCATCGGTACACTCCTTGCCAAAATATAAATCCGTGGACATTTTACCCCGTGGCCGGGCAGCCCGTCAAATCATCGGGACGGTTTACCCAACGGCGAAAGCCTGCCGGCGGGGGCGGGAAACTGGCGAAATGCCGCGACTTATCCAAAGGAATAAAATAATATTAAGAGAGAAGGGATTATCTATGTTTGTTTCCATGGTTCAGTTCCCGGAAATCAAAGCCGGAAAAGAGGAGGACTTCAAAGCCTGGTTTGTTTGGGCAAATTCCGAATTCAGCAAATTTCCCGGTTTTATTCGCCGTAGTTTGCTGGAACCGGAACAGGACGGAAATTATGCGGCCATCATCGAGATGAACAGCAAGGAGGACTTTTTACGATTGCATGCGAGTCCGGTTCATACTGAGGTTGCACAAAAAGTTGCTCCCCTGCTGGCGGGTTCGGGAAGTGCACGCTTTTATCGCATTGTGATCAAATAATTGCGGCGGGCCAATTGACGCAACGGCTGACTGATGGTAAAGTAATAATAGTAATTATTACTGATAATTGGAGGCCGACGCATGGGAAAAAATAAAATATGGCTGATTGCGGGAATCTGCGCAGTAGTGGCGATTTCCGCTTTGTTTTTCACGAATCGTCCGCAGTTTTCGACGGGCACCCGTTCAAAACCAACCGTCGTCGTCACGATTGCGCCGCAGGCCGCTTTCGTGAAGGAAGTGGCGGGGGAGCTGGTGCGGACAGTGACGGTGCTGNNGGCGGACAGTGACGGTGTTGCCACCGGGCGCCAATCATGAAACCTTTTCTCTGCCGCCGCAGGACATGGAAAAAATCAGTACCGCCAATTTGTACCTGGCGTTGGGATTGCCACCGGAGCGGGCCGCTATTCTGCCCAAAGTTTCCGAATTGAACCGCAATCTGAAAATCGTTGATGTCCAGAATGAAGTGGCCAAAACGTATCCGCCCCGATATTTTGCGCCGGATGACCAGGACCCGCATATCTGGCTTTCACCGAAACGGGCGATCGCCATGGTGAAGTTGACGGCGCGGGAGATGGGGGACCTGGACCCGGCCAACCGGCAGGTGTATGAAGAAAATTCCCGGCGTTTCATCGCGCAGATTGAAGCGGTAGACCGGGAGATTCAGACGGCACTGAAGCCGATGGCCAACCGGACTGTCATTGTTTTTCATCCGGCCTTCGGGTATTTTGCCGACGAGTACAATCTGACCATGATTGCTCTGGAAGAAGAGGGCAAGGAAGCCGATCCGCGCCGGATGCGGGAAATGATCGATCTGGCCCGCGGGAAAGGGATCAAGATCATTTTTTATCAGGAAGACATCGACAGCCGACAGTCCCGGACTTTTGCCGAGGAACTGGGCGGCAGGGCGGAAAAGGTTTCACCGATGGCAACGGATTATGTGGAAAATCTGAAGCGAATGGCGCGGACTTTCGCGGCCGGATTGCAGTAGGAAAC
>DCTI01000105.1 GCA_002329525.1 Negativicutes bacterium UBA1444
GGTCAGCATCGCCAGTTCTTCCGTGGCTTCCGCCACCGGCAGACTCACAGCCAATGCCCAGCCGGCGCTTTTAACGGGAGCATACCCCACCATTTTTTCCACACCACTGTACTCATAAATCGTAACGCCCGTTTCGCCCTTGACCATCCGTTCCGCGGCCGCCCGCATTGAAGGAGGCAGTTTTTCATTTTTGATCGGGTTGTCCTTCATAACGAGATCTTTGTTCGGGTTGGCGATCGTCACTCCGTCGCCTTTCAGCATATAGGCGTAGCCAGTCTTGCCGATCTTGACTTCCCCGATCTTTTTGGACAATTCATCCAAACTCATGGTCGCCGTAAAAACTCCGGTGATTCTCCCGGCTGATTTTACCGGCGACGCCACCACCGTTACCAAGCCGCCTGTAACCGCCGAAACCAGCGGGTC
Source organism: Negativicutes bacterium UBA1444 (assembly GCA_002329525.1). Taxonomy (GTDB): domain Bacteria; phylum Bacillota; class Negativicutes; order UBA1444; family UBA1444; genus UBA1444. The sequence continues at coordinate 424 of DCTI01000105.1, forward strand.
CGATACGACGACTTCACCTTTCATTGCTTTTTGAAAATACTCCCGCTGCGTCATGTCGACGACTCCCCCGCGCGAGTTGTACGACATGCCCCGCAGGGTAATGTAAGTCATCGTTTCATAGCGGCCGTTGGCCTTTACGGCCTCCACCAGAAACGGCCGGATCTGTTCCACGTTTCCCGTCTGCAGAACCGGCGCCAGCGCCAAAGCCGCGACTTCCAGCTTGTGCGCCTCCAGCCAGTCATTGACATCACCGGCCGAATAGACCGCCAATGTCCTTATTTCATCGTTGGTGCTTTTATAGACGATATCGCGCGCCTTCCAGTAATTCAAACCGCCCAGCGTTCCCAGGGCAATCACGAAAATAGTCAGCATGATGACCGTCAGTTTTGTTTGAATGCTTCGCATTGCAATTATCACACTCCTCTGAAATAATGAACACCTTCGCCTCTTTCATCTTAATTTTATAGAAAGCAGAGAATCTTCACCATTCGGAACGATACCCAAATATGTGGAAAAAAAGAGGAACTTTCTTATCCCTGAAAGATAAAAAAATCCCTCGTTCTTTGGTTTATTCAACAATTATTATTCGTCAAGTGATAGTGACAGCCGATCCTCAGTCGGCGTCGCCGCCGCCACCGCCACCGCCATCGCCGCCACCGCCCGAAAATCCGCCGCCGTCGCCTCCACCGCCGCTGTCCGAGGAGCCGCTGCCGGCTCCAGCCACGCCGGAGAACGCGCTGCTCCAGGAATCGTCGAGCGAACTCATGATTTCCGAAACGCTGGCCAGCCCGCCGAAGGAACTGGAGACTCCGCCGGCCGAGTCATAATGCGAGTAGTGCATCCCGCCCCAATAGTAACCGAACTGGCTGTCCGGCTGCGACAACTCCGGATAGACCACCGGCAACTGACGGATCACTTCTTCGGCCACCCCCAACGCCGTCGCGTACACCAGATAATGTTCCCACAGGATCAACTGCGGCAGCTGCGCCCGGTCCAGGTTCGAGAAGTCCTTCAGGAAACGCCGGAACGCCTGCCACTGATCATACTGCCACTGTCCCGACTCCGTGAGCGTCCGGGATTTCCACCAAACCAGCACGAAGGCTCCCGTAACGGCCATCGCCGCCACCATCGGCGCAAACAGCTTATACGTGTAAAAGCCCACCACGCCGGCCATGCCAATGTAAAACCCGGCTTTGGCAATCTTCCGGCCGGTCCGGCGCTGTTCAAAGAACCCCATCGCCGCCACCGAAGTCGCCACCTCGCTGCGGAACGCGGTCACAAAATCGGCCATCGCCTGCCGTTCGGCTTTCCGGAAGGTTTTCAGCGCGCTGAACCACACTGTCGGCTGCATCTGTCCCACCTGCCGGAACAGGAAATCCAGCAGCTGTACTTCATGCGGCCGCAGCTTCTCATCCGCCGGTCGCAGGTGGCGTACCAGCACATCCTTGGCATCCGGCGTGGTCGCCGGTTCCAGCCGGATATAGCCCCGCCGGGCCAGATCCATGATGCTCGCGGAAACCGCCTGTGGTTTGAGAGTGCCGAGTTCCACCAGGTAGCCGGCCTCGGCCGGCGAGTAGTCCCCCGGCAATTCGCGATAATAGTCGAGTTCCATCGGACCGCGGAACTTCCGGCCGTAGCGGCGGTAGATCCACCAGGCGGCCAGGCAGCCGATCAGTCCGGACGCAATCGAAGCTGCCAGAGTGATCCAATTTTTTCGTTGCTCCGCCGCCCGTTCGTCGGCCCAGCGCTGTTCCTCGGCCAGAATCCCCGGCAGCGCCGTCCGGCCGGTCAGCACTTTGGCCTGCGGAACCAACCGTGGCGGGAATGTGACCCGTCCTTCCAGATAGCGCGACTTAGGCAGATCCGTCGACTGCCAGCCCAACTGCGTCGCGCTGACCTTGCGCACGTCGCCGCGCAAAGGGCCATGCCCCCAGACCCGGATTTCGTCAGGTCCGGCGCCGGGCGGTAGTTCCAGGGATACAATCATCCGGCCGATATCGACCGAGCGCTGCCGGCCGATGAACTGCCAGTAAAACTCCGCGGTGTCGGCGTGAACCTTGACCGCGTCGGTGATCAGATACTCGATGACAAAGGTGCGGGAATCGTCTTTGGCCGCAAAATACAGTTCGACGTTGTAAACGTCGCTGCCGGCCTCGCGGCCCTTCGTGAAGGTGTACTTCCCGGCCGGTCGGCCGTTGGCGGCGGAAATCCGTTGATAGTCGAGCGCTGATTCGGCGACCCGCACAATCCGCATTTCGCCAAACCCCTTGGCGGGGATTTGCCGGCGATAGCGGGAGAATTCGCCATGGAAGGCCAGCACCCGGGTTTCCTTCACGCGCAGATCGCCGTTCGGCAACAACCGGGCCTCAACCTGCAGCTCCCGCTCCTCGTAGAACTTCTCGCCCCTCAGCTCACGGAACCAGACCGGTTCGCCGATCAGAGAGCCCGCCACAAACCCGATCGCCGCCAGGATGAACAGCCACTTGCGCAAATCCCGAATGAAGCGCATGCCTCCGCCTCCCTAAAACTTGACTTGCACCGCCTGGCGCTGGACATCGTCCACTTCGAAATAGGGCAGGGCCTGGAATCCGAACATGCCGGCCAGCAGATTGGTTGGGAACGACTGGATCATCGTATTGTACTTCATCGTGGTGTCATTGTAGAACTGGCGGGCAAAGGCGATCTTCTCCTCCAGCTACGACAACTTTATTGATTTGCAGCGACAGTTGTCGTTGGCCTTCAACTGGGGATAGGCTTCGGCCACGGCGAACAACGAGCGC
>DCTI01000054.1 GCA_002329525.1 Negativicutes bacterium UBA1444
GCAAATGGCAATCGCCAAAGCATCCGCTGCATCATCCGGCGTCGGTTTCTTTTCCAGACACAACAGGCGCTGGGTCATATAGGTGACCTGTTCCTTGGTCGCCTGTCCATACCCCACTACAGCCTGTTTGACTTGCAGCGGCGTAAGTTCCAACAATGGCACCGAATTCTTTTCTATCGCCAGTAATATGACTCCCCGGGCCTCGCTGACCGTCATCGCCGTCGTCACATTCCGATTGAAAAAAAGTTTTTCCACGCCGACAATATCCGGCCGGTGTTCCTGAATCAAAGCATCAATCCTGTCATAAAGGATCTTCAGGCGCTCGCCCCGGCGCATCGACGGTGTGGTGCGAATGACGCCGAAACCGGCGCCATGCAACGAATTGCCGTTCAGCTCAACAAAGCCATAGCCGCAGATGGCATTTCCCGGATCGATTCCCATGGCCAGCAAAACGGCATCCCCCTGCCTTCCTATTCAAAACGCGTATTATTCGTCTTCTTCCTCGTCCGGCACATCAAAGTTGCCGTAAACGTTCTGTACATCGTCCTGCTCTTCCAGCGCATCGACCAACCGCATCAACTTGGCTGCATCATCGCCATCCAGGGCAATGGTCGTTTCCGGAATCATGCTGATTTCCGCCGAATCCCACTTGATCCCCGCTTTCTCCATCGCGTTGAGCAAGCCTTCGAAATCATCCGGCGCGCAGGTCACTTCATATTGTTCGCCTTCACTGTCCATGTCCTCGGCGCCGGCTTCAAGCACGATCGCCAACAGGTCTTCCTCTGACAGTTCCGGAGCTTTGTCAATCAAAACCAGGCCTTTTTTGTGGAACATCCAGGAAACGCAACCGCTCTCGCCCATGTTTCCGCCGTGTTTGGAAAAAATATGCCGCATTTCGGCCGCCGTCCGGTTCCGGTTGTCGGTCATTGCCTCTACCAACAAGGCAACACCGGCCGTGCCGTATCCTTCATAGGTCACTTCCTCATAACTTGCGCCTTCCAGCGTTCCCTGCCCCTTTTGGATCGCCCGCTGGATATTGTCCTTGGGAATATTGTTTTCCCGGGCTTTCTGCAAAGCGAGTTTCAGACGCATGTTCCCAGTAGGGTCTGCTCCACCCAGACGGACAGCTGTCGTGATTTCCCGGCTGATCTTGGTGGTTGCCGCTCCCCGGGCGGCGTCCGCCTTACCTTTTTTGTGCTTGATATTCGCCCATTTTGAATGCCCTGACATGAATGATGCAACTCCTTTTCATATTTAGTTGTGACACGGGAAAACCTGTCCCGGACGGCTAACGGCCGGATCCTTGCCGTCCCCGTGAAATACTTCAACGAGAGTATAACATAAAAGACCATATCTGTGCAAAATGAACCCACGTGCCCACAACCAGCCATTCGCCGCGGCTTGTCTCAAACAGACTACCTGAATATAATTTGTGGTATAATATCATGGTATAAAAGGGGGAATCTTATGCGTCAGTATCGGCAGACTGTCAGCAAGACATTGCGAAACAATACGCGCGGCTCGGTAACCGCCATTATCATCATCGCCATTATGGCCTTCATGGTCATCGGCGTCGGCGTGGGACTGGGCTTTTTGTCCGCCACGATTCAGTCCGCCCCCAACCTGCGCGGTGACATCCGACCGGCTGCTTCCGCCCAGGTCTTCGACGTCAACGGCAAGCTGATCACCGTTCTTCACGCCGTGGAAAACCGTTTACCGGTGACTTTGGACAAAATCCCCAAAGACATGCAGAACGCTTTCGTGGCGCTTGAGGACAACCGGTTCTATCAGCATGGCGGCGTCGATCCCCGGGCCATTTTACGGGCGGCCTGGATCAATCTGGTTGCGGGCGGCGTTTCGGAAGGCGGTAGCACGATTACCCAGCAGCTCGCCAAGAATGCGTTTTTGACGCAGGAACGCACCTGGAAGCGCAAGGTCCAGGAAATCATCATTGCGTTTCAGATTGAAAAACAGTACACGAAAAAGGAAATTCTGGAGCTGTATCTGAATCAGATTTATTTCGGCGCCGGCGCGTACGGCGTGGAAGCCGCCGCGCAGACCTATTTCGACAAGAGCGTCGATAAGCTGAATCTGGCCGAATGCGCCATGCTGGCCGGATTGCCGAAAAGTCCGAATTACTATTCGCCATTCAATAGTATGAAAGCGGCCAAAGAACGTCAGGCCACAGTTCTTGACCAGATGGTGAAATACGGCTATCTGGATCAGGCGACAGCCGATAAAACCAAAAGCGTTCCTCTCAAGCTGGCCAGTGCTTCGGAACCCGCCAAGCCCGACCCGAAAAAGAAAGACCAGNNGACCAGCCGATAGAAGCTTCCGCTTCCTATTTTATCGATTATATCACTTCGCAACTGATCGACAAATACGGAGCGGACACTGTATATAAGGAAGGCCTGAAAGTTTACACCAGTCTGGATCTGGAAATGCAAAAGGCCGCCGAAAAAGCCATGCGGGAACTACCGATCATGTCGGTGGATAAAAATGGCCTGCAACAACCGCAGGGGGCCTTG
>DCTI01000208.1 GCA_002329525.1 Negativicutes bacterium UBA1444
GTCGCTAAGGTGGACGCCGTGACGTTAAAACATTTGTTCGATTTCGCTCAACCGCTGTTTAAACAAGAAACTACCTGCCTGACGGCGTTGGGGCCGATTGGGGAATCCGGGCTGGGTCTGCTCAAATGAAGCGAATACGCGGGTTTGAATTGATTGCCGATTATAGTGACCGCGGCGTGGAACTGCCGGTCCGAAAAACGCACGGCAGCGCCGGCTATGATATTGCAGCGGCGGAGAACGTTTGTTTGCAGCCTGGGCAACTGGCAGGAATTCCGACCGGACTAAAAGCGTACATGCAACCGGATGAATATCTGGCGATTCATATCCGTTCCAGCCTGGCCATCAAAAACCGTCTTTACTTGGCGAACAGTCAGGGCATCATTGATTCGGACTACTATGACAATCCGGACAACGAAGGGCATATTCTGATCGGCGTGGTCAATGGCGGTTCGACGGAGGTCATGTTGCCGCAGGGAATGCGGATCGCTCAGGGGATTTTTTGCCGGTATCTTCGGGCGGACGCCGATGAGCAGGCGGAAAAGCAGGCACGAAGTGGCGGAATTGGCAGCACCGGTTTCGTCGAATAAAAAAAATATGTGTAAGTGTTTGACAGTTTCGTTTTCGTAGGTTAGAATGTATACAAAATTAAATATTGGTTATCCCAAATCGGGACGGAGTAGAGGAGCAACTTGCATTAGTACCGTTGATGAGATTGTGCGTCGAGGAGTCAGCGGGAAAGGGACGGTTGCCGAAGTGTTGGTCAATGGGCACGCATACCAATGCTGGGTTCATGCCGAACAGGCATGAGACTGTCACCAATATCCATTGGTGGAGAGCTATCTCATGGAAGCGTGGCGCAGGACATGGCGGTTATGTACCATTGCTGAACAAGGTTTGCTTTATTGCAGCCGGTGAGATATCTTCTCACCGGCAATTTTATTATTCGAAGGAGGTGCGACAAGTGATCAGAGTGATGGTATCCGGGGCAAACGGACGAATGGGGCGGGAAGTGCTACGGGCCCTGACGCAGGATCCGGAATGCGAAATTGTGGCGGCTGTGGATCTCAAGGCCGCCGGGGAAGACATCGGTGAAATCCTCGGGCTGGGCAAAGCCGTCGGGGTCAGGCTCGAAGCTGATCTTGAGTCGGCAATTCGGGAACATAAACCGCAGGTCATGGTGGATTTCACCCATCCCAAAGCAGTGGTGGGCAATGTGATGACGGCACTGCGCAATGGCGTGATCCCGGTTGTCGGCACTACCGGCATCACGGAGCCTGATTTGGCGGCAATCCGATCCTTCTGTGACGAGCACCGGGCCACTTGCTTCATTTGCCCGAACTTTTCGATCGGCGCTGTGCTGATGATGCGGTTTGCGCAGGAAGCTGCGCGTTATCTTCCGCACTGTGAAATCATCGAATTGCATCACGATCAAAAATTGGATGCTCCGTCGGGAACAGCGCTCCTGACGGCCAAAATGGTCGCTGCCGAACGGAATGGTCAAAAGCAGGGCCATCCGGACGAGGAAGAAAAAATACCCGGGGCGCGGGGCGCTGAATATGACGGACTACGGATTCACAGCGTCCGGCTGCCGGGGTATGTGGCGCATCAGGAAGTGATTTTCGGCGGAGTCGGACAGATATTGACAATCCGCCACGATTCGCTTGCCAGGGAGTCTTTTATGCCAGGAGTTGTCCTGGCCTGTAAGAAAATCATCGGCCGTCAGGGTCTGGTCGTCGGACTGGATCAATTACTGGGAGAATAGAGGGGAGATATTACCATGNNCGGAGCTGTCGGACAGGAATTCATCAATCTGATCGAGGAAAGGAATTTTCCGTTTTCCGGGCTGAAGTTATTGGCGTCCGCCCGTTCCGCCGGCAGAAAGTTGACGGTCGCGGGACAGGAATATACGGTGGAAGAAGCTACACCGGATTCTTTCCGGGGCGTGGACATCGCGTTGTTTGCCGGCGGTTCCGCCAGTAAAACATTTGCGCCGCACGCCGTGAAAGCGGGTGCGGTCGTCATCGACAACTCCAGCGCTTTCCGNNNNGCGAATCCGAACTGCTCGACCATCATCATGGTGATGGCACTGAAACCGATCCATGACCGGGCACGGATCAAGCGGGTGGTGGTATCGACGTATCAGGCCGTATCCGGCGCCGGCAAGGAAGGAATCGACGAGCTGACCAACCAGGTGAAGGCCATCAGCGAGGGGCGTCCGGTGGAGGCGAATATTCTGCCCAGCGCCAGCCTGCCGAAGCACTATCAGATCGCCTTCAATTTGTTGCCGCAAATCGATGTTTTTCTGGAAGATGGCTACACCAAGGAAGAGATGAAAATGGTCAACGAAACCCGGAAGATCATGAGCGAACCGAATATGGCGATCACGGCCACTACCATCCGGGTACCTGTCTACCGGAGCCATTCGGAATCCGTGAACCTCGAGCTGGAATCGGCCTTGTCGGTGGAGGAAACCAAGGCCGCGCTGGCCGCCTTCCCCGGCGTCATCGTTCAGGATAATCCGGCGGAGATGGAATATCCGATGCCGCTGTACACTTCCAGCCGCAATGAAGTGTTTGTGGGACGGATCCGTGCCGACGAGAGCGTAAACCACGGCCTGAATCTGTGGGTAGTCGGCGACCAGATCCGTAAGGGCGCGGCGCTGAACGCCCTGCAGATCGCTGAACTGATGATCGCTCAAAACTTGTTGTAGGAGAGAAGAAATGCGAATTTTGGTCCAGAAATTTGGCGGGACTTCCGTATCCACGGCCGAAAACCGGCGAATGGTGGTGGAAAAGATCAGCCGCGCGGTTGCCGAAGGATATCAGCCGGTGGTGGTGGTTTCCGCGATGGGGCGCAACGGCCAGCCCTATGCCACAGACACACTGATCGGCGTCGCCCGCGAGCCGTTCGCCACGGTGTCGCGTCGGGAAATGGATCTGATGATGGGATGCGGCGAAATCATTTCGGCGGTTGTCATGGCAGCCACCTTGCAGGCGGCAGGGTTGGCGGCGGTGGTTCTGACCGGCGGGCAGGCCGGCATTCTCACCGACCCGCAGTATGGAAACGCCCGGATTTTGAACATCGATCCTTCGCGTATCCGCGCCGAACTTAAGGCGGGAAAGATTCCCGTTGTCTGCGGTTTTCAGGGAGTGACCGAGGACGGCGATCTGACGACCCTGGGCCGCGGCGGCAGTGATACGACGGCCTCCGCGCTCGGTGCGGCCTTGTCGGCGGAAATGATTGAGATTTATACGGACGTCGACGGGATCATGACCGCAGATCCGCGTCTGGTGCCGCACGCCCATATTCTGGACCGGATCACTTATGCGGAGGTGTCTCAACTGGCACATCAGGGTGCGAAAGTGATCCATCCCCGGGCCGTCGAGTTCGCCATGCAAAAAAACATTCCCCTGGTTGTGAAATCGACGTTTTCCGATGCGCCCGGTACCTTGATCACAGCCGCTGTCGAGTCGGATCAAACCTGCGATTCTTCGGTTTCCGACAAGGTAGCCACCGGTGTCACATACGTTCGCAAGATTGCTCAGATCATCGTGACCCGGGAGTCGGCGGCCAAAATGGCGGAGGATTCGCGGCTCTTCAAAACACTGGCGCAAAGCGGCATCAATGTGGATCTGATCAATGTTCTGCCCGGGCAGGTGCTGTTCACGGTGCAGGAGGACGAGACGGAAGAAACGCGGCGATGCTTGTCGGCTGCCGGCTATACCTGCACGGTTGTGCCGAACTGCGCGAAGGTATCGGTGGTCGGCGGCGGTATGGGGGATGTGCCCGGAGTGATGGCCAGTTTCGTCGAAGCGTTGACGGAACAGGGAATTCCGCTTCTGCAAACAGTGGACGCTCAGACATCGATTTCCGCACTGATTGACGGGCGGTTCCTGGAAACCGCCGTGAGCTCCCTGCACAGCCAATTCGGACTGGATTAACCGATTAACGACAGGAGGGACAGAGAATGAAAAATTTTGGCAGAGTACTTACCGCCATGATTACTCCCTTTAACGAGGACTATAGCGTCAACTACACGGCAGCGGCCGAACTGGCGAAATATTTGGTGGCGCACGGCAATGACGGTCTGGTGGTTGCCGGCAGCACCGGCGAATCGGCCACATTGAGCGCTGACGAGAAACTGCGACTGTTCAGNNCCGGTACCGGCTCGAATGATACCCTGGCTTCGATCCGTCTGACCCAGGAAGCGGAAAAACTCGGCGTCCACGGGGCGATGTTGGTGGGGCCCTATTATAACAAGCCGCCGCAGGAAGGCTTCTATCAACATTTCAAAATGATTGCCGAGCAAACCGAATTGCCACTTATCGTTTACAATGTACCGGGGCGAACCGCTTCGAACATTCTGCCGCCGACCATTGCCCGGTTATCCGAGATTCCGAACATTGTCGCGGTGAAGGAAGCCAGCGGCAGCCTGGATCAGGTTTCGGAAATCGTTCGCACGGCGCGACCCGGCTTTCAGGTATACAGCGGCGACGATGCGCTGACTCTGCCGGTGCTGGCGGTGGGCGGTTGCGGCATCATCAGCGTGGCCGGCCATGCGGTGGCCGAGCGCATGCAGGAGATGATCGGCGCCTATCTCGCCGGTGACGTTAAAAAAGCCCAGACAATTCATCTGGAGTTGATGCCATTCTTCAAGGTGATTTTTGTGACTACCAATCCGATTCCGATCAAAACTGCTGTCAATCTGATGGGCTTGACCGGCGGCAACTTCCGTCCGCCGATGGTTCCGCCAACCGCCGCGGAAACCGAACAGTTGCGCAACGTAATGCGGAATTTGCACATCATCGCTTAAGCGCTTCCGCAGTATCCAGAAAACGGCCCTCCATGACGGAAGGCCGTTTTTATTGTTGCTAGCGAGATTTTGGGTTATAATATTATGAATGCAGTGCGCGGCATCATATCATTTGGAGGTGAAAGTTTGACCAAACAAACCGAAAAAATACAAATTATTCCGTTGGGTGGCTTGGGCGAAATCGGCAAAAATATGACGGTTTTCCGTTACGGTGACGACATGATCGTGATCGACGCCGGGTTGATGTTCCCGGAAGACGATATGTTGGGCATCGATTTGGTAATTCCGGATTATTCCTATTTAGTCGAGAATAAGGATAAGGTTCGGGCCATATTTATCACCCACGGCCATGAAGATCATATTGGCGCCTTGCCGTTCGTGCTGAAGGAGCTGGAGGTTCCGGTGTATGGAACCCCGTTGGCTCTGGGAATTCTGCAGGGCCGGCTCAAAGAAAAAGGCGTTTCCACAGCCGATCTTCATCCGATCAAACCCGGCGACCAGCATCAGATCGGTTCATTCACCATCGGTTTTATTCGCGTGAACCACAGCATCGCCGATGCCGTGGCCATTTACCTGAAAACACCGGTCGGCACGATTCTGCATACCGGCGACTTCAAAATCGATCATACGCCGGTGGATGGACAGGTGACCGGCTTTCACCGGTTCGCCGAACTGGGCGACGAAGGCGTTCTGGTCATGCTGTCCGACAGCACCAATGCCGAACGGCCGGGCTTTACCAAAAGCGAACGTTGTGTGGGCGAATCCTTTGACGAGAAGTTCCGGGCAGCGCAAAACCGGATCATTATTGCCAGTTTTTCGTCCAACGTCCACCGTCTGCAGCAGGCGATTGACGCCGCTTTCAAGTATGGCCGGAAAGTCGCGGTAGTCGGCCGGAGCATGCTGAATGTCGTGGGAATCGCCATGGAGCTGGGATACCTGAAAGTGGCGGACGGCGTATTGATCGACATTTCCGAGATCAACAATTATCCGCCCAACCGGATCGTCATTCTGACAACCGGCAGCCAAGGCGAACCAATGTCGGCCCTGACCCGGATGGCGATGGCGGACCATCGAAAAGTCGAGATCCTGCCGGGCGACACGGTCATGATTTCCGCAACGCCGATTCCCGGCAACGAAAAGTTGGTCGCGCGCACAGTTGACTATCTTTTCAAACAGGGTGCGGATGTCATTTACGACTCTTCTTCGGGAATTCATGTATCCGGACATGGCAGCCAGGAAGAATTGAAACTCATGCTGAACCTGGTGCGGCCGAAGTACTTTATTCCGGTTCATGGAGAATACCGCATGTTAAAACTCCATGCCAAGATCGCACAGGATTTGGGGATTCCCAAGGAGAACACCTTTATTGCCGAGAATGGTTCGGTGTTGGAGTTCACGGCGGATTCCGGCGCGATGGTCGGCAAGGTGAATGCGGGAGCCTTGCTGGTGGATGGCCTGGGTGTAGGCGACATCGGCAATATTGTGATGCGGGACCGGCGCCAACTGTCGCAGGATGGCATTCTGATCGCCGTGATCGCCATGGACAAGGAGAATGGCTGTGTAGTCTCCGGCCCGGAAATCGTATCCCGGGGCTTTGTATATGTCCGTGAATCGGAACAATTGATGGAAGAAGCGCGGGCGAAGATACAGGAGGCGCTGGATCGCTGCGAAGCCAGCGGGTCCAGCGATTGGGGAACGATCAAAAACAGCGTGAGGGATATATTGGGGAAATTTCTCTATGAAAAGACCCGCCGGCGACCGATGATCATGCCGATTATTCTCGAAGTATAAACGGGAACCGAGACATCGTCTCGGTTCCTGCCGTATAGGCAGGAGTTCTGGGTTTGGCGTAGAAAAACTGCATAGAGGTGAATTTTATTGCCGAAAAAAGACACACCGCCTGCTGCGGGGACGAAATTTGAAATCGCCGGAGTCGTCATTATCGCGGCTTCCTTGTTGCTGGCGGCCGGTTTGCTGGATTTCAGCGTCGGTCGCGTTGGCTATTTTTCCGCCAAAGTACTCCGATACGGATTTGGCGCGGGCGCTCCCGGAATCGTGATCTTGTTGTTGATTGTTGGCGTGCGTTATATTACGGCGCACGCGCATATTGTCTACTCACGCCGGTTTGGCGGCTATGTGCTGGCTTATCTCGGCGTGCTGGCCTTGTATCATCATTATCTGGTGCCGGCCGACCAGGAAATTCTGCCGGCCCGATTGCCGGATGCCGGCGGACTAGCCGGCGGCACCATCGTGATCATTCTGCGTAGATTCTTCGCCATGGACGGCACCTCTATTTTTTTATGGGCCTGGGTTGTCTGCGCGTTGCTCGTGGCGACTCAGTTTTCCCTGTCCGCTTGGTGTGCAAAAATCCTCGGCTGGGGCGCTGCCATTCCGAAGCTGTTTTCCCGCCAGCCAAAGCCGGTTGCCGAGCCTGCCGCAGATTCCGCCGCTCGGCCCGTAACCGCCAGACCGGTGCCGAATCGGACGCTTGACGAGCCGGATTCACTGCGGCCGGCGTTAAAGCCGACATTTTATAATCAGGCAAAAGACGAATCCGTCCGCCCGTTGCCGACGTTGCCGCTGGACACGCCGCTGGCCGCCGTTGTGGAATTGCCGGAAAAACCGATCGAAGTGCCGTCCCTGTCAAAAGACGTCGTGGCGCCATCACCGGCCGTTGCGGCGCCGGGCGCAGCCACCGGGATCAAATATAAACTGCCGCCTTTATCGTTGCTGAAAAAGGGCACCGGTTCCCGAAATTCCCGCCTGGACAAGCAGATCGAGGAGCATGCCCGGACCCTGGAACACACGCTGGACAGCTTCGGAATCCAGGCCCGGGTCGTACATGCGACTCAGGGACCGGCGGTGACCAGGTATGAGCTGGAACCGGCTCCGGGAGTGAAAATTAGCCGGATTGTCAGCCTGTCGGATGATATTGCCTTAAAGCTGGCTGCGCCAAGCATCCGGATCGAGGCCCCCATACCGGGCAAATCGGTGATTGGCATCGAAGTGCCCAATCGGGAGCCTTTTGGTGTGATGCTGCGCGAAGTCCTGGAAAGCGAGGAATATCAAAAGGCCCAATCCCTGCTGACCGTGGCGCTGGGCAAAGACATCGCCGGACAGGCAATCATGGCCGACCTGGCCAAAATGCCGCACCTTTTGGTCGCCGGCGCGACCGGTTCCGGCAAGAGTATTTGCATCAATATTTTGATTTCCAGTATTCTGTTCCGGGCGAATCCGGATTCCGTCAAGTTTTTGCTGGTGGATCCCAAGGTCGTGGAACTGTCGAATTATAACGGAATTCCGCACCTGGTGGCGCCGGTCGTCACAGAACCGAAGAAAGCCGCGTCCGCCCTCAAATGGACCGTGCAGGAAATGGAACGGCGGTACGCTTTGTTCGCGGCTGCCGGCGTACGGGATGTAACCCGTTATAATGAAGTGAATCCCGAAGAGAAATTACCGCTGATCGTGGTAATTATCGACGAATTGGCGGACTTGATGATGGTGGCGCCGGTGGACGTCGAGGACTCGATTTGCCGGCTGGCACAAATGGCCCGTGCCTCGGGAATTCATCTGGTCATTGCGACGCAACGGCCTTCGGTTGATGTCATTACCGGCACCATCAAGGCCAATATTCCGTCCCGAATTTCTTTCGCGGTGTCGTCCCAAATCGATTCGCGGACGATTTTGGACATGGCCGGCGCCGAAAAACTTCTGGGCAAGGGTGACATGCTGTTTTATCCGGTCGGCGCCAATAAGCCGGTGCGATTACAGGGAGCCTATATTTCCGACGGCGAGATCGAAGCCGTGGTCAAATATATCAAGGATTCCGGCGGCGCCGAGGAAGAAGCGGAGGTTCCGCTGTTCGAGGAAACGGTTTCCGCGAGTCAGACGGCGAAATTTGAGGATGACCTGCTGGAAGACTCCGTCAAACTTGTGTTGGAAACCGGACAGGCGTCGGTTTCCCTGCTACAGCGGAAATTTCGCATCGGTTACACCCGCGCGGCCCGTCTGGTCGACATGATGGAGGAAATGCAGATCGTTACGCCGGCGAACGGGAGCAAGCCGCGGGAAGTGATCATGAATTCGGATCAAGTTTTCACTCGCTATTTTCAAAAGACAGGAAACGCATAGGAGCGCTCAATGCAGGTAATATCAATCGAACAGGCGATGGGGCTGCCGAAATGTTTGTTTATAGACACCCGTTCGCCTTCGGAATTTGAACAGGGACACATCCCGGGAGCCATTAACGTACCTTTACTGGAAGACGAGGAACGGGCCGTGGTCGGCACGCTTTACAAGCAATGCGGACAGGAGCAGGCCAAGCAGAAGGGGCTGGAATTTGTATCCGGCAAGTTGGCGGACATGGTCAGGAAGATTTCGGATTGCCGGGCTGCCATGCCCGATGCCGCTTTGATCGTGTATTGCTGGCGGGGAGGAATGCGCTCGAAATCGGTTGTGACGGTTTTGGAGCTGATGGGGATTGCCGGCTGTCAGTTGGCGGGAGGCTACAAGGCCTATCGTCGCCATGTGCAGGAACGGTTGACCGAGTTTTCCCTGCAACCAACCCTGATTGTGTTGTGTGGTTCGACCGGATCAGGAAAAACGACTTTGCTGCAATTGCTGGCGGACCGACAAGTGCCGGTGATTGACCTGGAACAACTGGCCAATCATCGCGGGTCGGCGTTCGGCCAGGTTGGTCTCGGCCGGCCGGCCACCGCGCAGAACTTCGACGCCCAACTGTTGCTGCTGCTGGAGCAGTACAACCGGGAGCCTTTTATCGTATTGGAATGCGAAAGCAAACGGGTCGGCAATGTTTACCTGCCGGACCGGTTATGCGACGCCATGCGGACCGGGCGACGAGTCCTGATCCGAAGCGGCATCGATACGCGGGTTCGGCGGTTGATTGCGGAGTATACGGATGTTTTGCAGCCACAGGATCCGCAAATTATTACGAGTATTACGTCGCTCACCAAACGACTCGGCAAGAAAAAGGTGGCGGGCTTGCTCCTTGATTATGAAGAAGGGCGCCTGACGGAATTCACTCGGACTTTGCTGGCGGATTATTACGATCCCTTATATGGATACGAGACGGCCTCGCCGGAGAGCTTTGATCTGGTTGTCGAGGCCGAGGACCTGGATCGGGCGGCAACGGAGATTTCCCAATATATCGACCGTCTCAAAAGGAGGTAGGGATGCCATGGATAAGATCGGGAATTTGCTCTCGTCGGAACGGAAGAAGCGGGGGCTGGAAATAGCGGATATTGAACACGCCACGGGGATCCGGGCCGTGTACCTGAACGCGCTGGAGCAGAGCCGGTATG
>DCTI01000041.1 GCA_002329525.1 Negativicutes bacterium UBA1444
CGGGCAGGTCTGGATCAAAATTTTCCCGGACAAGCCGGTAACCTCGAAGCCCGCTGAAACCCGTATGGGCAGCGGCAAAGGCTCGCCGGAATATTGGGTGGCCGTAGTTAAACCAGGTAGAATTATGTTCGAGATGGCTGGCGTAACCGAAGAAGTGGCAAGAGAAGCATTTCGGCTTGCCGCTCACAAATTGCCGATCAAAACCAAATTTGTTGTAGGCAATAAAGCTGGCCAGCTTGATGCGGAAGCAGGTGGCGAGATTGATGAAGGCTAAGGAAATTCGTGATTTGAATGCGGCGGAAATGGAACAGAAGATTGCCGGNNTCTGAAAGAAGAACTGTTCAATCTTCGATTCCAGATTGCGACCGGTCAACTGGAGAATCCGATGCGGATTCGCGAAGTGAAGAAGGCTATTGCCCGGATCAAGACGATCCAACGAGAATCAGAGATCAAAGCCCAACGGGCTTAGAGTCTTCTCAAGGGAAGGAGGCTACAGAAACGTGACGGATAGAAATGAACGCAAAGTCAGAATGGGCACGGTTGTTAGCGATAAAATGGATAAAACGGTGATTGTGGCGGTAGAACGTCTGGTGCAGCACTCGCTTTATGCCAAGGCAGTGCGTCAGACCGTGAAATTCAAAGCACATGATGAAAATAACGAGAGCAGCGTTGGCGACAAGGTTAAGATTATGGAAACGCGCCCGATTTCCAAGGATAAACGTTGGCGTGTTGTCGAAATCGTCGAAAAAGCAAAATAGCCACCTGGGACCAAAGGAGGGTGTGTCATGATTCAACAGGAAACAAGACTCAATGTTGCTGATAATACAGGGGCTAAAGAGATTCTCTGCATCCGCGTGATGGGAGGATCGTTCCGGAAAAACGCCAACATTGGTGACGTCATTGTAGCCGCGGTAAAGGCCGCTTCGCCCGGTGGCGTGGTGAAGAAAGGCGACGTGGTGAAGGCAGTAATCGTTCGTTCCAAGAAGGGCCTTCGTCGGGAAGACGGATCTTATATCCGGTTCGACGAAAATGCCGCCGTTATCATCAAAGATGATAAAAGCCCCAAAGGAACCCGCATTTTTGGACCGGTCGCCAGAGAACTTCGCGAGAAGGATTTTATGAAAATCATCTCGCTGGCCCCGGAAGTACTTTAAGCGAGAGGGGTGCCTAAGTTGGCTGAAATCATTAAGCTGCATGTCAAGAAAGGCGATATGGTTGTCGTTCTTTCCGGTAAAGACAAAGGGAAAAAAGGAAAAGTCATTGAAGCGTTGCCGAAGAAGGGCAAGGTTGTGGTCGAGGGCGTTAACAAGGTCAAACGCCACACCAAGGCCAGCCAAAAGATGCCGCAGGGCGGAATTTTGGTGAAAGAAGCGGCGCTAAGCTCTTCGAAGGTAATGTTGGTTTGCCCGGCCTGCGACAAACCGACCCGAATCAAGAAGACTGCTCTGGCAAGTGGCGCGATGGCTCGGACCTGCAAAAAATGCGGCGAGATCATCGACAAGGAAAAATAATCCGCACAGAAGGGAGGTATGATGCATGGCGAGGCTGAAAGAGTTTTACAGCCAAGAAGTTGCTCCGGCAATGATGAAAAAATTTGGCTATAAAAATGTTATGGAAATTCCTNNCCTAAAGTCGAAAAAATTGTCGTCAACATGGGCGTCAGCGATGCGGTCGGCAATCCTAAGGCATTGGATGCGGCTGTCTCCGACCTGACCCAGATTTCGGGTCAAAAGCCCATTGTTACAAAAGCCAAGAAGTCGATTTCGGCTTTCAAAATCCGCGAAGGCATGTCTATCGGAACGAAAGTGACACTCCGCGGTGAGCGTATGTATCATTTCATGGACAAGCTCCTGAACGTGGCGCTGCCGCGAGTGCGGGACTTCCGTGGAATCAGCCCGAAGGCCTTTGACGGCCGCGGCAATTATACGCTTGGAGTTAAGGAACAATTGATTTTTCCCGAGATGGAATACGATAAAATCGATAAAATCCGCGGGATGGATATTACGATTGTTACGACGGCCAACACCGACGAAGAAGCGCGGGAACTGCTCAAACTGATGGGCATGCCTTTCGGCGCGTAGCTAAGGGGAGGTAAGACACGTGGCCAAGAAAGCCTTGATCGAACAATGGAAAAAAGGCCCCAAGTTTAAGGTGCGGCATCACAATCGTTGCAAAATCTGTGGACGCCCGCACGGCTATATGCGTAAATTTGAAATTTGCAGAATCTGCTTCCGTGAACTCAGTTACAAAGGATTTATTCCGGGAGTTACGAAAGCCAGCTGGTAATGTCCATCAGGAAGGAGGTACTATTCAATGGTAATGACGGATCCGATCGCGGACTTGCTTACACGCATCCGGAACGCGAATGCGGTGCATCATGATAAGGTGGAAATTCCTGCTTCGAAAATCAAACGGGCGGTCGTCCAAATCCTGAAGGAAGAAGGCTTCGTGAAGGATTTTGAGGTACTCTCGGATGGCAAGCAGGGAGTTTTGCGGGTCAGCTTGAAATACGGGCCGGAACGCGACCGAGTAATCACCGGCATTAAACGTATTTCCAAGCCCGGTCTGCGGGTATACGCAAAGAAAGATCAGTTGCCGAAGGTTCTCGGCGGACTGGGAGTTGCTATTATTTCGACGTCTCAGGGAATCATGTCGGACAAACAGGCCCGGAAAAGCGGTCTGGGCGGCGAAGTTATCGCCTTTGTCTGGTAAAGCTGCAGACGGCGCGAACTGAGGAGGTGCGACAATGTCAAGGATTGGCAAACAGCCGATTGCTGTACCCAAAGGGGTGGAAGTGAAGATCGAAGGCACCAACGTTTCGGTCAAGGGCCCCAAGGGTGAAACGAGTCGACTGTTCAATAAAGAGATGATCATTAAATTGGATAACTCGACCATTACCGTCGAGCGTCCGACCGACAACAAGGAACATCGGTCGCTTCACGGGTTGACCCGTACGCTGATTTCCAATATGGTTGTTGGAGTTACTCAAGGTTTCAGCCGCACATTGGAAATCAACGGCGTGGGTTACCGTGCCGCCAAAGCGGGCAATAAACTGAGCCTGACGCTCGGTTTTTCGCATCCGCTGGAACTGGATCCGCCGGCCGGCGTTACCATCGAAGTGCCGCAGCCGAACCGGATTGTTGTTTCCAGCATCAGCAAGGAAGCCGTTGGATCGTTTGCCGCCAAAATTCGCTCTTACCGCGAACCTGAGCCGTATAAAGGCAAGGGGATCAAGTATGAGGGCGAAGTCGTCCGCCGGAAGGTCGGCAAGGCCGGCGCCAAAGGCAAGAAATAACAAGTGCTTAGCAGAGGGGAGTGAAAAGACTTGCTTCAAAAGCCGGACAAAAATATTTCTCGTAAAAAACGTCATGCCCGGGTGCGCAAAAATCTGTCGGGTACGCAAGAACGCCCGCGCCTCAATGTTTTTCGCAGCCTGAAACATATTTACGCTCAGATTATCAATGACGAAACGGGAATCACCTTGGTTTCCGCCAGCACCATGGACAAGGAAGTCAGCGCGACGCTGAATTACGGCGGTAATGTGAACGCCGCCCAGGTTGTTGGGAAATTGGTCGCCGAACGCGCAGTGGCCAAAGGGATAAGCAAAGTCGTATTCGATCGGGGTGGCTATCTTTACCACGGTCGTGTG
>DCTI01000124.1 GCA_002329525.1 Negativicutes bacterium UBA1444
GCACGATGCGGCGGGGCAGCGGTTGCTGGCCGCGTATGCGCTGCACCGGCAAACCGGTTTGCCGTTACTTGTTTCCGGCGGAGAGGTATTCGCGGAATATGGCCGGGAAGCGGTAATCATGCGGGATATCCTGGTGAGTTTCGGTGTGTCGCCAGCCAAGATCATCCTGGAGGACCGCAGCCTGAATACGACGGAGAATGCGCAGCTTACCGCGCCGATTTTGCTGCAACGGGGCTTGCGGCATCCTTTGCTGGTGACGTCCGCATTCCATATGCCGCGTTCAGTCACGGAGTTTCAAAGGGCCGGTATCAGCGTGGCCCCCTATCCGGCGGGCTTTTACACCAGTCGGCGCTATCACGGGACGTTTTTGGATGTGGTTCCGTCTGGTTCGGCGCTGCGGGGAACATCGATTGCGTTGAAGGAATACCTGGGATTGGCCGCGCTGGCGTTGCGATAGTCCGGGTCGGGGAATGGGGGGGGCCCCCTTTTTTTTTTTGCGGGAATGGCAGGAAAAGGTGAATTCCAGTTCGAACCTATTCTTAACAGAATCTTGGAATTTTGGGAGATGATATGCGCATGCGGGTCAAACGATGGCTGAATCGGATTTCGGTATCCTTATTGCTGGGCCTGTATCTGGTTTGGGCATCGGGTATGGTTTTTGCCGCGCCACCGGATTACAACTGGTACATCCGGATGATTCGGGCCGACGAGGCCTGGTCGGCGGGCTGGACCGGCAAAGGGGTGGCTGTGGGGGTCCTGGACAGCGGTGTGGACACCACCCATCCGGGATTCGGCAACCGCCTGACGGCGCAGGAGTTCATAGACCGGAAAGAGTTTTACTACAATCCGGCGAACCGGAACATCCCCTACGACCCCTGGAACATTTACCGCACCAACAGCGGCTCCTACTATCTGACGGCCGGCGGACACGGCACGGCGGTCGCCGGGCTGATCGGCGGCTATCTGACGACGCCGCTCACGGACGGCACAAGCTGGACCTATAAAGGGATTGCCTACGAAAGCTTGCTGAAATTCGGCTCCATTCGCGACAACCCGAAGTCATCCGATCCCGGCTATCCGTACAGTGGATTTGGCATCAACACGGAAGCCCTGGGTGAGACCGACGGCCCCATCGACTGGCTGCTGGCCCGGAACGTCCGGGTGATCAACAACAGTTGGGGAACGACGACGCAGATTACGGACTTCAACCTGACGGACAAAAATCCGGTGACGTTGGGTTATCTGGAGCAAAAAACGCTGGATGGCTGGCGCAAGGCGGTAGAGCGTAATGTGCTGGTCGTGTTCTCGGCCGGCAATGATGGCGGAAGTCCGCTCAACTTCACGCAGCCGAGCCTGGAGGGCGGCCTGCCCTATCTGTATCCGGAACTGCGCAAGTCCTGGATCAATGCGGTGGCGGTGAGCAGCAACAGCGTGAAATCCTCCTACTCCCAGCCGGCGGGCGCAGCGGCGGCCTGGACGTTGTCGGCGCCGGGCGGCGAATGGGCGACGAACGGATCGGTTCCGCATGATCTGACGGGCGTGATCGCGTTCCGGTCGCGCAACATGAACGCGTTGAACGGGCAGCCGTTCAATCTGACGGATTATAATCTGGAGGGCGACGACTTCCAACTGCCGGACGGCACGGTAGCGGACGAGAATTCTCGCCTCAAGCAGTTTCTGGGAACGTCGGCGGCGGCGCCGATCATTTCCGCCGGGGCGGCGCTGGTGATGCAGGCGCATCCGGATTATACGGCGCAAATGGTGGCGCAGACGCTGTTCACCACGGCCAATCATTCCGGGGCTTACGCCGATACGGCGACGTATGGCTGGGGCATGATGGACCTGGCCGAAGCGGTGCTGGGGCCGCGTTATCTTCGCAAAGCGTTGCTGCTGGGTCTGAATCCGTCGTATACGAAGGGGCAGCTGGTGGCCGAGGTGGCGGCGGGCGCTTCGCCGAGCTTCGACAACGATATGACAGGCGATGGCGGCTTGGTGAAAACCGGCGCCGGGTCGCTGACTCTCACCGGCGACAACGATTACACCGGTGATACGGACGTTCTGGCCGGAACGCTGTATGTGGATGGGTCGCTGACCGGCTCGGCGATCAACCTGAGTAGCGGCGCATTTATAGGTGGCCATGGCACGCTGACGCTGACGGACGGGCTGACCATCGGCAGCGGGGCGACTCTGGCGCCGGGGCATTCGCCGACGACCATGACGGTGAACGCGACGGTGACGCAGGCCGGCGGCAGCAATCTGCAGGTGGACCTGGCCGGCCACCGTTATAACAGCATGCTGGCCGTCACCGGGGTGGGCAATCAATACATCTTGTCTTCGACGGGCGGTGGGGTGACGCTCGTGCCGCAGTTGTGGAATAGCTATGTGCCTTCGCTGGGCGATGCCTGGACGCTGGCGACGGCCGAAGGCGGCGTGGTCGGGACGTTCGCCGCGCTCTCGCTGCCGGCGGCGTATCCGACGGGCATGTCGCTCGACGTGTTGTATGGCGCGAACGCGATCGTTTCCTATGCGACGCCGGCGGATTATCGGCAGGTAACGGCGTTGGGCTGGAACTGGAACCCCAATCAGAGCCAGGTGGCGGCGCTGTGGCAGTCGGATCGGCCGGCGAAGCTGGCGGCGCTGACGGCGG
>DCTI01000239.1 GCA_002329525.1 Negativicutes bacterium UBA1444
TTGCATTTTTTGTGGTGATGGCCCTGTTTTTGCATTTTGTGCCGATCGGACTGTGGATTTCGGCCATGGCGGCTGGGTCCAGCGTCGGGATTTTCACCTTGGTGGGAATGCGGCTGCGGCGAGTCCCGCCAGCGCAAATCGTGTTGCCGTTGATCAAGGCCAACAAAGCGGGACTCAATGTCAGCGTCAACCAACTGGAAGCCCATTATCTGGCCGGTGGCAACGTGGACCGGGTGATCGATTCAATGGTGGCGGCTGCCCGTGCCCAGATTCCATTGTCCCTGGAACGTTCCTGCGCGATTGACTTGGCTGGCCGCAATGTGCTGGAAGCGGTGCAAATGAGTGTCAATCCGCGGGTTATTGAAACTCCGGTAGTTTCGGCTGTGGCAAAGAATGGAATTGAACTCAAGGTCAAAGCCAGGGTCACCGTGCGGACCAATATCGACCGTCTGGTCGGGGGCGCCGGCGAAGCGACGATTATTGCCCGCGTTGGTGAAGGCATTGTCACCAGCGTCGGTTCCGCCACGGACCATAAGGATGTTTTGGAGAATCCTGATCATATTTCAAGAACGGTTCTAGCCAAGGGACTCGATGCGGGTACGGCTTTCGAAATTCTCTCCATTGATATTGCGGATGTCGATGTGGGACGCAACATCGGGGCGCAATTGATGACAGACCAGGCGGAGGCGGAAAAACGGGTCGCGCAGGCCAAGGCNNGCGGAAGAACGGCGGGCGATGGCGGTGGCGCATGAACAGGAAATGCGTGCCCGTACCCAGGAGATGCAGGCCAAAGTGGTCGAGGCCCAGGCGGAAGTACCGCAGGCGTTGGCGGTTGCCCTCCGGGAGGGAAAACTGGGTGTAATGGATTACTACACAATGAATAATGTTCTGGCTGATACCAGCATGCGTGAAAATATCGCGAAAAGCGGCGTTGTGCCGGTGAAACCGGAAGAGCCGAAGCGTTAGAGGACGGCGCCATGGACATCGGGGTATTTATTGTCATACTGGTCATCATGTGTGTGGTTCCGGAAATCCTGAAACGGGTGAAGCCCCGGAAAAAATATCAATATCCCGATTTTCCGGCCGATTTGCCGGCAGGCGGCGACGGTCCTGCCGGAATGCCCGGACAGTTGTCGCAAGGGACAAAACCACCGCCATTGCCGATCATCAGTGAGGAAGGGACCCGGGGCGATGAAGGAGATCCAGCATGGCGAAGCCCTGCGGAACCAACTGCCGTCATGTTGTCTGACGTCTCTGTTCCGGGGCGGAATTGGGAACTTGGCCCGATTGCCCAAGGCGTGGTATGGGCGGAATTGATCGCCTTGCCGGTTTCCCTGCGTATGCGGCGACAGGGCGGAAGGAGGATTTGACATGGAAGACTGCCGACGCGGTGAAGGATCCGAGTGTGATCTTTTCGAAAAAAAGGTCCGGACCGTTCTGGCTATGAAGACAATTGCGATTGTGGGCATGTCGCCGCAAGAAGACCGTCCGAGTTTTCGGGTTGGAAAATACCTTGCAGACCACGGCTATGATGTGATTCCGGTACGGCCCGGCGGCGGCGAGATCTTGGGGCGCCCGGTTTTTTCTTCTTTGCAGGAAATTGATCGCCCCGTTGATATTGTAGATGTATTCCGGCGGTCGGAAGACTGTGAATCAATCGCGCACGACGCTGTCGCCATCGGCGCCAAGGTTCTTTGGCTTCAGGAAGATGTGGTGAATGCGGCGGCGGAACGGATTGCCACGGCGGCAGGTCTGCTGTTTGTCATGGATACCTGCATCAAAAAAATGCATGTCAAGTATATCGGCGAATGAATAGCGGCGAAGGACCCAATAGATCCGCCAGGTTAGGCAGGGAAATCTGATATGGGATTTTGGAATCAACTGGACTCGCTGTTTGCCGAGTCCACCATGAGCCAGACGCACTCTCCGGCACGAAAGATCGTGCTGTTTGTGCTGTTTTTCATTTTGAATACGATCGTTTTGTCGATGAATTTCCTGCCGGAGTCCCTTTCCCTTTCGGTGGGGCAAGTCAGCGACCGGGATGTGGTAGCGCCCCGGACGGTTTCGTTTGTCGATGAGCCACGGACCAAGAAGCTGGAAGCGGAAGTTCTGGCGGGAGTTGCGAACGTATATGATCTGGACACCGGCGCCGCGGTAACGGCGGAAGATGAGGTGAACCGAATTTTTCGGGCAGTTCGGACTGTCCAGACGGATAAGTCCCTCAAGACGCCGGAAGAACGGGCAAATCGGCTTAAAGGCCTGATGACGGGGTTATTGCCGGAAAAAACAATCACACTGTTGCCGGTGATAGCACCGGCGGAAGTGGATCAACTCGAAGAAGCTGCCCGTACGATTTTACGAAAATATCTGTATCGGGGAATTCGGGATGAAGAACTCGAGAACGTCCGCCGACAGGCGAATTCCGACATTGAGAAATTAGGCTTTGGCGANNTGGCGACGTCGGAGCGCAGGTACTGGCGGATGTCATTCAACCGCAGTTGCGCCCGAACTTCGTCTTAAACCAACGGGAAACGGAACTGCGACGCCAGGCGGCCCTGCGAAAAATGGAACCGATCCGGATTACGGTGAAAAGCGGCCAGATTGTAGTCCGGCGGGGTGATGTGGTTACGGACGAACAGGTGCAGATGATGATGGAGCTTGGCTTGCATCGGGCGGGCACCGGCATTGCCCGTATCTTGGGGCTGGCTCTTTATGTTCTATTGATCATGGGTGCCACGCTGATCTCGTTGCAACGTTTTTTCCCGGCGGTTTTT
>DCTI01000261.1:0-1801 GCA_002329525.1 Negativicutes bacterium UBA1444
TTCATATGCGGATGCATGGCCATCCCTCCCCCGTATCCCGGGTAGATTCAAAAAATCAAAAAGAGATGCAGGATTTCCCCACATCTCTCTTGTTCGGCACAAATTGTCAAATTCCTGTTATGGCTTGACGGTTGCCTTGTAAATCTGCTTGCCGTCCTTCATTTCGATGATGACCGCGCTCTTGACCGCATCATGGCTGGCATTGAGCGTCGTGGCGCCGGTAATGGCCGGATAGGCTTTGGTGCTGGCCAACGCTGCCTGGATCTTGCCTTTGTCCAGGCTATTGGCGCGCTGGATGGCATCGATCAGAAGTTTCGCCGCATCATAGCCGAGCACCGCCAGTGCGTCCGGATTCTGACCGTATTCCTTCTTGTAGGCTTCCACGAAGGCCTTGGACGCCGGGCTGTTGTCGTCGACGGAATAGTGATTGGTGAAGAAAGTGTTGTTAAGGGCCGGCGCACTGCCCAGCTCGACCAACTTCGGCGAATCCCAGCCGTCGCCGCCGATGATCGGCGCGACAATACCCATTTCCCGGGCCTGCTTCACGATTTTGCCGACTTCCTCATAATAGCCGGGTACATAAATAACTTCCGGATTGAGCGACTTCAGTTTCGTCAGTACCGCCTTGAAGTCCTGGTCTTTTTGCAGATAGGCTTCTTCCGACAGGATGCTGCCGCCGCCCTTGGTGAAGGATTCCTTAAAGAAGGCGGCCAGCCCTTTGCTGTAGTCGCTGCTGTTGTCCACCATGATGGCGGCCTTTTTCAGTTTCAGGGTGTTGAGAACGAAATTGGCGCCCACCGTTCCCTGGAACGGATCGATGAAGCAGACGCGGAACGTGTAATCTTTGACCTTTTTGGTCTTTTCGTCCACTGTGACTTTCGGGTTGGTGGCACCGACCGCCAGGAACGGCGTCTTGGTCGCCTCGGCCACACTGGAGGCGGCAATGGCGTTCGAGCTGGCGAACACGCCGGTCACCGCTACGACGTTATCCTGCGTCGCCAATTTGGTCATCGCGTTGGCCGATTCCGAAGGTTCGCTTTTATTGTCGGCGATGACCGCCAGAATTTGTTTGCCCAGTACGCCGCCTTTGGCGTTGATTTCCTTGAACGCCATTTTGGCCCCGTTGGCTGCGGAAGTGCCAAAGGTCGCGTTGCCGCCGGTCATCTCATTCAGCAGACCGATCTTGATGCTGTTGGAGTCGGCGCCTTTACCGCATCCCGCCAGCAAACTTCCCGTCAGCATTGTCAATACCAGAAGCGTGATCAGAACCAGATTCTTGTTTTTCATTTGACAAACTCCCCTTTCCCCTCTTGGCTGGACCAACTGCCATGCCGGATGCTCGGCGGCCCGTCAACAGCGGAAGGCTCTCAAATGAAAAGAGTCAAATCTTTCGATCTGACTCTGGACATGCGCAAAAAAGGCAACGGCACAACCCCTCGCGAGGTCGCTCCATCATCTCTGTCCTTTTGCCTGAGAGTTTCACCGACCGATCCGGCCGATTTGCACCTTCGGCGCCCTGCTGACAGGGGCTCTCCAGAGTTCCATTCATTTACGGTTGCCGCCGGTGCACCGTCGGGTTCCGCAAACTTCACATGGACTGATTGCTATTCAGTTATCGGCAGATTTTGTCCGCCATGTGTTATTATAGTGAAAGTCCGAACAATTTGTCAAGCATTCACAAAAATTTTCGTGCGCAACCACAGGACACCGCCATTGGACGCAGGCAAAGCGCCGCTGCGTTATCGCCAGTTATCAACAAATCGACAAAATCAGGAAAGCATGAGATAAGCGGAGGTTAAGC
>DCTI01000261.1:1869-3024 GCA_002329525.1 Negativicutes bacterium UBA1444
TGTTACTCACCTAGGCGGCGCCGACAAAAACTGGGCCTGGGGATTCTGTTCGATCGTCCAGTTCATCTGCCAGTTGCCGAGGAACAGCACCACCGGCCGGTCGAAGCGGTCCCGCACGATCAGATTTTCATCCATGTACTTCAACGGCTGGGTATCCGTCGGGTCCTGCACCAGCCAGCGGGCCGCCGTGTGCGGCAGATACTGGATATCGATCGAGACGCCATATTCGTATTGCAGACGGTACGCCAGAATTTCAAACTGCAATTGCCCCACCACGCCGATCACATACCCTTGGTCGGCGGCGTTCGGCTGCTGGAAGATCTGGATGGCGCCTTCCTGCCCCAGCTGGGTGATCCCCTTGATGAAATGTTTGCGTTTCAGGGTGGCCTTCGCCTGCACTTTCGCGAACCGTTCCGGCGGAAACACCGGAAAATCCTCGAATGTGACATCCAGTCCCGGTTCGCAGATCGAGTCGCCAATGGCGAAGATGCCGGGATCGAACAAGCCGACGACATCTCCCGGATACGCTTCCTCCACGATCGTGCGTTCCANNGCCAGCGTCCGGCCCGACTGCTTGTGCCGCACGGTCATCCCCCGCGTGAATTTGCCGGAACAAATCCGCACGAACGCCAGACGGTCGCGGTGCGCCGGATTCATGTTAGCCTGAATTTTAAACACGAACGCGCTGAAGCCTTCGTCCTCCGGCCGGATCAGCCCCTCTTGGGCCAATCGGGGCGACGGCGGCGGCGCCAGACGTAAAAACTCCTCCAGGAAAGCCCGGACCCCGAAGTTGGTCAGAGCACTGCCGAAATACATCGGGCTCAGCTCGCCCTGTTGCACCGCTTCCATACTGAAGGAATCGCCGGCCAGATCGAGCAACTCAATATCATGGCAAAGCTGGCCGTGGATGTCGGCCGGCAACAGGCGGGAAAAATTCTCGTCATTCAGGTCGCCGACTTTGGATTTGATAATATTGCTGCCATGCGAACCGTCGGCTTCAAACAGTTCGACCTGTTTCAACTGGCGGTTGTACACGCCCCGATAATCGCCGTTGATTCCCACCGGCCAGTTCATCGGACAGGCGCGGATGCCGAGCACCTTCTCCAGTTCATCCATCAGCTCGAACGGATCCCGGCCGAAGCGGTCGATTTTGTT
>DCTI01000220.1 GCA_002329525.1 Negativicutes bacterium UBA1444
GCGGGGGAGCAGGGAACGTATTCCAAGATGTACGCCGTGGGAATCGCCATGAAATACCTGACTCCGGAACTCGTCCAGAAATTCGAGGGGCGGGGAATTCTGCCCTGGTCGTATTGTCCGGACACCGACGAGCAAGTGCTGCAGTCCCTGGAATGTGGGGCGAGGCTTGTCACCGTGAATAATCCGGAACCGGCGCTCAGGATTCTGGCGGCAAAGGGCCTGCACGGCTAAACGTACCGATATTTTCAAGGAGATGGTGGACTTGAAGCTTAATGCTGCCGAGGTAGGGGATCTGCGCAGTACGGATTTCTTGGGACATGAATTTGCCTGTGAATGCGGCAGAACCCACAGCGTCAACCTGGAGACGGTAATCATCGAAACCGGCGCGATCCGGAGAATTCCGCAAATCTTGCGGGAAGCCGGGTTTCGGAATGTGTTCATTCTGGCCGACGAGCATACGTACCAGGCCGCCGGCCGGGCCGTGGCAGAATCGTTGCAGGGCCAGTTCCGGGTCGACTCGCTGGTTTATCAGAGAAAAAATGAGCTGGTACCGGATGAAACCGCCCTCGGCGAATTTTTCCTGCGGTTTCCGCCGGACACCGATGTCATCATCACGGTAGGAACCGGCGTGTTGAACGACCTGGCGAAGTTTGCGAGCCATAAGACTAAAGTTCCTTATCTCGTGGTCGCCACAGCGCCTTCAATGGACGGCTTTGCTTCCGACGGGGCGGCGCTGATCGTGGATAATGTGAAGGTATCCTATCCGTCAACGAATGTGAAGGCGATCATTGGCGATGTGGAGGTGCTGAAACGGGCGCCCATGAAAATGGTCGCGGCCGGTCTCGGCGACATGCTGGGCAAGTTCTCGGCCCTGCGGGACTGGAAACTCGGCGCCCTCATTGAAGACGAATATTATTGCGATGTGGT
Source organism: Negativicutes bacterium UBA1444 (assembly GCA_002329525.1). Lineage (GTDB taxonomy): Bacteria > Bacillota > Negativicutes > UBA1444 > UBA1444 > UBA1444. The sequence goes on from DCTI01000220.1 coordinate 928, forward strand.
GACCGCCCTCGTGGAAAAATCGGTCCAACGTTGCATTGATGGCATGGACGGCTTGTGCCGGCGGGAGGACGCGGCTGTTCAAAACCTGATGGAAGGGCTGGTCCTCACCGGGATCGCCATGAGTTTCGCCGGGAGTTCCCGGCCGGCTTCGGGCTCGGAGCATCATCTGTCGCACTTTTGGGAGATGATGTTCCTGCTGGATGGCAAAGCGGCGGTTCTCCACGGAACGAAAGTGGGGATTGCGTCGGTCATTATGGGGAAACTGGGTGAAAAGCTGGCGCGGGAGCAGGTGGACTGGGCCGCCGCCGAACGCAAGGCAGCCGAATTTCAACGCGCTGACTGGGAAGCCAGGATCCAGTCGGTGTTCAAGAATTCGGCGGCCGGTATCCTGAAGCTGGAGCAATCGGGCAATCGCCATTCCCCGAATGACCGGCTGAAACGACTTGCCGCCATTCGGCGCAACTGGCCGGCCATCGTGAGCATTTTGCAAGCGGGGCCTTCGCCGTTGCAGATCGAGAACTGGCTGAAGCAAACCGGCGCTCCGGTCCGGCCGTCCGAGGTCGGAATCACCAAAGCCGACCTGTATCACGGAATCCTTCACGCCAAAGAAATCCGGGTCCGCTACACTGTTCTGCAATTGCTGGANNGCAATCACGGCACAGTATTTCTAAACCGGGGAGCCGGTGAGGCATCACCGGCTCCGGAATGTTTCACGGAATTCGGGAGGTTGAGTCCATGTCATGGCGGCAGCGCTGGCAGGCGCCGGTTTTGGTTCTGGCTGTATTGCTGATTGGCTGGTGGGCGGCTGCGGAGTATTCCCGGCTGTCCTCGCCGACGGCGGAGGTTTATCGCGTCGTCGTGCTGTCGGACATTCATCTGCCGGTTCGGCCGGAGGTCAAGGATACAGAGCGGCAACAGAAGATCATCGCCGCCAAAAACAAAGTTCGGGCCGATGTGAATTCCTGGGATGATGTGTGGCGGGTCGCGGTGATCGGCGACCTGGTGGCCGGGTTTGGCACGGATAAGGAACGGGAATATGCGTCCGGCTACTTTTCACAGTATCGCAAACCTTTGGCCATCGTGCTCGGCAATCACGATTATATCTATGAGGACAGCTTGTCGCGATTCGGCACGCGGGTTCGCGGCGACGCCGCCCTGCGCGCGGAAAAAATCCGGAAATTCCGGGATGCCTTTCATTTACCGAAGGTGTATTACAGTCAAAAGGCCGGCCAATATCTGCTGATTTATTTGTCGGTGGATTCCCTGGATTCCGGCCAACTGACGCAGATGTCCGAAGAACAGCTGAACTGGCTGCGGCAGGAACTGGCCGCCAATACCGGCCGGCCGACCATCATTTTTTTCCATGCCCCGCTGAAAGGGACCCTGACCAACTATCGTGAAAGTATCAATACACCGGATTTTGTTGCGCAGCCGGACAAAGCGCTCGCCCAGATTCTGCGGCAGCATCCGCAAGTGTTCCTGTGGGTGTCGGGGCATACGCATACGGCGGCGACCCAGAACGACTTCGCCGCCCCGGTGAATGCCTGGGAGGGCCGGATCTTGAACATCCACAATGCCGACATGGACCGGGAAACCATCTGG
>DCTI01000250.1:0-681 GCA_002329525.1 Negativicutes bacterium UBA1444
GCGGGTCAGGCCGATGCCCTGGGCCCCGAAGGCGCGAGCGCGCTCGGCGTCTTCCGGCGTGTCGGCGTTGGCGCGGACTTTCATGCGGGCGAGACTGTCAGCCCATTTCAGGACCTGCTCGTATTCCTTGGAGAAAATTGCGTCCACCACGGGAACGGCGCCCAGGATGACCCGGCCGGTGCTGCCGTCGATCGACAGTATGTCGCCGGCTTTGATGACCTGTCCGGCCACAGTGGCCGTCTGGTTTTCATAATCAATTTTCAGCGCATCGCAACCGCTGACGCAAGGTTTGCCCATGCCGCGGGCCACGACCGCCGCGTGACTGGTCATGCCGCCCCGGCTGGTCAGAATGCCCTGGGCCGCCACCATGCCGTGAATATCTTCCGGCGTAGTCTCCATGCGGACCAGCAGCGTCTTGATTCCTTCGGCCGCTTTTTTCGCGGCCGTATCGGCATCGAACACCACGGCGCCGGAAGCGGCGCCCGGCGAAGCCGGCAGGCCTTTGGCGATGACGTTCAATTTGGCCTTCGGGTCGATCGTCCGGTGCATCAGTTGCTCGATGTGCGCCGGTTCCACCTTCATGATCGCTTCCGCTGGCGTCAGGATGTTTTCCTGCACCAAGTCATAGGCGACCTGCACGGCGGCCCGGCCGGTCCGTTTGCCGTTGCGGGTCTGCAGCAT
>DCTI01000250.1:800-45100 GCA_002329525.1 Negativicutes bacterium UBA1444
ACGTCTTCGCCCTGGGCGTTGGTCAGGAACTCGCCGTACAAGGCTTTCTCGCCGGTGGACGGGTTCCGGGTAAAGGCCACGCCGGTGCCGCAATCGTCGCCCATGTTGCCGAATACCATTGACTGGATGTTGACCGCGGTCCCCAGATCATGCGAAATCCGGTTCAGGTTGCGGTACACGATCGCCCGCTCGTTGTTCCAGGAGCGGAAGACCGCTTCCACCGCCATGAACAGTTGTTCCACCGGGTCCTGCGGGAAGGGACGGCCGGACTGGTCGACCACCAGCTTCTTATAGTCCGCCACCACCGCTGCAAGCGATTCGTCGGTCAGTTCCTGGTCAAACTTGACACCCTGGAGTTCTTTGCGTTTCGTCAGCAATTCCTCGAAGTCGTGCTTGGGAATCTCAAGCACCACATCGCCGAACATCTGGATAAAACGACGATAGGCGTCGAAGGCGAACCGGCGGTTCGCCGTGGCGGCGGCCATACCTTCGACAGTGACGTCATTCAGGCCCAGGTTGAGAATCGTGTCCATCATTCCGGGCATCGAGAAAACCGCGCCGGAACGAACGGAGAGCAACAGCGGGTTCGTGGCGTCGCCGAAGATCTTACCGGTCTTCTTCTCGATATCCGCCAATCCCGCTTCAATTTGTTCCTTCAATCCATCCGGGAAACGATTGCCGACTTTATAATATTGGCGGCAAACTTCCGTGGTGATTGTAATGCCCGGCGGCACCGGCAAGCCGATGCGGGTCATTTCCGCCAGACCGGCGCCCTTGCCGCCCAGCAGCGAACGCATATTGGCGCGACCTTCTTCAAACAGATACACCATTTTTCCCTGTTTTTCCGCTTTGTCCATGCACTATTTCCCCCTGTATAAGTTTTGGTGTTTGATGATAACGAAAATTTAGCTCAGCAGACAGATTGTATCTCATTATCAACATTTTTTCAACTTGTCTGTATTTACGGATTAATAATTTGTTGCAAGTCGAAAAAGAACCTGCTGTCTGCCGTCCATTCCGTTGTCATCACTTACCGGGGGATCACCGGTTCTTTCAGGCCCAGCAGCAAATCGCGCACCACCGGATCCCAGAACGATCGTTCACCGTCAAAGCCACCCAAAATGCCGACTGTCAGATGGTTGTCGATGTTCAGGGCAAAGACCCGCGTGAAAAATGCGAACGGCATGCCTTCCACGGTGATCATCGCCCGGCCGGCCGTCGTCCACATCTTGCCGGTTTCCCGCTTGTAGGCCTGGATCGGCAACATCTGCAGCATTTTCAGGCTGACTTTATTTTTTTCATCCGTGTATTGAGCTTTGTGGATGTTGTCATCCACCCATTTTTTCACTTCGTCCAGCTTTGCCAGCTGTTCCGGCGCCACATCCGCCGTAAAGATGTTTACGTTCGCCGGAATCTCGTCGCCGTCGCGGGCGATCAAAAACCAGGCCGAATGAATCGCTTCGCCGTCGTCCATGCTCAGGTGGTACAAGGCAAAGTCCGATTTCAGGAAGCGTTTCGTCAAGGCATCCGGATCGGTTGGCACGGTTTCCGTCAAAATCGGCGGTAGGCCCGCCGGCAGTTCGGGAAACGGAGTATCCGGTTTCGCGGCTTTGGGCTTCGTTGCGGCGGTTTTTTTAGGGTTCAGCAGGTCTTTCTTTTCCTGTTCGATGAACAGGCGGAAGTCTTTGACTTCCACTGCCGAAAAACCATCCGGCGTTTTCATCGTGCCGACAAACGGAATGTTCCACTCGGGTACCGGCCACTCGAAGGCCGCCGATGCGGCTGGAAGATTTGTCATCACCAGAGCCAGCGTCAGCAGCAGGACCACGGAACGTTTTTTCATTTTGTCTGCCCCCTTCATCGTTTGCGCTACGGACCGGAGAAGATTCCACCTATGGCTGCCAGTTGTTCGCCGACGACAACACCTCAACAAAACGCCGACCGCTCCGCAGTCGAAGATCCAGTCCACCGACCACCACCCGCATCACTTCGACGCGGGGAAGTGTTCCATCGGCGTGGGGCCGGGTTGCGTCGCCATAGCTGCCCAAACTGTGAATAGCGAAATGTTTGCCGCCAGCCTGGCCCAGATATAGCATCACATGATTCCGCATGTGCAGCGTCGCGCCCGGTTCAGCCCGACCCAGCAGATTATAGCGAACGGCCGTATCCGCAACTCCCTGAAGGCCGATCCGGTGTCCGGGGACCCGTTCCTGCTGGTCGGCGTTGCGGGGCGACCAAATCCCGAACACGTTGTATATATCCATGATGAACGAGGAACAGTCGCGACCCTCACCCAGGCCGCCCCAACCGTAATCTTCCCCCAGCATCTTGAAGGCCTGGCGCAGGATATTCGCCCGGGTATAAGGCAAAAATCCGCTGGATACATCCGCCTTGCCGTGGATCCAGGCTTTGTGCCAGTAAACGTTCCCATCGCTATTGCGCAACGGAATCTCCACCGCATAACCGCCCTGCTCCATTCCCAATAGCGGCAACCGGGCTCCCATGCCGGCCCGCCAGTCCGGAACCGGTTTCCCCATCACTGCCTCGCGTGGCACAACCTTGGTCCCAGTGATCACCAAAAATTTGGTGCTGCGGCGTTTTTCATTCCAGACCTGCCGGGATGACGACAGCGCAACATCCGCAGCCCGCAGCCACCCCCGGTAATTATAAATCTGCACATATAGCCAGGCTCCATCGCTGCTGCGATGGAGCACGGCCAGCGGCTCGGCGATGTTGACCGCGGTCTCCTGAAACAGGTCGAAATCGTCGGATTCATCATCTTCACTGGAGGCCGTGCTGGTCGGAAATGTCCGGAGATCGGTCCGGCGTACGGTAAATCCCCAGCGGACCGGGTTCATCTCCCGCAGCCCCCGCAGATTCAGATTTTGCGCCAACCGGTCATAAAAAGTCCCGGTCAAAAGTTCCCCCTGCGAATAGCGTTCCGCACCCCGGGGCAGCCGGTCCGCCGCCAGCCAGCGTTGCAAAGTGTTCCTGTCGACCATCTCCGGGAAACGGTCGAAATCCGCCATGGTCTGCGGCAGCGCCGCGAGAATGGCCCGGTTGAATTCGGCGATCTGCGCCGGTGTCAGGATGACCCGTTGCGGCGCCGGCACGCGCTCGATCCAGAAATTCGCCTGCAACATCGCCGCCGACACCCCCGGCAATCCGGCCGTTTCCGGTGTCGCCGCCAGACAGGACGATGAAAGGGAAAAGATCCCCAGCATCACCAGCAAACAGATTCCGCCGCTGAACACTTTGATTTCCATCCTGTCATTCTCCCTGATACCCCAAAATAATGAGCGGTTGCCGGGCCGGGTCCAGCCAGGCGACCACCCGTTCCAGATCCGGCAGGGCCATGGCCACGCAGCCCGAGGTCGATTGTCCCGCTCCTTTCCAGACATGCAAAAAGATTGCGCTGCCCCGGCCGGGCACAACCGGATCGGTGTTGTAGCCGATAACGATGCCCAACTGGTACAGGCCGTCGGTGCGTCGCATTTTTTCATGCGATTCTTTCGCCGGAATTCCTTTGACCCACTGATTGTAACGCGGCGAAGACGGCTCGTCGATCCAGACGTCTTCCGCCGTGGCCTGGCGATAGGGCATGCGGGTCAACGCCGTCGCGGCATAGCCGAACACCGGTCCCAGCCCAAAAACGCCTCGCGGCGTCTTGCCGTCGCCTTCCCGTTTTTGTTCGAATGCGGCAATTCCCGATCGTCCCAGCACCACGGGAATGGGTCCCAAAACATTCCGCCAGCCTTGCGGCGTCTTCTCCAGTCCCCACAGCACACTGGCCACCTGCCCCGGTGCCGGCTCCGCCACCGCCAGCACCTGTTCGGCCGCCGGCCCTGGAACCAGGCGGGGGTCAGCGTCGGCCACCACGAAATCTCGCCAGTCCGGCGCATCAAAGTGCCACCATTCGGTCGTCACGGGCAAAAAGCCTCCCTTTCGCATCGCCGTCTGCAAGATTTGCCGGTTGCGCAGCGTATCCGCCAGCGCATCCTCAAAATCCAGATGGGATCGCTCCGAAAACTCGTCGAACTTTGACGGCATCGGCAATTCACGACCGGCCGAATCGACCAAACCGACATCCACGGAGGCGCCCCGATTGTGCCGGGACCCCGTCGCCGGGTTGGCAACATAGTTTTCGTCGGGAACAATCGACCACATTTTGCGTTGCACGGTCAGCGGCCGATAACCGTCGAACACCTTCAGCCCCAGCCCTTGGCTCTGCAAGTCACGCTGGACCTGCAAAAGCCGCCAGGCAACGGATTCGCGCAGCAGGCAGCGAGTCGATGGGTACAGCACCTGCCCGGTAAAGTTGTCAGTGGTGGCATATTTGAGATCGATAATAATGGCGGGATCGAGCGTCTTCACATCCACCAGGCCGAGGCCCAGCCGTTCCGGCGTCACCGCCTGCGCCGGGGTCACCGCCGTCAAAATCAGAACGACGGCCAGTAGCAACCGGCAAACGATATTTCCCGGGAAATATTTCATCGACGAACCTCCTCTACCGGATATGTACTCCCAGTTCAAACATCCGGTTCCAGGGGAATTCCACCCAGATATCCTCTATCGTCATTGGCCAAAGATTCACCGCGGCGAACCGGCGGATTTTTGCCGTTGCCGCTTTGGTCACCCGCGGTTTCAGCGTATTCAGCCATTGCCCGTCGTTGCCCGCCGGGTAAACGACCTCTTCATACAGCTGTCCCCGGATATTGGCCTGATACCCCCAGTCGTCGAGATAGCGCACCGCCAGCATTTTCTTGCGCTGCCCGTCTGGCATGAACGGTGACAGCATCCCCTGACCAACGGCGTACCCCAGCGTATTGCCGGCCGTGTTCCAGCCGGAATAAGCCGCCAGACGATCCAATAATCCCTGTTCCTTCAGCAGCGGCAGCAGGGAATTGTCCGCGCCGTTTGCAAACGAAACGTCGCCGACCGCAACATGCCGGCCGGCCTCGACATCCGAACGGACCCTGCCCACGAACGTCCGCACTGCCGGATTTGCCTGCATCACGTTGCCGGGCTGATTCGCCTCCCGGGTCCTCCCGTCGGCCGGGCTGTTGACTGCCAGCACCAGGTCCGGTCGCTCCACCCAGTCGGCTTTCACGCCACCGGCAACGACAATGTGTTGCGGAATGCTCTCCGACAACGGCCGGTCCTCGTAGGAAGCAACCGTCGCCCCGCCGGCGCCCGGCGCATAAAAAACTTTCACAAGCGGCAGCCGGAAATTGACATCATTGATGGCCTGAACCACCAGGCTCATCCCCAGGTTATCCGCGCCCGGAATCGACAGATAACGGCTCGCGGCCATCCCGGCCCCGCTCGTCTGAAGATGCCGGGCCTCCTGGTGCGACGCCGACAACGGCGAGGCATCGTCCCGGCCCAGCAACAGATATTCGAAGGTTCCTTCCCGCGCCAGTTGTTGCAGCTGTTCATTGATCCGGTAGTTTTTCGCCCGGCGTGTCCGCCAGTCGGCGAGGTTCACCGCCGGCACCCGCACAATCAACTGGGCCAGCTCCGCCGTTTCCCCAGCGGTAAGTCCGACAATTTCCCGTTTGTCTTCCAACGCCGTAATCCGGAAAATGCTCGGCCCCAGCTGTTCGTAATAGGGCGGTTCGGTAGATCCGGCGCTCATTTTCGGCGTCCGCATGATTGTGTTGAAAACATACAGTCGAAGTGCCGGATAACGTTGTTTCAGTTCGCGGAACTTTTCCAGCCGCGCCGACAGTTCGGCCTCGCTGTCAAAATGAGTCCGTGAGGCGACCAGGCCGCCATAAACGAGGGAGTCGGCGGACAATACCATCGCGTCGCTGACCGCGCCCTGTTCAAAGACCCAGTCCCACAGGCCGGGCACGTTTCCCGGCCGTTGCCGGCCGGCAATATTCAGCACCGGCGGCGTCACGATCGTCTCGCCGGCGGCCCGCGCCGTATCCGCCACATATTCCAGGTTCACCGGCCGGTCATCCATCGGCACATAGCCGACGACCGCCGCCTGAACCGGCAGCATCCCCAACAGTAAGAAAACACTCCACAGACTGATGAGTAATTTCATTCCGATGCTCCTTCCCCGGCCGCTCCTTTCAGTTTGTCCATAATGGATTTCAGCGACCAGTTCTCCGTTGCCGGCTCCATTGGTCGGGGCTCCGCCGGCGACGGTTTTCCCAGCGCCAAATGCACCGCATTCCAGATTCCAGGCTTCTCAAAGCCCTTCCGCCAGGCAGCCACCCCCGCCAGATCGTACTTTTTGGCCAGTTCCGCCTTCAACGCCAGGGATTTCTCATCCTCGATCCACACCTTATAACGGTAGGCGCCGTCGCCGTACTCGATATAGTGCTGACCGGCGGCGGACAGCCATTGCGGTTTCAGGTTGTAGCGGGCCACCCGGATATNNCCATCCATAATGTCGACGAGCGAACCCGGTCATTGTCGCTTTCGCGCCATTCCCGCGTATAGAAAGGCACACCCATCAGCAATTTTTCCTTCGGCACCGACTGCAGGGTATTGACGATGCCCCGTTCCACCCAGCCGATGGACGCGACCGAGCCGGCCACCGGACTGGTCCGCCAGTGCTCGTCGTAGGTCATGACCATATAATAATCGACCAGCTTGGCCAACGCCGCCCGGTCGTAACAGTTCGACCACATCGGTNNNCCACCCGCTGTTCCCGCAGCCGGTCCGCCAGTTTCGCCACAAAGGCCGTCAGACGGTCCTTGTCGTCATCATAGACATTTTCGAAATCGATATTGATGCCGTCCAGATCGTACAGCGCCGTAAACAGCAGCAGTTGACGCACCGTCCGGTCCTGCGCCGCGTCATCCGCCAGGAACTCCTTGGTCAGGTCGGGATCGAAGCTGTTGGAAATCAGGGGCCAGACCTTGTAGCCCTTGTCATGCGCATCCTGCACGTATTTCCAGTCGGCCTTGCTGGCCACCGTTCCCCGGTTGTCCGTCACCGCGAACCAGGTCGGTGAAATCACTGTCAGGCCCGGAATCTTCTCTTCCTGGGCCAGATCGGCCGGTTCGCCCAGAACATGGTCCCAGACCAGGCTGATTTTGCCGGTCGGCTGAAACGGCTGCCGGAGTTTGCGCAAACCGGGAGCGGCGACTCCAACAGCGTTCGTCGAATCGGCGATTTGGGCGACGACCAGGCGTTTCCCGTCGTCGGAACGACCGATGGTGATGCCCAGCAGTTTTTCCAGCCCGCGAAGATTAATATGCGGCGAACCGAAAACCGGTACCGCATTGACGCGGAAATCCACCCCGTCCTTGATCAGTTCCGTAAGGCGCGGAGTTTCCAACGCAAACTTCGGCGCGGCCACGGTGACGGTCAAGCCGGCACCATCCGCAGCCACCAAATAGTCCCGATTCAGATAGTCGGTCACCGCCGCCAGCGGCACGAGTACTTCATGCCGACGGACATACGCGGACAGGGCGGTGTCGACCACGGTCCCGTCCGCCTGACGGATCGTCAGTGGAACATACGGATCGGCGAACTCCGCCTCAGTCAGCACGGGGGCGGCTTTGGTGCAGCCCGGCAACGCCAGCAGCAACAAAACCAGAAACGACAAAACAACCTTTTTCACATTCTCATCCTTTCAGTTCCGGTTCATTAAAACAGTCGCCGCGCACCGAGATAGCGGCTGCTCCAATAGGGATCGGACAAGGCGGCGACCGTCACTCCCGTCCCGGAATTGGCAGCCACAAACCGGTCGTCGCCGACGTATATTCCGTCATGGGAAGCGCCCGGCTCGTACGTCTCAAAAAACACCAGATCGCCGGGCTGCAAATCGGCCCGCATGACTTTGCGGCCCAACTCGTACTGCACATCGGCGGTCCGGGGCAGATTCACGCCGATCTGCCCGAATACATACTGGACAAACCCGGAACAGTCAAACCCGGTGGGAGTGGCGCCGCCCCACACATACGGCACGCCGCCGAAGCGCAGGGCAATATTGAGCAGGCGGGCCACCTCCTGTTTTCCGTAGTTGCCGCCTTTGCCGTAATCCATCAGGAAATGCCAGGTGATCTCGTCCACCACGCCGGTCTGGTTGAGCCGGGCCTCCTTCTGATAGGTCAGTACCGCCCGGGTGGTCCGCTCGTCAAACTCGCTGGTCGCCTTGGGAATGTTGTAGCCAAGATCGATCAGGCGCAACTGGATCGCCAGCACCCGGTCCCCCACGTCGCCTTCCTGCGCCGTCGCCGCCCAGACGAGGGGACTGCCGGCGAAGGACGCGAGATACAGCGTCAGAAGACTGCCAATAACTCCTTTAACAACCTTGTTGGACATTCATTGCGTCCCCGTTGTCCGCGCCCGCCCCGCGCCCGATTTCACCGACCGTAGCACGGGTGGCCTGCACCAGGTCCTGCGGCCGCAGCAAAATCTGCATTCCCCGCATGCCGGCGCTGACGCAAATGGAAGTCTGGTCCAATGCCGTGTGGTCCAAATAGACAGGATAGTTTTTCTTAGCGCCCAACGGCGACACTCCACCCCGGATATATCCCGTCAGGGGCAGCACCTCGTTCAGATGAACCATCTCGACCCGTTTGTTGCCGCTGACAGCCGCCAACGCCTTCAGGTCGAGTTCCGCGCCGCCAGGTACCACGGCCATGATCACCCCGGTCTTGTCCCCACGCGCCACCAAAGTTTTAAACACCCGTTCCAGCGGCAAACCGACCTTGCCGGCAACATTGCCGGCGCTCAGATCGGTTTCATCCACTTCATATTCCCGGATTTCGTATTCAATTTTCAGTTTGTCCAGTAATCTGGCTGCATTGGTCTTTTTCATAATAAATAGTAATTCTTGACGAAACGTCAAAGACCTCCTTGGTTGATGGATATATATGAATCATAGCAGGAAACCGGCGGTTTGTCGTCCAATAATTATTGGTATGAATAAACCGCAAGTTGAAGAATTTTTGACCCCGCTCCGTTCCTGCCGCCTCTGTCCCCGCCGCTGCGGCGTCGACCGGACTGCCGGTCAAACCGGGTTCTGCCGCGCCGGCGCATTGCCGCGCGTCGCGCTGGCTTCGCTCCACCATTGGGAAGAACCGTGCATTTCCGGCACGCGGGGGTCGGGTACCGTTTTCTTTTCCCGCTGCAATTTGGCCTGCGTATTCTGTCAAAACCGCTCCATCAGCCAGCAGGACCGGGGAGCCGATATTCCCGTCGACCGGCTGGCCGCCATTTTTCTGGAGCAACAGCAGCGGGGAGCACACAATCTCAACCTGGTGACGCCCACCCCCTATGTTCCCCAAATCATCGCGGCCCTGGCGCTCGCCCGGGATTCCGGTTTCCATCTGCCGGTCGTCTATAACACGGCCGCCTATGACAGTCTGGAAACCATCGAAGCATTGCGGGGCTGGGTCGACATCTATCTGCCGGACCTGAAATATTGCGACGAGACCCTGGCAGTCCGTTATTCCCGAGCGCCGGGTTATTTTTCCCATGCCATTCGGTCGATCTCTGCCATGATCCAGCAAGTGGGCGATTGCGTGTTCGATGAAGAAGGGTTACTGCGGCAGGGTATCATCATCCGCCATCTGGCCCTGCCCGGCCAGGCCGAAGACTCGCGCCGGATCTTGCGGGCGATCCGGGAAAACTTCGGTCCGGACATCTGGTTCAGCCTGATGAATCAATATACCCCGCAACCGGGAATGGGGGATTATCAGGAGCTGGAACGCCCGCTGTCGGCGGCCGAGTATGACGGGTTGATCGATTTCGCGTTGTCGCTGGGCCTGGAAAACGGCTTCATTCAGGAAGGAGGCACTGCTTCGGAGTCCTTCATCCCATTCTTCAATCTCGACGGCGTAATACCCGGCGGCAACCCGCCATGAGCAAAAATCCGCGTCGTATTTCCTGCCATTGGTGCCAACATTTTTATGTCACCTGGGACAATTCTTTTCCTTATGGCTGTCGGGCGATGGGCTTCAAGGGAAAAATCATGCCCTCCCTGATGGTGTTCCAGGCTTCCGGCCAAGCCTGCCTGTCCTATTCCGAAAAGAAAGGTCCAGCAAACCCGGAGCCGGACAAAATACCTTGAGAATATGGAGGAACTTCATTGGCCAACTACACGAAAAAGCTTGTCACTCTCGGACTATCTTGTCTGCTGCTGGGCCTTCCTGTTGCACCGGCCCGAGCCATCGAACCCGCCCAGGCGGTTCCGCCGCCGCCGTTTTACATCAACGGCCGGGCCGCTGGCGCCGATTCCGGCGAACCCTTGAATGACTTGAAGGAAGTCGCCGCCTGCCCGGCCCTGCCCGGTTACCGGCGGATTATAGACCATGCCCACGGCTATTCCGTTTGCATCCCGGCCGGCCTGACCCCCGACTTTTCCCTGTCAGCCGTGCGCAGTTCCTTCGGCGACGGTCCCACCCGGATCGAAGTCTACGCCGACAACTTCACCGAATCCGTGTCCAATCCGCGCGACTATATGTATTACGCCAACAAATTCCTTGATTCTTCGCCGCGTCATCATCTCGCCGTCCGGGAAACCTTCCAGTGGAACGGTTTCACCGTCAACCGTATCAAGTGGTCGCGCGCCCCGCTGACGGCCGTTCCCGGCGATCGCAACCATTATGCCAGCCTGGAAGTGTTGCGCTACCCGGATCAGGCCTATACCATCTTCATCAAGTCCGCCGAGCCCATCGACAACGACCTGGAGATTTTGCACAGCTTTCAGCTGGCCGAGCGGCGCGGCGCTCCCGGCATCTTCCGCCAGCCAGCCCCGGCCAAAACGAAGCTGAGTAAGGAAACCCAGGCGTTTCAGGCCAAATATTTCGGCCAGGCGAGTCCATTGCGTTGGGGCTATTTCGACTGCATCGCGCCTGAACGCCTGCGGCAGGTCAAAGAACTGGAAGCGCGTCTTGGCTACAAGTTCGGCTTCATTCTCCGCTATCAGTCGCTGGATGAGCGGGTGCCTCTGGCGGGTCTGCGGACCGGCTTTGCCGACGGCCGGTTTGTCGAGCTGACCATGCAGACCACGCACGCCGACACGGTCAACGCGCTCTTGGCCGGCTCGAACCGGGGAAACCAGGATCTCATGTACGACATTCTCGACCGACAATATGACGAGTATTTCCGGGAATATGCCCGGGCCCTGAAGGAATTCGGCCATCCGGTGCTGTTCCGCCTCAACAATGAAATGAACGGCGACTGGTGCTGGTATTCGGCGATGTACGCCGGTAAGGACACCGATATTTACAAGGCGGTTTGGCGTCACATCCACAAGCTGTTTGACGAAGCCGGCGTTGACAATGTACTGTGGGTCTGGAATCCCCACGACGTATCCCTGCCCGACTTCAAATGGAATCACCCGCTGATGTACTATCCCGGCGACGATGTGGTCGACATCATCGGCATCACCGGCTACAACACCGGCACCTATTTCCCCGGCGAACAATGGCGCAGTTTCCATGACATCTACAAGCCGGTTATCGTCGACTATTCCGACTGGTTCGACAAACCGTTCATGATCACCGAGTTCGGCTCGAATTCCGTCGGCGGCGACAAAGTCGCCTGGATCAACGACATGTTCCGGGAAATGCCGCAGTATGACCGCATCAAGGTCGCCATCTGGTGGAGTTGGACCGATTGGGATGAAGCCGGCCGCCCCGGCCGCATCTATCTGCTGGATGAAAATGATGCCACCACGGAAGCCTTCCGTCGCGGGTTGAAAAACTACCTCCCGCAAAAATAATTGGAGGTGATCCTACGTTAACCACCAAAAAAGAGCTGGTTCTCTGTCTGCTGTTTCTGATCTGCATCGTGCTTCCCGCCGCCCCGGTCGCCGCACTGACGCCGGCCGCGCCGGTTTTCTGGTATGTTGACGGCAAGCCCGCAGCTTTGCCACCGGCAGGAGCCTGGCCGGATGTCAAAAAAATCGAGACCGATTCGGACTTGCCTGGTTATCAGCGCTTCACCGACTATCCCCACGGTTTTTCCGTCTGCGTTCCGGCCGGATTGCAGCCCGATTTTTCACTTTCCGCCCTGCGCAGTTCTTTTGCCGACCCCGCCACCCAAATCGAAATCTACTATGACAATTTTTCGCATTACCAGACCAATCCCTGGGACTATATGGTCGATGCCAACAAAAATCTGCTGGTGTCGCCGCGACATACCATCGCCGTCCAGGAAACCTTCCCCTGGAACGATTTTATCGTTAACCGCATCAAATGGTCCCGTCCCCCGCTCGCGGCCGTTCCCGGCGACCGCAATTACTATGCCAGCCTGGAACTGAAACTGTTTGCGGATGAATATTACACGATCCTCATCAAATCTTCGCAGCCAATCGACAATGATCTGGACATCCTCCACAGTTTCCGCTGGGATGCCAAACGCGGCGCGGCCGGAATTTTCCGGAAGCNNGCGGACACCGGCCCGGACGAATCTGGACGGGGAAACCCGTCAATTCGTCAAGAAGTATTTCAGTCCTGACAGTCCGTTGCGATGGGGTCTGTTCGACGCCTCCGCGCCGGATGACCTGCGGCACATCAAGGAACTGGAATCACGGCTGGGTTACAAATTTTCGTTTATCCTCCGTTATCAGTCGCTGGATACGGAACCGCCCACCGTTCCCCTCGAAAAAGCCCGCGCCGACGGTCGTTTTCTCGAACTGTCGATGGAAACTACGCACAACGAAGAAAACAACGCCTTACAGTCCGGCGGGAAGCGAATCAATCAGGAGCTCATGTACGACATCCTGGACGGGAAATTCGACGAACACTTCCGCGAATACGCCCGCACGCTGAAACGTTTCGGTCACCCGCTGCTGTTCCGGTTCGACAATGAAATGAATGGCGACTGGTGCTGGTACTCCGCCACCTATGCCGGCAAGGACACGAATATTTACAAGGCGGTCTGGCGGCACGTCCACGGCCTGTTCGACGAAGTCGGCGCCACCAATGTGCTCTGGGTCTGGAATCCGAACGACCTGTCCTATCCCAATTTCAAATGGAATCAAACCCTGCTGTACTATCCGGGGGATGACGTAGTCGACATCATCGGCCTCACCGGCTACAACGCCGGCACTTACTTTCCCGGCGAAAAATGGCGGGAGTTTCCCGATATCTACCGGCCGCTCTACGCCGATTATTCCGCTTGGTTCGACAAGCCCTTCATAATCGGCGAGTTCGGTTCCAACTCCGTCGGTGGCGACAAAGTCGCCTGGATCGACCGGATGTTCCGGGAAATGCCCCGGTACAACCGCATCAAGGTCGCCATCTGGTGGAGTTGGACCGATTGGGATGAAGCCGGCCGCCCCGGCCGCATCTATCTGCTGGATCAAAATGCTGCCACTGAAGCGGCTTTTCGCCGCGGACTGAAAAACTACCTGCCGCAAAACTAACAAAGGAGACTGAGCGTATGAGCAAACTTGTCGAATGCGTCCCGAACTTTAGCGAAGGCCGTCGCCCCGAAGTCATCGAGGCCATTACCGCCGAAGTCAAAAACATTCCCGGCGTCAAACTGCTGGACGTCAAGGCGGACGCCAGCCACAACCGTGTCGTCGTCACTTTCGTCGGCGAGCCCCAGGCCGCCAAGCAGGCGGCATTCAACGCCTGCAAAAAAGCTGCCGAGCTGATCGACATGGAAAAACAGCGTGGCGAGCATCCCCGTATCGGCGCCACCGATGTCATCCCCTTCATTCCGGTCAAGAATATGACCATGGAAGAATGCGTGCAACTGGCCGACGAACTGGCGCAAGAGATCGCCGAAAAGCTGGAAATCCCGGTATATCTGTATGAAGAAGCCGCCAAAATCTCCACGCGCAAAGCGTTGCCCGACATTCGCAAAGGCCAGTACGAAGGACTCAAGACCGAAATCGGCAAACCCGAACGGCGCCCGGATTACGGTCCGGCCCGCCTGCATCCCTCGGCCGGCGCAACAGTGGTCGGTGCCCGTCAGTTTCTCATCGCCTACAACATCAATCTGGACACCAGCGACGTCCAGATCGCCAAGAAGATCGCCAACTGCATCCGGGAGGCGAAGGGCGGTTACCGTTACGTCCGGGCCATGGGCGTCAGCGTGCAGGTCGGTGGCCGTGATGTCGCCCAGGTCACCATCAACATGGTGAACTATCAGGGAACCCCGCTGTTCCGGGTATTTGAAACTGTCAAATCCGAGGCCGCCCGCTACGGCGTCAACGTGATCGGCAGCGAAATCATTGGCCTGACGCCGATGCAGGCATTGCTGGACGTCGCCGAATTTTACCTGCGTCTCGACGGCTTTGACCGAAAACAAGTATTGGAGGACAATCTATGATGTTAATGGCAAAAAGCGTACAGGACTTCATTACGGAGCTGGCCGCCGATACCGCCGCGCCCGGCGGGGGAAGTGCCGCCGCGCTGGCCGGCTGCCTGGGCGCCGCCTTGACCAAAATGGTCTGCAACCTCTCGTTGGATGAAACAAAATTCGGTGCGGTCCTGCCGGAGATCGAAGCCATCCGGACCCAGGCCGCCGAACTGCTCGGCAAGCTGACCCGCGCGGTCGATGAAGACGCCGCGGCGTTCAACGAAGTCATGGCCGCCTACAAACTGCCCAAAACCACCGACGACGAGAAAAAGGCCCGCCTGGCCGCGATCCAGCAGTCCATGAAAAAAGCGGCGCTCCTGCCGCTGGGAGTCGCCAGCGACTGCCTCGAAGTCCTCAGGCTCGCCGGCCGCATCCTGCCGATCGGCAACGCCAACGCCGCCAGCGACGCGGCGGTGTCCGGCCTGATGGCCTATGCGGCCCTGCAGGGCGCCATCTACAATGTGAAAATCAACCTGGGCTCCATCAAGGATACCGACTTTTGCCAGGATATCCAGCAAAAAATTGTCGCCATTGCGGACGAGGCAAAAAAAGAAAACGCCGCTTTGGCAGCGGCGGTGGAAAAAGTATTGCCGTAAACAATCCTGCGATCACTTATGCAAAGTATTCTAAGGAGGCCGGGTTGAACCTTTGGGTTTCAACCCGGCCTCCTTTTTGAATGGCTGGCAAATAAATCATGCAATCACGTCACTCTTGCAGCAGACAAAATCCGCCCTGGCACATTGCCAGTTCCACGTCGGGATTCTGTTCCATCGGCAGGTTGACCCGCGTCACCAGTTGCTGATCGGCACGTACATAACGGATTTCATGCACCACGACCCGGAACAGCACCAGCGACGTGGTATCCCGGTCGGGAAACTGTTTTTTCATCTCCGGCAAATCCGCGTACATCATGTCCAGCAGCGAACGGTACACCGGATCACCGGGGCGGGTTTCATCCCGGACCCGTCCGGAGATGGTCAGCACTTCATCCTGTTTGCCGACCACACACAACTCAATCCGCGGATTATTTTTTAATTCCGTCACTTTTCGGGTGGCAAATGGGCTGAACAGCCAGATGCGGCCTTCCTTGTCGACATAGGCCCGCATGGGCCGGACCCGGGGGTGTTGGTTGTCATCCATGTTTCCCAGATAAGCGGTTTCGGATTTCAATAACTGGATTACTTCCTGTTCATACATGCTGTAGCACCTCCGCGAATTGCGATTTGCAAGCAATTGTCATTATTATTTTCTGGGCGCGCCGCCCATTCTCCTCTTCAGCATCGGGCCGTTTATGTCGCGTCGATTTCGCCATAGCAGACAGGGGAAGGTTGAGCGATTTTGTTCAAAAAATCCGCTGCCCCCGGCAATTGCTCCGTCACCCACCAGGGAGCATGCAACGCCAGCTCCGTCTCGGTAAAGGTTCCCGTGGCAACGCCAATCGTGTAGGCGCCGATCTGCTTGCCGCAACGAACGTCGTTCGGAGTATCGCCGATCACGAATACGCGGGCCGGCTCCGTCGCCGCCAGCGCCTTCACGGACTCGAGCGCGCGCCGGGCTACGTCGTCCCGTGTCGACGAATGTTCGCAAAAGGCGCTGCGGTCAAAATCGAAATATCCAGCCAACCCGAATTTTTTCATCTTCAGCTCGGCGCCCCGGCGGCTGTTGCCGGTCAGCAGCAATGAATGGACGCCATGGGCATGTAATGCCGGCAGAATTTCCCGCACCGACGGCATCACTTTTCCCTCATGCCGCGCCAGATGTTCCGGCAGCAGCTCCTCATAGCGCGCGGTCAGCGCGGTGATCTCTTCGTGCTGGGCCTGTCGTCCCGTCACCGCGGCGATGATCTGGGCGGCAATCGAGTAGTCGGTCATTCCGGCGGCCTGGATCCGGTGCAGTTCCGGCTGCCGGAACCCCAGCTCGGCAATGGCGGACTGGAAGGCAAACAGACCGGCTTTGCCGGTTCGGACCAATGTGCCGTCGATATCCCAAAAAACGATGTTCAAAATCCGCCCTCACTTTCCGCGTCAATTGTTCCGTCGACACTATTATTGATGATAGCACCGCGAAAAGCAACTTTTTGGCGTGCATGTAAAACAGGAAGCCCGAGCGGGCTTCCTGTTTTACAATTCGGCCAGAGATCCGAGGCCGAACCGATTTCGTTTTCAATGTTGCGGGAATAGTTTGTCGGGGTCGGCCAGCAGGTCCCGAAGAATGGACGTTTCTTCCGCGTTGAGGGTCACTCCCCGCGTCATCTTCGCATGATTCTCATCCCATTCCCGGATGTCGAGTTTGGCGGGCCGATCATTCCAGCTGACCAGATTCACCTCCTTTTTCCATCCCTTTCCCGCCTCGGCCAACACGCCGATATGACGGACGATCGAGAAATGGAAATCCCGGTTGTCTTCCATTGAGGTCGCTTCCCTTCGTTGCGGTCTGCGCCGCATATATACGCCACAAAGGAACGTGACGCAAGTTCCTAAATCAAATTCTTATCATGCACGACCCGTCCATGCTTCACCACGGTTTCCACGCAGTTCACCCCGGCATGATACGGCAGATACAGGTGCGACGGATGCGACAAGACGATGAAATCCGCTTGTTTGCCAACTTCCAGGCTGCCGATCCGGTCGGCCCGGTCGATGGCCGCCGCCGCGTTGATCGTCAGGGCCGTCACGATTTCGGCGGGAGTCATTTGCATATACAGCGCCGCCAACGCGATGACCAACGGAATCGATTCGCTGAAACAGCTGCCGGGATTGAAATCCGTCGCCAACGCCACCGGCACGCCGGCGTCGATCATGGTTCGCGCCCGGGCATACGGTTCGCGCAGGCAAAACGCCGTCGCCGGCAACAGTACGGCAATCACGCCGGCTTCCGCCATCCGGCGGATTCCTTCATCCGATGCGTGCAGCAAATGTTCGGCGGATACCGCACCCACCTCGGCGGCCAGCTCCGCCCCGCCGAACGAAACGATCTCGTCGGCGTGGACTTTGGCCTTCAGTCCGAGTTGTTGGGCTTCCCGCAGCAAGCGTCGGGACTGGTCGACGGTAAAAACGCCTTTTTCGCAAAACACGTCGCAAAATTCCGCCGAACCGTCGGCAGCAACCCGGGGCAATACTTCGTGCAGCAGGTACTCCACATACTCGTCGGTCCGCCCTTTATATTCCGGCGGCACGGCGTGCGCCCCCATGAAGGTCGGCGCCACTTCCACGACATGCTCCCGGTTGAGCTGCGCCATGACCGCCAGCTGCTTGCATTCCGTTGCCGCGTCCAGTCCGTAGCCGCTCTTACCTTCCACCGTCGTCACGCCGAACGACAACATGGAACTCAGCCGCTGCCAGCCGATGTCCGTCAGTTCCTCCGGCGAAGCCTGGCGGGTGGCCCGTACCGTATTGACGATCCCGCCGCCCCGCTCCATGATCTGCATGTAGGTATCGCCGCGCAGCCGCCAGGAAAATTCTTCTTCCCGGTGACCGGCGAACAGAAAATGCGTGTGCGGATCGACAAACCCAGGCAATACGCAGCAGCCGGCGGCATCGACCACTTCGGCGTCCGATGCATCCAAGCCAGCCAGCACTTCCGCCGTGGTTCCCACCCGGCGGATAATGCCGTCCTCGACCCACAGCGCGCCATCGGTGACAATGCCGATATCCGCCATCGCCGCCCCGGTTTTGGGGCCGGTTCCGCGGCAAGTGACCAATTCGGCAGCATTCTTGAGCAACAATTTTCGGGTCATTCGCTTCAACCTCCCAGATAGGCGCGCTTCACGGCTTCATCGTTCTGCAGGTCCCGCGCCGAGCCGGCGAGGACAATATGGCCGGTTTCCAGCACATAGCCGCGACCGGCGGCTCCCAATGCCTTGCGGGCGTTTTGCTCCACCAGCAGGATAGTGGTGCCCTGCTCGTTCAGCTGTTTCATGACTTCAAAACAACGATTCACCAGAATCGGCATCAGACCCATGGAGATTTCATCGACCAGCAGCAGTTCGGGGTCCCGCATCAGCGCCCGGCCGATCGCCAGCATTTGCTGTTCGCCGCCGGACATCGTCCGCGCCGCCTGATTCAGTCGTTCCCCGAGCCGGGGAAAAATCGCCATCACCTTTTCCAGCCGGCGCGGCAACTCGGCCGGCGGCTCGTTCCAGCCGCCGATCTTCAGATTTTCCGCCACGGTCAGTTCGCCGAATACCCTGCGGCCTTCCGGCACATAGGCGATCTTCAGGCCTGCCCGGTCCCAGGCCTTGGCGGAACCGATCTCCTGCCCCTTGAACAGGAGCGTTCCCGACGACACCGGAACCAGCCCCATGATAACTTTCATCAGGGTACTTTTGCCGGCGCCGTTGGCGCCGATGATCGTGACAAATTCGCCTTGTTTCACGTCGAGGGAAATATCGTAGAGAACCTGGGAATGGCCATAATGGGCGTTGATATTGCGCAGCTCGAGCATCATCCGGCCTCCTCGGCTTCGCCCAGGTAGGCGTCAATCACCACGGGATTGCTTTGCACTTCCTGCGGCGTTCCTTCGGCGATCTTCACGCCGTAGGACAAGACAGTCATCCGGTCGCACAGCGCCGTGGCCACGCCCATGTTGTGCTCGACCAGCATGATGGTGGTTCCGAGACTCTTGAGTTTACCGACCAGTTCCATAAAATCCACCGTCGCATCTTTGGACAGGCCGGCGCATGGTTCGTCGAGCATCAGCAGGATCGGCTCCAACGCCAGCGCCCGGGCGATCTCCAACCGCCGCATATAGCCCAGACTCAGGTCGCCCGCCTTCTGTTTGGCAAAAGCGGCGATATCGACCCGTTCCAGGTACGTCATCGCTTCTTCCCGATTGCGCTTTGTGTGGCTGCGGCCCAGGCTGGCCCAAAGGCCGGGAGCGCGACGCAGCGCAAAGGCCGCCAACAAATTGTCCTCCACGGTCATATCCTTGAACACCCTGGTAATCTGAAATGTCCGGGCGATTCCCTTCCGGGCCACCGCATGGGCCGGCAATCCCTGAATCTCTTCCCCGTTCAGCAGGATCTTGCCCGCCGTCGGCGTATAGGCGCCGCAGACCATGTTGAAGAAAGTCGTTTTACCGGCGCCGTTCGGGCCGATCAGCCCCATGGTTTCCCCGCGCTTCACACTCAGGTCGACATTGTCCACTGCTTTGAGGCCGCCGAAATATTTCTTCAGCCCGATAATTTTGAGTAGTTCCTGTTCAGCCGGCATTGGCTTTTCCCTCCTCCCGGCGCCCCCGAATCTTGGTCCAGAGCCGCTGCAGGTAGCTGTCGTCGCCGACCAGCCCCTGGGGCTGGAATCGCATCATCAGCACCAGCAATCCGCCATAGACCAGCATCCGGTAGTCCGACACGAACCGGAATACTTCCGGCGCCAGCGTCAGGATGAGCGCGCCGATCAACGGCCCGGTCACCGATCCCAGACCGCCCAGCACCGCCATCGACAATACGCCGATCGAAACGGGAAAGGCGAAATCCGTCGACGAGATGAAGCCCATGAAATGAGCGTAGACGCTGCCGGTCATTCCCGCGATAAAAGTGCCGATGGTAAACGCGAACACCTTGTAGTGATCCGCGTTATAGCCCAGGGAAGCAGCCGCCTCCTCGTCATTGCGCACGCCGCCGAGGGCCAGTCCCAGCCAGGAGTTCGGCAGATGCCGCATAAACAAATAAACCAACGCATTCAAAAGGATCAGCAGCCCCAAAATCTCCGTATTGCCGAACCGCACGCCCAGAAATTCCGGCTTGGGCACCGCCAGGCCCAGGGAAGCGCCAAACAGCTGCACATATTGAAAGATCGCGACCACCACGAAATTGATGCCGATCGTAGTCACCGCCAAAAAGTCTTCCCGCACCCGGACACTGAAAAGGCCCAGCAGCACTCCGACCAAAGCCGCCATCGCTCCGGCGGCCGGCAAGGCCAGGAAAAACGGCCAACCCGCCTTGGCAGTCAACAGGGCGGAAGTATAGGCGCCGATCCCGTAAAAGGCGGCATGGCCGAGCGTGGGCTGCCCGGCGAAGCCGGTGATGATATTCAGACTCATGGCCAGCAGCATGGCCAGGCCAACATTGATTGCCACTACCTGCTCGTACATAGGCTCCCCCTCACGAAACCCGGCGGCGGCCCAGAAGGCCCTGCGGACGCCAGAGTAAAATCAGGATCAGCACGACAAAGGCGATGGCATCGCGCGGTAAAAAGAAACCCACGTACCCGCCGATCAAAGTCTCGGCCATGCCGATCACCAGCGCGGCCAGAACCGTGCCCAGCGGATTGCCCAATCCGCCGAGAACGATCACCGCCAACATTTTATAGGCCGGCACGTCTCCCATCATCGGATAGATCGAGTTGTAGAGAATGCCGACCAGGATACCGGCCACGGCCGCGAAACCATAACCCAGAATGAAGTTGAAGGCCACCACTCGGTTAGTGTTGATCCCCATGGCCTTCGCCGTTTCCAGATCCTGTGCGGTTGCGCGCCAGGCCAGGCCAACGGTGGAACGGTTCAGCAGATACCAGAGCACCAGCAGCAAGACGGCGGTAGCGCCCAGAATCAAAAACCAGGTGCCGTACAAAGTCAGTCCAAGACCAGGAAGCCTGACCGACGGCAACATCGCGCCAAAATTCAGTTCCCGCGCCTGCGGCCCCCCCACCAGTCGCAAAAAATCCTGGAGGAAGATAAACAGACCGATTCCCGCAATCAAAGCCACGTTGGGCGATTTGTCCATCAGCGGGGCATACAGAAACTTCTGCACGATAAAACCGAACACCGCGGTCAGGGCAACCCCCATGACGACGGCCACGAGCGGATTGCCGGTCTGAAGCAGAAAAAAGAACGAGATATAGGCGCCGAGAGCATACGCGCCGGCATTGGAAATATCCAGAATACGCATGATTCCGTACACCAACGTGGCGCCCATCGCCGTCAGGGCGTACACACTGCCGACCACGATGCCGTTGACGATCTGCTGAAAAAACATGAAACCCCTCCTGCCGTCATGGCAAAAAAGAATACGGAAGGGGCCGGCTGCGCCACTGGCAACCGGCGCCTTCCGCGCAGACACCTTTGTCTTATTTGTCAGGGGGAGTGATAATGGCCGGATCGCTGATTTCGCCGTAATAGGTGAATGCGCCGTTCTTGATGACCTGGACCTGAACGTTTTTCGTCACTTCACCCAGTTTGTTGTAGCCTTTGATCAGGCCGGTCGCCGCTTCGAAGTCCTTGATCTTGTAAATTCCGTCCTTGATTTTGTCAGGTTCGGCGCCGTTTTTCCGCATCGATTCCGCCAAAACCATGAAGCAGTCGTACGTGGAAGCCGCCACCATGTCCGGGGCGTGTCCGGCCATCGCCGTATAGTCCTTGATGAAATCCTGCGTCGCCTTTAATTTGGAGTTGCGATTCAGATTGGTGGTAATGATGATGCCGTCCGCCGTCGGTCCTGACACTTTCAGGAATTCCATCGTGGAATCAATGCCTTCGGTGCCGAGCATCTGGATACCCAGATTCAGCTCTTTCGCCTGACGGGCGATCTGGGCGCCGGTGCCGGAATAGGTCGGCATGTAGATGAGATCCGGCTTGAGTTGTTTGATCTTGGTCAGGACCGGATTGAATTCTTTTTCCACCATGGTAAATTTATCCCGGGACACCACCTTGGCTCCCTTGGATTCCACATACTGGGTAAAGGAATCCGCCAAGGTCGTGCCGAAATCGTTGTCCACGTTCAGAATCGCGATGGTCTTGGCCTTCAGCATGTCAACGGCAACATAGCCGCCGGCTTTGCCCTGGGCCGTGCCGACAAACGATTGGCGGAACACATAGTCGCCGCCCTTGGTAATGTCGGGATGCAGCGCATAGGCCGCGATCATGGGAATCTTGGCATTCTCAAAAATCGGCGCCGCGGCACGGGTGGTATGGCTGTAGGAGCCGGAAACGGCCGCCACTACGCCGTCCTTGGTCGTCAGTTTTTGAGCGATACTCACTGCTTCCTGCGGCTTCAGGTTGTCGTCGTAGGCGACCAGTTCAACCTTGCGACCGTTGATGCCGCCGTCCTTGTTTATTTTTTCGACAGCCAGCTTGGCGGCTTTGGTGACGCTGTCCCCGTCAGCAGCCGCCGGCCCGGTTACCGGTGCGAAGAAGCCGATCTTGATGGGGGCTTTGTTGTCGGCGGCCGCCGGTTTCTTGTCGCCGCCCGCGCCGCCGCAACCCGCGACAATGAGGCCAAGGGCGATCAGAACTACCAACAGTGACTGGATGCGTTTGTTTTTCATGATATCCCTCCTTGAGACTGGGTCTTCCCAGAATTTCAGATATTAGAATTTATTCCGCTTCGACCAAACAAATCCTGCCTGCGGCAAAAAAATCTTTTACCAGCCTATGCAAGGCGCGGATTCGTTGTCCCTCCATCTTCCTTATAGAACGCTCACAGGTTCAATACGTCTATACCAATTGCACAGACACGGCGCCTCAGATTACAACATTTTAATTTTTTCGACTATTGACGCCATATTTGAAAACTGTTATAGTGTGATTAAAATATTTCAAGTCTTTACCATCCGGCATGTAACTGACAACATACAAAATGGCAATGACGCCTTTGCAAATCTGCAAAGGCGTTTGCATTTTCGTGGCAAACAGAAAGGAACTCTCAGCATACTCCTTTGACACAGACAGCGAAGTCTGGCGCTTGATCGCGCCGGACTTTTTTTGTAAAGGTGGTGATGGTCGGCGAACTCTGTTCGGTAAATCCAATGTCAAAAACAGAGATCAAAAGGAGGCTATTTGCATGCTTAGAAAAATTCTCCCGCTTGCCCTGTTCTTGTGCACCTTTTTTTCGGTTCCGGCATCGGCCACCCCTTCCAGTATTATCTGGATCCCTTCCACCGATATCCAATCCAGTGATAAAACCCATTTGGGCATTGATAATTATTTTACAATGAATCGTCTGAAACCCGGCGAATCCACGGCCGCCCTCACCACCCCCATCATCGGACTGACCTGGGGCGCGAAAAATTTCGAATTTGGGTTCGACTACGTAACTTCGCAAGACAATCCCTTTTATTTCAACGCCAAAGCCAAATTGTTCGGAAAAAAAGCGACAGACCTTAACATGGTGGTCGGTGTATACAACTGGGGAACCACCAGTTTGACCAATCAGGAAGTGAAGTATCTGCTGGGCAGCGTATCTACCAAGGATGGCACCCGTTTTTCCCTTGGCTATGGAATCGGCCGCGAAGAAGCGCTGGGCTCCGACAATAAAATGCTTTTGGCCGCTATCGACAAGCAGCTCAACGATAAGTGGTGGATCGGCATGGATTATCAGAGTGGAAAGAGCGCCTTGGGCGCCTTGAGTTTCGGCGTCGGTTATTCATTGACCCCGAACGCTTCCATTCTGCTTGGGTATGATATTTATAACAACATCGCCTATAAAAGCACGGTGACCGTACAATTGGACGTGAATTTCTGACTACCCATTGACAAAACCAAAACTTGATGTAAAATTAAACACAAATATTTCATGGCAAAGAAGCCTTCGCAGCGCGAAGGCTTCTTCTGTTTTCCAGCGGTTTTCTCTTTACAATACAAAATTATGCAGAATTGCGGACAATGAAGTCCCGTGGCCTTGGTCACGGGACTGTTCCATTCCATGGCTGAAGTGAGGAGGCGATAGTATTTCCAGACCCCCGGATTCATTCCAGAACTCGGAATCAAAAATAAATAAGGAGGAAAGATCATGAGAAAACGCGAAATCCTTTTCTGCTCTGTTGCATTGTTGACCGTATTTTGCGCATTGACTTCCGCAGCGGTCGCTTATGCCGCCGATCCTGTCGCCCTGGCTGGCGATACTACCGGGGCGACGAAGCAAACCATCAGTGAAATCGGTGAAAAACTCGATCTGGAAAGTGTGGCGAAGACGGCCGCCGCCACGAAAATCGGTTTGAATTATGTCTGGGTCTTATTATGCGGCATGTTGATCTTCTTTTTTCAATGCGGCTTCGCCATGGTGGAAACCGGGTTTTGTCGGGCCAAAAACGCCAGCCACACCATGCTCATGAATTTTCTCGTCTTTTTGGTCGGCCTGGTCGGCTTTTTGGGGATGGGCTTCGCCCTCATGTGCGGAGGCGTCGGCAACCTTGCCTCCCTCGGCGGGCAGATGCCGCTGACCTCGGAATTCAAGATCGGCGAATGGGGAATTTTCGGTTACTCCGGTTTCCTGCTCACCGGCATGGCTTATGATGTCGGCGTGTTCGCCTACTTTTTCTTCCAGATGGTCTTCATGGATACCACCTGCACCATTCCGACCGGCGGCGTAGCCGAGCGGGTCAAAATATCGGCGGTCATCCTCAACGCCCTGTTCATTTCCGCCATTTATTACCCGCTTTACGGCAACTGGGTCTGGGGCGGCGGCTGGTTGTCGCAGCTCGGATCGCTGGCCGGCCTGGGGCACGGCGTCGTCGACTTCGCCGGCTCTTCCGTGGTCCACGCGATGGGCGGGGTAGCAGCTTTTGCCGGCGCCATCGTCATCGGTCCCCGGATCGGCAAATACAAAAAGGATGGAACCTCCGTCGCCATCCCGGGTCACCATGTTCCCATGGCGGTGATCGGCACGATCATCCTCTTCTTCTGCTGGTTTGCCTTCAATGGCGGCAGCACCTTGTCCGGCACCGATCTGCGGGCTTCCGTGGTCATTGTCAATACCATGATCGCCGGTGCCTTCGGCGGTCTGGTCGCCACTTTTTATACCTGGAAGATGTATGGCAAACCGGACCTGTCGATGGCCTGTAACGGCAGTCTGGCCGGCTTGGTCGCCATTACCGCTCCCTGCGCCTTTGTCGACAGCATCGCCTCCATCATCATCGGCACGGTTGCCGGATTTTTGGTTTGCTGGGCCGTCGTCTTCATCGACGCCAAGCTGAAAATCGATGATCCGGTCGGCGCTTCCGCCGTTCATATGGTAAATGGTATGTGGGGAATGATTGCTCTGGGATTGTTCGCCGACGGCACCTACGGCGACGGCCTCAACGGCGTGGCCGGCGGCGTCACCGGGTTGTTCTACGGCGATTCCGGACAGCTGTGGGCGCAGCTGATCGCGGTTGCGACACTTTGCGTTTACGGATTCGGCAGTCAGTATCTGTTCTGGAAAGTCACCGATAAACTGATCGGCATCCGGGTTTCCGCCGCGAATGAAATCGCCGGTTTGGACGAAACCGAAGTGGCGCCGTTCGGTTATCCCGACTTTTCGGTCAAAAAATCTCTGGATATCCCCTTACCCGCCGAATATGCCATGGCCGGGGTCACCGAAACAAAAAAATAATGGGCAAATGAAAAATCAACGAATCCTATTGGATGGAGGGCAAGCGAGATGAAAAAAATGACCAAGATCGAAATCATTACCCGACCGGAAAAATTGGAAGCGCTCAAAGAAGGCATGAACAAGATCGGCGTAACCGGCATGACTGTCACCCAGGTTCTCGGCTACGGCCTGCAGAAAGGTCATCGGGAAGTGTATCGCGGCTCGGAGTACACCGTCAATCTGGTGCCCAAGGTTAAAGTGGAAATTGTCGTGTGCGAAGTCCCGGTGGAAAAAGTCATCGAAACCGCCAAAACTGTGTGCCGGACCGGAAATGTCGGCGACGGAAAAATCTTTGTCTACGGCATTGACAACGCCGTCCGGATCCGTACCGGCGAAGAAGGCGACAGCGCCATCATTGACCCGGCGGATTTCCACGCGCTGAATTCCTGACCGGATTACAAATCATACGAAAAATTGCGTGTTTTTTGTTCCCTGTTGACAAGAGTTTTGTTTTCTGTTACGATTTCTCCATACTAATTGATGAGTAGGCAATGAAGCCTTCGCGAACAGCGAAGGCTTTTTGCGTCTACTCGACGAGCTGACGGACAAGGGCGTCCTGTGGCAACACCACGGGGCGTCCTTGTCCATTGTATGGAGGAACCGATTCCCAGAGAACTATCATTACATGTCAACGAGGGGGATGCATCATGAAAAAGGGGAAAATTTACGTTCGGATTCTACTGTTGTTTCTCGGTCTCGTCACTCCCAAGGCCGCATTGGCGGCGGATACTGTCGCCGCCAAGATCGACACCGGCGATACGGCCTTCGTTTTATTCAGCGCCGCCCTTGTCCTTCTGATGACGCCGGCCCTGGCACTCTTTTACGGTGGAATGTGCCGCAGTAAAAATGTACTGAGTACGATTATGCAGAGCTTTTTCACAATCGGTTTGATTTCCGTTCAATGGGTCCTGTTTGGCTACTCATTGGCTTTTGGCCCGGACATTCAGCACTTCGTCGGCAATTTCGACTGGATTGGTTTAAGCGGCGTCACCAATGCTCCCAATCCCGACTATGCCGCAACGATTCCTCATTCCGCCTTTATGATTTTCCAGGGTATGTTCGCGGTGATCACTCCCGCGCTCATTACCGGCGCCTTTGCGGAACGCATGCGGTTCCCGGCCTTTGTAGCCTTCACCCTGCTGTGGGCCACATTCGTATATGATCCGGTGGCGCACTGGGTCTGGGGCGTCGGTGGCTGGCTCCGGGAAATGGGAGTGCTGGATTTCGCCGGCGGTACCGTCGTGCATATTATCTCCGGCGTATCGGGCCTGGTCATCTGCCTGATGATCGGGAAACGCAAAGGCTACGGAACCGAGGCGATGCGGCCGCATCATCTGCCGATGACGGTGCTGGGAGGCGGATTGCTCTGGTTCGGCTGGTTCGGCTTCAACGCCGGCAGCGCCCTCGCCGCCAATGAAATTGCCGCCAACGCTTTTGTGGTGACTCATGTGTCGGCCGCTGCCGCCACCATCTCCTGGGTTGTCGCCGAGTGGAAAATTCACGGCAAACCCACCTTATTGGGAGCTGTCAGTGGCGGCGTCGCCGGTCTCGTTTCAATCACGCCGGCGGCGGGATTCGTGACCGCTCCATCGGCGATCGCCATCGGTCTGCTTGGCGGATTTATCTGTTTCTTCTCGGTTAGCCTGATCAAAAGCAAATTCGGTTACGACGATGCGTTGGACGCATTCGGCGTCCACGGCGTGGGAGGCGCTTGGGGCGCTCTGGCA
Source organism: Negativicutes bacterium UBA1444 (assembly GCA_002329525.1). Classification (GTDB taxonomy): domain Bacteria; phylum Bacillota; class Negativicutes; order UBA1444; family UBA1444; genus UBA1444. Next base: position 28,164 of record DCTI01000250.1, read on the forward strand.
ACCGGATTGTTCGCCTCCAAAGCGGTGAATGAGGCCGGAGCCGATGGCCTATTGTATGGAAATCCCGCACAGTTTGCCAGTCAGTTTGTCGGCGTGGCCGTCAGTTGTCTCTTTGCCGTAATCATGACCATTCTCATCATGAAATCCCTGGCATTGTTCATGAAGATTCGCGTGGATGAATTCCAGGAAAACTTGGGGCTGGACCTCACGGAGCATGGCGAACAGGGGTATGCCAATCAGGATCTTGCCGCCGGTTCGCCGGTCAGCCATCTCGTTCCTACTGCCAGCCCCCTGTCGATTCCCGAAACAAGTCCGGCTTAACCGCTGGATTTGCTATACCCCCCCTCTTCCCCCCTTCCCCTGAAGACGCCTTCCGCCGGCCGGCGGAAGGCGTCTTTGCATGTGAAAGGACCCGGGCGCCGTTTCGCACCCGGGTCCTTTCACATTACCGACAAACGTTTATTTTTTTGCGACTCCGGCTTTGGTCATCAAATCTTTATACAGTACCGCCTGCTCCGCAATGAATTTCTGATAATCCGCGCTGGACATGTAAGAAATCCCGAAATTTCCTTTATCCATGAATTCNNACAAATTTGGGATCTTCCGTTGCTTTCTTGAATGCGTCGTGCAGGGTTTTTACGACATCATCCGGTGTTTTTTGGGGAACTCCCAATCCACGCCAGGTCATGATGTTCACATCGACGCCTTTTTCCTTGGCTGTCGGAACATCCGGATACGCTTTCAGCCGATCTTTGGCCAGAATGGCCAGGATTTTGAGTTTTCCGGCTTTCACATGCTGGCTGACTTCCGCCGCGCTGACGGTGACTGCGTCAATGTGCCCGCCCAGCAGGTCGGTGACGGCTGGGGCCGCGCCACCCGGATACGGCATCAGATTGAATTTCACATTGGCTTTTTCTTGCAAATTCAGCGCCGACAAGTGCCAGATCGCTCCCGGTGCGTTCGCGCCGACCTTGAGTTTTCCCGGGTTGGCCTTGGCGGCGGCGATAAATTCTTCAAATGTTTTATAAGGGCTGTCCGCTTTGACGGTCAGTGCCGAAGCGTCGGAGTTGATCAGCATGACTGCCTTGAAATCATTGGGGTTCCAGGTAACGGCCCCCATCACCGGATTCATGACCAATTCCACCGTGATCATGGTCACGGTATACCCATCGGCAGCCGCTTTGAAACCGTCCGTCATGCCGGTGGCGCCATTCGCGCCGACCTTGTTGACAACATTGACCGGTTGCTTCAGCAGGGGTTCCACCGATTTGGCAAGGCCGCGGGCTACGGCATCGGTGCCGCCGCCGGCTGCGTAAGGAACGATCAACGAAATGGGTTTCGTCGGGAACTTCGGCGCTTCCGCCTTCTTATCGCCGCCGCAGCCGGCAATGGCCATCGCTGCAAAGGTTAGAACCACCAGTGCCACCAGAAGTTTTCGAGACATCAATATCATCCCCCTATCATGCTTTTTCATCCAGGTGCTTTCGAAATGAATCCGGCCCGTGAATCTCTTCATCACCTCTAGGCGTCAGGGCAGCGGAACATTGAGCAGGGTGGCGAACAAATAATACAGGGCGCCCGTCGTAATCACCGAACTGGCAATCAATTTCTTCCACCAGAGCTTGCCTTCTCCGGCCTTGTAGGCCATATACATTCCCACACCATACAAAAACACCGGCGTGGTCGTCAAAAATCCCAAAATCGGCATGATCAGCAAATAAGCCACCAATGCGCCATTGGCCATCCAAAATATAACGCCTGGCCCCTCGATACGCTCGGATGTCCCTTGCTCCAGGGCGGTTTGAACCATCAGGGAAATCGAAAAGAATACCAGACCGCCGGCGGCAAGATCCGGAAAGAAAGCCGGTCCCAAGGTTTTATCGCCGGAAGGGTAGGTGCTCGACGTCATGAACACATATCCCGCCAGCAAAAGCATCAATATTCCAATCACGTAGTTGATTTTGCGCATTCCCATTTCCCCCTACTCCTTGGGAACTTCCACGCCCAGACGACGGGCGATTCGGTTTTGGTACCATTCCTGAATCCAGGGCCAGATGAGCGTTAAAAATCCCACAGCCAACAGCGCCAGTGAAATCGGCCGGGTGACAAAAATACTCCAGTCTGAATTGGACATCAGCAGGGAGCGCCGCAAGTTCTCTTCGGTCATCGGTCCCAACAGGACGCCCAAAATCAGGGGGGCGGTCGGGATCGACGCTTTTTTCATAAAATAGCCTAAAAAGCCGAATACAACCACCGTGTAGGCGGGAACCATCGTCCCTTCCGAAGCGAAAGTGCCGACAGTGCATAAAATAAGGATCGTTGGCCACAAGATCGGTTTGGGCACCGTGGTCATCTTGGCGAAGAAACGGGCGCCGAACAATCCGATCGGCAAAACCCAAAGGTTAGAGATAAACAGGCCCAAAAACAATCCCCAGACGATTTCCGGCCGTTCGGCGAACAACATCGGGCCGGGGCGCAGCCCCTGCAGAATCAAGGCGCCCATCATGATCCCCGTCACCGGATCGCCGGGAACGCCGAGCGTCAGCATCGGCACCAGATCGCCACCCACCACGGAATTGTTACCGGCTTCGGAAGCCGTAATCCCTTCAATTGATCCGTGACCAAACTCTTCCGGATGTTTGGACCACATCTTGGCTTGAGCCCAGGAGATGAACGCCGCGATGTTTGCTCCCGCCGCCGGCATGATACCGATAAACACGCCAAATATACAACCAATGATGGTCGGCTTGACCATCTGACGCAATTCCGCCTTCGTTAATCCCATATCGTTGACTTCGAATTTCTCCAGCGCCTGACCCTTGTTGCCGCCATCCATTTGATAGAGGACTTCGGCCAGAGCAGCGGTCCCGATCATGACTGCCAGAAACGACACGCCGCCCAGCAGGTCCGACGAACCGAAGGTGAAGCGCTCGAAACCGGTCATTGGATCCTGGCCGACCACCGCCAGCAGCAAACCGATCATTCCGGAAATGAAGGCTTTAAAAACGGAGCCCTCAGACAGGCTGGAAATGACCGCCAACCCAAACACCGCTACCGAAAAATACTCGGGAGCGCTGAAACGTAAAGCAAACTCCGCCAACGGCGGCGCCACCAGCATCAAAACCGCCGTCCCAAAAAGACCCGCAACCACCGAGGCGATGCAGGCGATGGAAATCGCCTTGCCGGCCATCCCTTTTTTCGCCATCGGATAACCGTCGAAGGTCGTGCTGACCGCCGACGGAGTTCCCGGCGTGGCCAGCAAAATCGCCGGAATGGCGCCGCCGAACATGGCGCCGACATAGATTCCCGACAACAGCAGCAACGCGCTGACCGGCGAAATGCCAAACGTCATCGGCAATAATAAGGCGACCGCCATGGTCGCGCTGAGTCCGGGCAGGCAGGATACCGCAATTCCGGCAACCGCTCCAAAAAGAATAAAAAATTGCACTTCGAGCGATGAAATGGCTTGCAACCCCAGAAAAAAATGATCATACATACGCCGGCCGTCACCCCTTGTGAATTTATCAACTAAACTGATTTATTCGCGAATTTTTTCAAAAGTCCTCTCAATTTCTAAAATTCATCGTAACATTCTTAATGGTTATCCAAGTCCTCGCATGCTAATATGCCTGGCAAAACAAAAGTCTCTGCGCGGTTGGCGCAGAGACTGCAAAGCATCTTTCGATTGTTTAGGCACAGTGATTATTGTCCCGCGGCTTTTTTCCAGGGAATCAGTTTGCGTTCCACCCATTCCAAAAAGCGGTTAAACACCAACCCCAACAGCGACAACACCAGCACGCCCACCATGAGCTTCGTGGTCAGCATCAAGTCGCCGTAGTGAAGAATCATGGCGCCGATTCCTTCCTTGGCGGCGATCATTTCCGCCGCCACCAACAGCAACAGCGAGGTTCCCGCCGCCAGCTTCAATCCCGCAAAGATCACCGGCAAGGCCGCCGGCAACACCACTTTGCGAATGATATTCAAGCGGGAGGTCCGGTAGCTCACCGCGACTTTCAGCAACAACGGCTCCACATTTTTCACGCCGGAATAGGTGTTGATCACTACCGGAAAAAACACACCAAGACTGATGATCGTGATCTTCGACACTTCGCCGATGCCCAGCCACAGAATAATCAAGGGCAACAGAGCGATCTTGGGGATCGGATACAGCGAATAGATCAGCGGATTGCCCACGGCTTCCGCCACGCGGGAAAACCCGGTCAGCAGACCGATGCCGATCCCGGCGGCGCTGCCGATCAAATAGCCCCAGGCGATCCGCTGCAGGCTGGCCTGCAGGTTGACCGCGATTTCGCCGCTAGTCGTCATTTCCCAGCCGATCCGGAGAATGGACGTCGGCGCCGGCAAATACAGTTCGGATACCCAGCCCGTCATGCATAACGCCTGCCACAGCANNTTCCATGAATGCCAGCCGAAATTTGACCTCCCTCTGAAACAACGCCATGCTCACACCTCCCGCAACGCCTCTTCCGCATCTTTGCGAATGAGGCTCCAGATGTGATCGCAATATTCGTTGAAACGGGAGAGGTTTTCCGCCCGGTCACGGCCCCGGCGCGGCAAGTCAATCGACAGAATGCTGTTGACCCGACCGGGTCGTCGGGACAACACGACAATGCGGTCCGCCAGATAGACCGCTTCCTGTATATTGTGCGTCACATATAAGGTACTCAGGCGATGCGTTTCCCAAATCCGCAGCAACTCTTCCTGCATCAGCGTCCGGGTTTGCGCATCCAGCGCCGAAAACGGCTCATCCATCAGGAGCAGGTCCGGCTGGATGGCCAAGGTGCGGGCGATGCCGGCTCGCTGGCGCATTCCCCCCGACAATTGATGTGGATAGGAATTTTCGAATCCGGACAATCCCACCAGCTCGATGTGCCGCTGTACGCATTCCCGGCGTTCAGCCGGAGTCAGCGTGGACTCCTCCAGACCAAATGCAATGTTACTCTCCACCGTGCGCCAGGGGAACAAGCCTACTTCCTGGAATACGATGCCCACCGAAGGATCACGGTCCTCGCGCAGGCCTTCCATGACGATCCGGCCCGATGTCGGGGCCAGCAGTCCGCCGACCATATTCAACAGCGTCGATTTTCCGCAGCCGCTGGGACCCACCAGCACGACGAATTCCTCTTCTTCCACCGTCAGGCAGACATTTTCCAGTGCGGCGACCGGATTCCCAGCTGGTCCCGCATATTGCTTGCCCACCTGGTCAACAACAACCCTCATTGACCCGCGCCAACCTTTTTCAAGGCCTCCTCCCAAAGTTTCGTATCTACAACCTGGGAAGATTTCAGCTGTTTTTCGATCATCTTGTGATTGAAGTACCAGTCCAGTTGTGTCTGAATGTCGGTGGCCAACAGTTTGCCGTCACGGTCCATGTAAGGCAGGCCGGTCTTGATGTCGTCGGCCGGGGCGCCCGTATACTTGGCAACAATCCCTACCACTTCTTCGTAATTCGCCCCTGGCGCCGGTTTGCCGTCCTTCATTTTCAGGACTGCGTCATAATAGTAGCGGGTTGCTTTGATGTAAGCGGCCAGGAATCGCACCGCCGCCTCTTTGTTCTTCATGAAGTCCGGCGCGAAAAAGATTGCCGAAGTCTGATATTCCATGGCGTCGCCGACTTGCACGACGACCCGGCCATGTCCGGCCTTCTCCATCTTAGTGATGTTTGGCTCATTCAGAATCGCGGCGTCCACCTGTTTCCCCTGCAAAGCCGCCATCACAGCGCTCAGTTTCCCCAGCGGAACAATCTCGACATCCGACAGTTTCAGGCCTTTGGTTTCCAGCAGCCGACCGAGCATGTAGTGGAAAGTGGAGCCGGTCTGGGTAATCGCGACCCGTTTCCCTTTCAGGTCTTCAATTTTTTTGGCGCCGCCTTCCCAGAGATCGGTCCGCATGAGGACGGCGGACGATGAATATCCTTTTTCCTCCCGGCCTTTGTCGGCCACGATCGACAAATTCTGTCCCCCCGCCACCATGTTGAACAGGCTGGCGGTAATCCCGGTCGCTCCCACCTGCACCTTGTTGGACGCTGTAGCCACCGCGATGGGGTGGGCTGCGTCAAACCATTGCGGTTCTATTTCAATGCCCTGTTCTTTGAAAAATCCTTTTTCCATCCCGATAAAAATCGGCGCGGAACTGGTCAGTTTCAGGATGCCCACGCTGACTTTCGCCGGCGTCACTGCCGCTGGTTTAGCCGGTTCCGTCTTCGCCGGTTCCGGACTTTTGCCACAGCCGGACAATGCCAAACCCAGCAGCAAAATCACCAGCAGACCAATCACAAGGTTTCTTTGTTTCTTAAGCACTTCCATACTTCCTTTCTACCGCTTTGCTTATTTTGCCGGGTCGGCCTTGCCCACCCGTTTGGTAATGATTATATTACAACCCCTGGCGCCCGGCAACCGAACCGATCGCGAACTTTATGGCCGGCATACTGTTTTTTGAAACAAAATGTCATATTCGACAGTGTCTAGTAAACTGCACAATCTTGTCCAGATTAATTGCGGAAAAATCGTTCTTTCCTCGATTGTCGCCGGCCGGCCCGCCGGTGCCGAATATGTAGGACCGGCAATAGTGGCCAGACTCTCTCTGCTCGTTGATTCCTGGCATGGTTCTTGCGATAATTATTTTGATGGCAATTCCATCCCGAATTTTATGTGAGAAAGGGGCCACCCAAATGTCGGATACGGAAAATAGCGTCTTGAATCATTATCTGCATGTCATGCCCTTGTTGGGCGAAGTGTTCTCTTCGGATATCGGCGTGGCGGTCACCGATCGGGAAAAATATCTCCTTTACAAAAGAAGCCGCTTGCTGGACCTGAAAGTTAAGAGCGGCGATCTGCTGAAACCGGGAACCGCCGTTGTCCGCGCCATGGCGGAAAACCGCCGGGTCATCGTTCGCGGTGACAAAGCCACGTTTGGGATCCCTTATATAGCCAGCGCCGCCCCCATTCATGATCACTCCGGAGCGGTCATCGGCGGCGCGGTCGTCATCGAATCGGTCGAGCAGCAAGACCAGCTGACATTGATGGCCCATAAACTGGCCGACACCACCAGCGTCCTGGCCAGCACCTCCGAGGAAATTTCGGCGCAGACTCAGGAGATCAGCGCGTTGAGCCGGGCGATGTCCCTCAGTGCGGGTGAATCGCAGGGCCGACTTCAGGAAACGGACCAGGTCCTCGGCCTGATCAAGGCAATCGCTGGCCAGACCAACATGCTTGGCCTCAACGCGGCCATCGAAGCGGCCCGCGTGGGTGAGCAGGGCCGCGGCTTCGGGGTTGTCGCCGACGAAATCCGCAAGTTGGCTAGTTCCACCGGGGATTCCATAAAAAAAATCGAAGCGACACTACAGGCCATCCGCGAGGACAGCCGCAAAAATTATGACCAAACCCGCCGGATCGATGAAGTGATGCCGCAAATCGCCCAAGCCATTACGCAAGTCGCCGGTGCGGTCCAGGAAGTCAACGAGATGGCCCGAAATCTGAACGAGATGGCGGAAAGTCTGACGAAGGATCGTTCGTGACCAGCAGGCTGCGGCACCGGTATACCGCTATTTCCCGGGAAATGTTGCGATCGTGCCAAGTCAGCGCCGGCAGGGGTTCGACTTCCCGGAACAATGTGGTCAAATACGCCGCTTGCCGGTAATCGCCAAAAAATATGACTTCGCTGTCCGCGGAAAAATCGTTTTCCGTTCGCCAGTAATCGTACTGGGAGACTCGTGCCGGAGTGGCGACCCGCACGGTTGGGTGTCCGGGCAGATAATAGCAGGCCAGGGAAGCCAACTTGTAATCACCGGCGATGACCGCCGTCGCCGGCGTCACATAACGGCCGCCAACGGCAAACATTTGATCATATCCCACCACCAGCCGCTTCATGACCAGCTGCCGCGGCAAAAAATCAAACAACTCCGGGATCTTCAAGATCAAAATCAAAATCACGCCCAAGGCGATGCCAGCTTTGTATATCCGGAAGAATTGAGGCCGATCCAGCCATTTGGCCAGTAATACGATTCCTGTCACATGCGCCGGCGCCGCCCAGTTCCCCTCCGCCCGCTTAAACAGCGCCGCGTACCCGAAAAAAGCCAGCGTAATCAGGCAAGGCCACAGCAGAAGCGACTGCCGGTCGTCCCGCAATGTTTCGGGCAACCGGCGGGCCAGCAGATAAAGGAACGCCAGGAAGAACACCGGATTCAGGCCGATTGCCTGCGATCCCCAATATTCAAGGAATGTCGCCGGATTGAATACTTTGGTTGAGGCCAGACCGTGTCCCAGCTGGAACCGGAACGAACTCCAGTCATGTCCGGCATTCCAGATCAAAACCGGGACAAACATAATCATTGCCATTCCGATGGCAGCATATAACTCGAAGCGCCGCAACTCCCGCCGTCGGGCACACAGCAGCGCTGCCAGCAACCCCGGCAACAGCAGTACCGCCGTATATTTCGCCAGCACCGCAAAGCCGGCGGCGATGCCGGCGGCGTAATACCAGCGTGAGTCCCCGCCGAACACCGCTTTTTGCGCAAAATAAATCGTCGCCGCCCAGCCCAGGATCAACGGTGCGTCCGGCGTCGCCAGGGAAAAGCCCATTTGCGCCAGCGGCGACAGCAGGAAAATCCACAGTGCCCGCTCCGCGACCGCCCCCCCAAACAGATCCCGCGCCAGCCCATAGAGAAACAAGCCTGTCAAAGACAGGCAGCATAGGGGAACCAGCCGGATCTGCCATTCGGCATCCCCCAACAGCGTGGTCAGACGGATCAGCCAGGCAATCAACGGCGGATGATCGAAATACGACAACTGCAGATGTCGGGACCACACCCAGTAGTACGNNACGCTTCGTCGAAATGCAGCGGCAATGAGGCATTGTAAACCAGATTCAGCAGGAATGCTGCAATCAGCAAAAACAGCGCCTGACGTTTCATGCGCCGACGGCGGAATCCAGGCGCAACCGCCATACCATCCACACAGCCTCCCAGAAGATACGCCGGGACATCTTGGATTTTCCCGCCCGCCGATCCTCAAAGACAATCGGAGTCTCCTGAATGCGAAACCCTTTCTTCCAGGCCCGATAGGTGATTTCGATCTGAAAGGAATAACCGTTGGAGGAAACTTCGTCCAAATCCAGCGCCAGCAATACTTCCCGCCGAAAGCACTTGAAGCCGCCGGTCAGGTCGCGCACCGACAGGCCCAGAATCGTCCGGGCATACAGGCTGCCGCCCTGACTGACCAAACGCCGCACCAGTCCCCAGTTTTTTACGCCGCCACCGGGAATATAACGGCTCCCCAACACGACATCGCTGGTTTGAATCGCTGCCAGGAACTCCGGCAGATAGCGCGGATCGTGGGAAAAATCCGCGTCCATCTCAAAANNGCCCCGGGCCAGCGCCCATTTAAACCCGGCGACATAGGCCGTGCCCAGTCCCAGTTTGCCGCTTCGTTTCAGAAGAAACAACCGCCCCGGATAGGCGGAATCCTGAAGTTGTTCGACCAGCGCCGCCGTTTGGTCCGGCGAATTGTCGTCAACGATCAGGAGGTGCGCCGCCGGTTCGATCCCACAAATCATGTCCAGCAGCGGACGAATATTTTCCCGTTCATTATAGGTTGGAATGATAATCAAAATCCCCGGCACAGGCATGCTCCTTTTCCCGATTAAGCCGAACGGAAAGTGAACCGGACATTCATCAGATAGTTCAAAACGCCGACCGCGGCGATGGCCACTAACTGGGCAAAGGGTTTTGACAAAGAGAATACTTCCACAAATACTCCGAGCAGTAGTAGGTTAACTCCCAAATTAAACGCACTAATGGCAACGAAACGCCCATAGGCGTCCGTCAGTCGCCGCTCCGCCATCCGGGTCCCAAAGGTCCAGCGCCAATTCCAGTAAAAATTGCTGGTCACGGCCAGACCGAATGCCATCACGGCAGCGAGCAGATAGGAAACCCCGCAGCGCAGTGCCAGCACATACGCCGCCAGATTGAGCAAGCTTCCCGACAAACCGACCAGAGAGAATTNNCCAGCATCACGCGGTAATTTATTGATAATTTTTCTCCGCAGCTTTATAATGGGTATAGTAATCAATCCTGCGGAAAAGGGTCCGCCTGACGCCAAGGGATGAGCAAGCGGTTAACGGTCGTGCTGGCCTGCCGTCTTTTGTTTCATCGCTCTGCGCGTTCGGCGCGGAGTTTTTATTTTTTCTTTTGGGAGGACTAACATGAATATCCGTCTGGGCTTTATTGGCATCGTGATCGACGACCCGAACCGCGCCATCGAAATCAACAACATTTTGAGCCGGCACGGACAAATCATCGCCGGCCGGATGGGCATTCCCCGCATTCTGCACAACGAATCGGGAGTCTCGGTCATCACATTGATCGTGCAGGGAACCACGGATGAAATCGGCGCGCTTACCGGCCAGCTCGGCAACATTGCCGGCGTTCAGGTCCGGTCGGCGCTCAGCAACAAATAACAGCGGACGGAAGGTGAACGCATGCGAACCGAAACCNNCTCGGCGCCAAGAGCGTGCCGGATGATGTTTATTATGGAATTCATACCGCGCGGGCCCTGGAAAATTTCCGTGTGTCTCGCCAAACGGTTCATCCCGAACTGATCCGGGCCCTGGCCACCGTCAAGCAGGCCGCGGTCGAAATGAACATGTCGCTTGGCCTTTTGGATGTGCGCCTAGGTTCGGCCATTTTTCAGGCCGCCGCCGAGATCGCCGATGGCCGCATGGCCGATCAATTTCCGGTGGACGCGTTGCAGGGCGGGGCTGGCACTTCGACCAACATGAACGTGAACGAAGTCATCGCCAACCGCGCCAGCGAATTGCTGGGCGGAGCCAGGGGCGATTACTCGCTGGTGCATCCGCTGGACCATGTCAACCTGTCCCAATCCACCAACGATGTATACCCGACTGCCCTTCGCCTTGCCGCCATCCGCCTGTTGCAGCCGCTGTCGGAAGCCTGCGCCCAGTTGCAGGGAACCTTGCAGAAGAAAGAGGCTGAATTTGCCGGAGTATTGAAACTGGGCCGAACCGAGATGCAGGATGCCGTGCCGGTCACTCTCGGCCAGGAGTTCGCCGCCTGGGCCGAAGCGGTGGCCCGGGACCGCTGGCGCCTCTATAAAGTGGAGGAATNNTCCGCCGTCGGCACCGGCCTCAATGCGGAAAGGAAATACGTATTCGGCGTGGTGGAACGGTTGCGCGGTCTGACCGGCGTCGGCCTGGCCCGTGATGAAAACATGATGGACACCACCCAAAACGCGGATGTATTCGTCGAAGTGTCCGGCCTGCTGAAAGCCTGCGCCGCCACCCTGATCAAAATCAGCAATGATTTGCGCCTGCTGTCTTCCGGGCCGCGCGGCGGATTCGGCGAAATCAGACTGCCGGATTTGCAGGCCGGCTCCTCGATCATGCCGGGAAAAGTGAATCCGGTCATCCCGGAAATGATTGCCCAGGTTGGCTATCAAACCATTGCCCGGGATTTGGCGATCACCCTGGCCGCCCAGGGCGGCCAGCTGGAGCTGAACGCCTTTCTGCCGCTCGTCGCCGCTAACATCCTGCCGGCGATGGAAGAGCTCACCCAGGCGATGCGTTTGTTTGCCGACCGCTGCATTGCCGGGATCCAGGCGAATCCCGATCGCTGCCTCGCGCATCTGGAAAGCAGCGTGGCCCTGATCACCGCCCTATCGCCGCTCATCGGCTATGACCGGGCGGCGGCCGTCGCCAAGCAGGCATTGTCGGAACAGACCTCGGTCAGGCAGGCCCTGCTGGCCGCCGGCTTATTAACCAGTGCCGAACTGGATGCCTTGTTGCGGCCGGAAGCCTTGACCCGTCCCGGAATGATCAAGCCGCCTGCACCCAACAAGCCGAAGGAGGATTCGTCCCATGTTTGAAACCCCACGCGGCAACCGTCTCCATATTGCCCTGTTCGGACGCCGCAACGCCGGCAAGTCCAGCCTGATTAACGCCCTGACCAACCAGTCCCTGGCCATCGTTTCTGCTGTGGCCGGAACCACGACCGATCCGGTGTACAAATCGATGGAAATATTGCCGATTGGGCCGGTAGTGGTCATCGACACGGCCGGTCTCGACGATGTCGGCGAGCTGGGAGAGCTGCGTATCGCCAAATCCCTGGAAGTCCTGCGCAAAACCGATCTTGTGCTCTTGGTTGTCGACGCCGCCGTCGGCATCGGCGACCCGGAGAAAACTCTGGCGCTGAAATGCGCCGAACAAAAGATCCCGTTTATCCTGGCCTTCAATAAATCGGATCTGCGGGAAGTCGCCGAAGACCTTCTGGAATCGGCCCGCCGGGCCTTGGGAGCCGTGGCCGCCGTCGCCGTCAGCGCCCAGGAACGTCGGGGGATCGGTGAACTGAAAATCGCCATGGTCCGCCATGCCCCGGCCCATTGGGACACTCAGACCATTGTCGGCGATCTGCTTCAGCCCGGCGACATCGCCGTCCTGGTAGTACCGATCGACTTGGCCGCGCCCGCCGGCCGGCTTATTTTACCCCAGGTGCAGATGATCCGCGACATCCTGGACCATGACGCCCTGGCCTATACGGTCAAGGAACGGGAACTGAAGGAATGCATCGCCAGTCTGAACCGCAAACCCCGAATCGTAATCACCGATTCCCAGGTGTTTTTGAAAGCGGACGCCGACACACCGCCGGATGTCCTGCTTACATCCTTTTCGATTCTGTTTGCCCGCTATAAGGGCGACCTGGAAACGATGGTGCGCGGCGCCAAGGCCATTGACCGTCTAAAGCCCGGGGACAAGGTGCTTATCAGCGAATCCTGCACCCATCACCGGGTGGAGGATGACATCGGTACAGTAAAAATTCCCCGTTGGTTGCGCCAACATGTCGGCGGCGAACTGGTTGTCGACCATTCCAGCGGCCTGACTTTCCCGCAGAATTTAAGCGAGTACAAACTGGTGCTGCACTGCGGCGCCTGCATGACCAACCGGCGCGAAATGCTGGCCCGGATCGTCCAGGTTCAGCAGGCCGGCGTTCCGATCGTCAACTACGGCGTGGCCATTGCCGCCCTGATGGGCATTCTGCACCGCGCGCTCTCCCCGTTTCCGTTGCTGCAGGAAATCCTGGACGAGGACGAATAGCGGTAAAGAAAAAATTCGGGCTGATAGCCCGAATTTTTTCTTTACCGCACTCCTTGCCTTGCCGCTTTTGGTTGGCAAGAGTCAAACCTTAAACTGGTTCACCGCCTGTTGCAGTTCTTCGGCAAATTTCGTCAATTCATGCCCGGCCGACGCAATTTCCTGCATAGCCGCGGATTGTTCCTGCGTGGCGGCCGACACGTTCTGCGTTTGTTGCGCCGCGGTATCACCGATGGATTTCAGGTCGTTCATCGCTTGCAGAATCTGGGTATTTCCCTGGGCCAGCGAAGCAAACGATTCGTTGATAATCCGGACCTGCTCCGAGACCGCCGCCACCAGTGTCCGAATTTCCTGGAAGGACTGACCGGCCGTGCGAACGACCTCGGCGCCGGTGCGAACCTCCTGCGTCCCGACCGCCATCGCGGCAACCGCATTTTCCGTCTCCGCCTGAATTCCCGCAATCAGGCCGGCAATTTGCTGAGCCGCCTGGTCGGACTGCTCTGCCAACTTGCGCACCTCTTCCGCCACCACGGAAAATCCTTTGCCGGATTCGCCGGCCCGGGCGGCTTCAATCGCGGCATTTAGCGCCAACAGATTGGTTTGTCCGGCGATATCGGAAATAGTTTCCACAATGTGGCCGATCTCCTGCGACATCGTCCCCAATTTGGCAACGACTGCCGCCGAATGTTCCACCGTTTCTTCGATCTGATCCATTTGCTTCACCGCCCGCTCCGCCGCCATCTCACCATTCTCGGCCTTGCTCGCCGCCGTCCGGGAGCTTTCAGCCGCCTCGGCGGCCTGCCCGGTCATCCGTCGGGCATCCTCCGCGCTGCGGGCAACACTGTCCATGACCTTCTCAATGGTTTTGTTCTGATTGTCGGCTCCGGCCGCCACTGCCGAAATGGCTTCGGCGACAGAATTGGCCGATTCGGCGGACTGATCGACATTCGTTCCCAGCTGGTCGGCGGCCCGGCTCAACAACTCCGAATTCTGCCGAATATTCAAGACCAATGATTTCAGATGTTCCTGCATCCGGTTCATGGCGGCGCCGACTTCGCCGATTTCGTCCTTCGACGCAATGCCGATGGTCCGGGTCAGATCGCCCTGCGAATATAAAGCCGCGCCTTCGGCCAAATTTTTCAGGGGGCGTCGAAGTGCCCGGGGCAGAACAATACTGAGCAAAATTCCAATCACCAGGGCAGCGGCGCCTACCAAACCCGCAAACAGGATCGCCTGTCGAGCTGCAGCGGACAGTGCTTCGACCGTTTCCGCCACGATTCGCTCGTCCGCTTCCGCCAGATTGAGAATATTGCGTTTGACAGACTGCGCTTCTGAGTTGAACGTGATGGCCAGAGATATTGCCTGAATCCGTTTGGATTCGACTGTTTCCGCCGTATTGACCGCGTCACGCTGGGCCCGCGTCGCTGCATAGTATTCTTTGACTGCCGGCACCAACTGACCCGTCATTTTCATTTTATAGTCAATGACTTCTTTGACCAAGGAGTCCACATTTTCGCGGGCCTTTTCATCCTCCAGCAACTTTTTCAAGTCGTCCGCCATCTTGGCGATATTGGCGGCCGAACCTTCCGCCAGGTGAATGTAATTATCGTCGCCAAAGGCCACAAAGCCCCGGATGCAGGACAGAATGTTGCCGGCTTCCGAGTCCATCTTCATTTCCAGCACCAAGCGCCGATTGGTTTCGTGCAGGACTTCCATCTGGTTCTGCGCCGCCTGCAGCGAGTATAGCGCAATCGCCGCCATCAAGCCAACCATGACCAGCATTGCCGCAAACCCGGCGCCAATCTTGGTTCCGATTCGCATCTGCATGAATACACCCCCGAAAAACAGCTTACAGATATACTGAATTCTGGAAATCATCAAATTCTCCTGCAAATTGTCGAAAAAAACCGGCCAATTCGGCCGGTTTTTTCAGAACAGCGATAAAAATATTCACTGAATACGAAATTCAGGGCAAAACCAACTGTCCGTCTTTTACGATCACGGCTTGACGGTGGTCTTGTAAACCATCTTGCCGTCCTTCATCTCGATAATCACCGCACTCTTCACCGCATCATGATTCTCGTTCAAAGTAGTCGCACCGGTAACCGCCGGGAAGTCTTTGGTCGCGACAAGGGCGGCCTGAATTTTGGCAGGGTCGGCAGCGCCGGCCCGCTTGATGGCGTCCGCCAACACATAAGCGGCATCATAACCCAGAACAGCCATTGCATCGGGCATAACTCCGTATTCCTTCTTGTAGGCATCCACGAACTTCTTCGAAGCTGCGCTGGTGTCTTCCGGCGAATAGTGGTTAGTGAAGAAGGTGTTGTTCATACCGGCAGCTCCGCCGATTTCGACCAATTTCGGCGAGTCCCAGCCGTCGCCGCCGACGATGGGAACATTGAGACCCATTTCACGGGATTGCTTGGCGATCAAACCAACTTCTTCATAGTAGCCGGGCAAATAAATGACTTCGGGATTGATCGCTTTGATCTTCGTCAAAATGGCCTTGAAATCCTTATCCTTCTGAAGATAAGCTTCTTCGCCGGCGATTGTGCCGCCGCCCTTGGTAAACGCTTCTTTAAAGAATTTTGCCAACCCTTTGCTGTAATCGCTGGAATTGTCGATCAGCACGACCGCTTTTTTCAGTTTGAGATCCTTCAGAACGAAGTTGGCACCGACTGTTCCCTGGAACGGGTCAATAAAGCAGACCCGGAAGGTGTACGGTTTGACTTTGCCGGTTTTCTCGTCAACCGTCACTTTGGGGTTCGTCGTTGCCGCCGCCACGAACGGAATCTTGTTGGCCTCATTGACCGCCGAACCGGCGATACCGTTGGAGCTGGTGGTAAAGCCGACAACCGCCGCCACTTTGTCCTGGGTGATGACCTTGGTCATCGCATTGGCCGATTCGGAAGGCTCGCCTTTATTGTCGGCGCTGACCATTGTAACCTGCTTGCCGTGAATGCCGCCGGCCGCATTGATTTCCTTAAAAGCGAGCTTGGTGCCGTTATTGGCGGCCGTGCCGAAGGACGCCGTTCCGCCGGTTAACTCATAGACAACCCCNNCCCCGATTTTGATATCCTTGGAATCCGCCGGTTTGGCCGGGGTACCGCCGCCACAGCCCGCAACCGCCACAGCGACTGTCAACAATAAGGCCATTACCAAAATAGAAGTCTTCTTGTTCATTTTCCATCCTCCTCATACTTTGTACAATATCGTGCAGTCCAACGTTGTTGTCTGTTATCGCCGCCTTTCAGCTTCCAGTCGCCCGCACTGTCTTCCATTTTGGTGCTTATACGCAAAAAAGCTTTTTGACATGAACCATTAAAGGTATCCGCCAAAAAGCTTCGTTGCTTGAAGTGGACAAAAATTCATCGAAAACGCCCTCGAAGTTGATTATAGTACTTCGTTTTGTCTTTTTCAAGCATTTTTTATAAAAAAGTTACACATTCATTGTGCGAGTGAAAAACTCGCGTCTTTACTGCTGCCGATCTGTTGCAGACGTGACGGGTTGAAAGGCAAAAAGAGCCCCCGTCGCGTTTTCCGTCTGCCGGACTATTTCCCCCGCGCTCAGCAGCTGATATACCCGGTCGATGTCATCGGCCGGAACCCTATCTTCGTCCAAATGCGGGACCACGCCGCGAATGGCCTGGTGCGCAGCCCGGACTCCAGTCCCTGGCGTCAACGGCAGCAAGAAATCCAGCCCCTGCGCCGCCACCAACAGCTCGATGGCGATCACATGCCGCACATTTTCCAATATCTCGCGGGCCTGGCGGGCGGCTATGGTTCCCATGCTGACATGGTCTTCCTGATTGGCG
>DCTI01000065.1 GCA_002329525.1 Negativicutes bacterium UBA1444
GCGATATCGTGGATGTTTATAACAGCCGCCAGCAATTCATGGGCCGCGGATATATCAATCCCCGATCGCAAATCGCCGTTCGGCTACTGTCGCGGCAGGAAGAGACCATTGACAGAGCCTTTTTTGAACGTCGAATCGCCCACGCCTGGCAATATCGGCAACGGTTTTTGGCTGAGCCGGAATACTGTCGGCTGATATTTACCGAAGCGGATTTTTTGCCCGGACTGGTCGTCGATAAATTTGGGCCCTGCCTGGTGATTCAGACTCTGGCGCTGGGAATGGACATTTACAAGGACTGGATCGTGGACATTCTGGACGAGCTGCTGCAACCGGAGCTGATCTATGAACGCAATGACGCATCCGTGCGGGCCATTGAGGGACTGCCGCTGCAAAAGGGATTTTTGAAAGGGCAGGGGGATACGTTATTGACGGTCCGGGAGAACGGACTGCTGTTTCAGGCCGACATCGAAAATGGCCAAAAGACGGGATTCTTTTACGATCAACGCGAAAATCGCCGCCTGCTGTCAAGTNNACTGTTTCTGCTTTACCGGCTCGTTTGCCGTACATGCCGCCGCCTATGGCGCCCGGCATGTGACGGGGGTGGATATCTCGGCGGCGGCCATTGACATAGCGGCCCGCAACGCCGCGCTGAACCAGGTTTCTGAACGGTGCGAGTTTTTAACGGCGAACGCCTTCGATCTCTTGCGGGAGTATTCCGATGCCGGCCGACTATATGACACTGTCATCCTCGATCCGCCGGCATTCACCAAAAGCCGGTCATCCGTGGATAGTGCCGCCCGCGGCTACAAGGAAATCAATCTCCGGGGTCTGAAGATGATTCGTCCCGGCGGTTTTTTGGTGACTTGCTCCTGCTCCTTCCACATGAATCGCGACCTCTTCCATTCGATCGTCGCGGAAGCGGCCGCGGATGCACGGCGAACCGTGCGGGAAGTCGCCTATCTTTCCCAGGCCAAGGACCACCCGTCACTGCCGGCGGCACCGGAAACAAACTATTTAAAATTTCTGGTTTTGGAAGTGCAATAGGCAGGGTCTTGCCAAAAGTCGAAAAGTCAAATAAAATAGAATCGCAGATACAAATTATTTTGAACTGGAGAGACGAGCATGGGAAACCTGGCGGATCATATCGAAAAATTCATTTTGCTCCGATTGTCCGGTCAGCAGGATAACTCCATCGTGGTCAACCGCAACGATCTGGCGCAGGAGTTGGACTGCGCCCCGTCGCAGATCAGTTACGTCGTGAATACCCGGTTTACGGTGACCCGTGGTTTTGTGGTGGAAAGTCGGCGCGGTTCCGGCGGTTTTATTCGGATCGCCCGGACGTCGCTGGCCAATTCCCTTTTTGATACCGTGGTGAGCCGGTTGGTTGCAGATCAGACGGAAGCGGAAGTGGAATTGCTAGTGGAAGAGCTCCACGGCAGCGGGCTGATGACCCAACGGGAAGCCGCCATGCTGCTGCAGTTCGTTCAGCTGATGCGGGAACGCCTGGCGCCGGAAGAACGGGTTCAGAGTTTACGGGCTATTTTTTCGACGCTGTCGAATTTTTCTTAGGAGGATATTCGTGATGTTATGCGATGAATGCGGTAGCAATGCTGCATGTGTTCATTTGATCAAAGTTGTAAATGGCGTCAAGACTGAAAGACATTTGTGTGAAACGTGCGCGTCGTCTGCCGGGGAGGCCTGTTTCTCCACCGGCATTCATTTTTCCGTCAATGATCTCGTCAAGGCGATGTTTAGTCAGGAAATCGACACTTCGGCCGCCAGGGAGATGATCTGTCCCAATTGCGGCATGGACTTCGCGGATTTCAGCCGTTCGGGGAAGATTGGCTGCAGCGTTTGCTACGAGGTCTTTCATGAACAACTGGAACCGATTTTGCGACGGGTTCACGGAACCAGCAGTCACACGGGCAAGGTGCCGGCTAAGGCCGGAAATGCGATCCGGCTTCGCNNGGCTGCGTCAGGAGCTGGACCGCAGCGTGCAATGCGAAGATTATGAGAATGCAGCAAAAATCCGGGATACGATCCGGCTGCTGGAAAAGGATCTGCAATCCGAAGGAGCGGAGAACGATGGGCAATAACGGACCGGAATTGTTTGCGGCGCATGTTCCGCAATGGATGGAGCAGGCGGGTCCGGAAGGCGATGTCGTATTGTCGAGCCGGATCCGGTTGGCCCGGAACCTGAATGGGGTTCCGTTTCCGGGTCAGGCGGACGCCGAACAACTGCAACGGATCGACAACCGGATTGCCGCGTTCGTGCGGGATTTGTTCCCTACCGATGAAAAATACCGTTACCAGTTGCTGGACATGGCGAAGCTGACGGAACAGGAACGCCGGATTTTGGTGGAAAAACACCTGACCAGCCTGAAACATATTCAGGAACCCGCGAGCCGTTCCCTGATCGTACGCGATGATACCGCCGTCAGTATCATGGTAAACGAGGAGGATCATTTTCGCATTCAGAGCCTGACCGCCGGACTGGACCTGAAGGCGGCCTGGAAAATGGCCGATGAAACGGACGATTTGCTGGAGGCTCGGTTGGGGTTTGCCTTTACCGAGGAACTGGGCTATTTGACGTCGTGCCCGACCAACCTGGGCACGGGACTGCGGGCGTCCGTCATGATGCATTTGCCGGGCCTGGTCCTGTTGGGACAGATGCATCGCATCATTGAAGTGTCGACCCAGCTGGGAATGGCCGTGCGGGGATTTTACGGCGAGGGAACGGAAGCGTTCGGAAACGTGTTTCAGGTTTCCAACCAGCAGACGATGGGGTTCAATGAAACGGAAATCATCAACAATGTTTTGGGACTGGCGAAACAGGTGGTTGAACAGGAGCGGGCGGCCCGACGGATGCTGACGAGTGATTCGAGTGAAGAACTGGCCGACCGGGTATGGCGATCGTACGGAATTTTGCGACATGCCCGCAGCATGTCGGGCCAGGAAGCGCTGGGACTGTTGTCGGCGGTTCGGCTTGGCATCGACCTAGGGATGATCGATGGGCTTTCCCCTGCCATCTTTACGGAACTGATACTGGCAACACGGTCTTGTCTGGTGGATCGGCTGGCCCATGCAGGAAAACTGGAGAAATCGGAACGCAACCGCTTGCGGGCAAAATTGATCCGCGAGCGGATCAAAGGAGGAAGCGGGGATGTTTAACCGTTTTACGGAAAGAGCCCGGCGGGTTTTGGTACTGGCGCAGCAGGAGGCCCT
Organism: Negativicutes bacterium UBA1444; assembly: GCA_002329525.1. GTDB lineage: Bacteria > Bacillota > Negativicutes > UBA1444 > UBA1444 > UBA1444. The sequence continues at coordinate 3,226 of DCTI01000065.1, forward strand.
CAAACTGGGCAGTCATTATATCGGTACGGAGCATTTGCTGCTCGGGTTGGTCAACGACGCCGACAGCGTCTCCTCGAAGGCCCTGGCTTCACTGAACGTAAATCTTACCGCCATTCGGTCCCAGGTTGTGGAAAGAATCGGCCGGGACACGGAAGATAAAGCCGAACTCAACTATACGCCACGGGCCAAGAAGGCGCTCCAATTGGCGGTGGACGAGGCCCAGCGCCTCGGTCACAATTATGTCGGTACCGAGCACATTCTGCTGGGTCTGCTGCGCGAGGGCGAGGGAATCGCCGCGCAGGTCCTGAACAGCTTGGGCATCGACAATATCGATCTGATTCGGCAACGAATCATCGAACTGTTGGGCGGCGTGGCCGCCGCCGGGCAGGCGGCGCCGGGAAAATCGCCGATGCAAGCGCATGTCAGTCGGGAAACGGCCTCGATGCTCGACGAATTTGGGCGGGATCTCAACAAGATGGCGGAGGACGGGCAAAGCGACCCGGTGATCGGTCGCGATAAGGAGATTGAACGCATCATCCAGATCCTCAGCCGCCGAACAAAAAACAACCCCGTGCTGATTGGCGAGCCCGGGGTCGGCAAAACCGCCGTGGCCGAAGGCCTGGCCCAGCGGATTGTGGCGGGAAAAGTGCCGGAAACCTT
>DCTI01000203.1 GCA_002329525.1 Negativicutes bacterium UBA1444
GGGTTCATGATGCTGGCGCTCGGGGTGGGCAGCTTGACCTCGTCGATGTTCCATCTGATGACCCACGCGTTTTTCAAGGCGCTATTGTTCCTGGGCGCCGGCTCGGTTCTGCACGCCCTGCACGACAAGGCCGATATTTTTGAAATGGGCGGGTTGCGTCACAGTATGCCGGCCACTTGTGTGATGATGGGAACGGCTGTGCTGGCGATCGCCGGAATTCCACCGTTTGCCGGTTTCTTTTCCAAAGATGAAATTTTGGTGGCAGCGGCGCATGTTTCCACGCCCATCTATCTGCTCGCTTCGTTGGCCGCCTTCATGACGGCCTTCTACATGGCCCGGCTGTTCATCGTGGCCTTTCTGGGCAAACCGAATCCCTACAATCATCCGCATGAGTCCGGGTTGGCCATGCTGGCGCCGATGGGCGTATTGGCCGGGCTCAGCGTGGTTGGCGGCTTGATTCCTTTTGCCCTGGGCTTTGGCGAGTGGGTCCGCTTCGGGCCGGCGCATCATGCCGGCATCGACTGGGCGGTCGCCGGGGTTTCCACACTGATTTCCCTCTTGGGATTTGGCCTGGCCTGGGTAATCTACGGCGGCGGCCACAGCCGTTCCAACGACTTGACGTTGAAAATGGGTGCATTGTACAGCCTCAGCTTCAACAAGTTCTATATGGATGAAATCTATCAGTGGATGAACCGGAACTTCGTCGGCGGCTTGGCCAAACTGTCGTTCTGGCTCNNCGACGAGCTGCGGCGAACCCAAACGGGGCAGATGCAGCAATACGCGGCGGTGATGTTGTCGGCAACCGTCCTTCTGGTGGTTATACTGGCGACTCTGACCGGGTCGTTCGTGAAAGGAGGCCGGATCTGATGAGTCTGCCGATTCTTTCCCTGATCCTGTTCGCCCCCATCGTGGGTGTGGCGGTAATCCTCTGCCTGCCGCAGACGGCTGGCCGGATGATCAAAATGGTGGCCGGCGGCGCCATGTGGATTTGCTTTGCCTTGTCCGCCATTATGTTCATGAATTATGACTGGCGTACTGGCGGTGTACAGTTTACGGAAATTGCCGCCTGGTTGCCGGACGCCGGTGCCAGTTATCATCTGGGCGTGGACGGAATTTCCGCGCCGTTGACTCTGCTGATGTCCGTTGTCGGTCTGTCGGGCGTATATTCTTCCTGGCGGATCGATAAGCGGATCAAGGAATACTTCGTCCTGTTCCTGCTGCTGGTGGCCGGCGTCGCCGGCGCCTTCGTGGCCCGGGACCTGTTGCTCTTCCTCCTGTTCTACGAAGTGGTAGTCATTCCCATGTACATTTTGATTGTCGTCTGGGGTTCGACCAAACGGGTGACCAAGGAATATGCCGGGATGAAGCTGGTGGTTTATCTGTTGATCGGTTCCGGCTTCATGCTCGCCGGTGTGTTTTCCCTGTATGTGCTCGCCAATCCGGCAGGGCAGCGCACTTTCGACATGGCGGCCCTGGCTGCCCAGGGCCTGAACGGCGCCATTGCCCCGGAACATCAGATTGTTTCGTTCTTCCTGATGATGCTGGGCTTCGCTACCTTGGCCTCCATGTGGCCGTTCCATTACTGGTCGCCGGACGGACACGCCGGCGCTCCCACCGCCGTCTCGATGGTCCATGCGGGTCTGCTGAAAAAACTCGGCGCCTATGGTCTGCTCCGGGTGGGCCTCTTGATGGTGCCGGTCGGCTTCAAGTTCTGGGCGCCGATGATGGCGGCCTTCGCCACGGTCAGCGTCATTTATGCCGCCTTTATCTGCCTGACGCAGTCCGACCTGAAGTATATGGTCGGCTTCTCCTCGGTTTCCCATATGGGATATATCGTGATCGGCATTGCCACCGCCGATGTGATCGGTTTGAACGGTGCCGTGGCCAATATGTTCGCGCACGGTATCATGACGGCGTTGTTCTTCTCGATGATCGGCCATGTCTATAATACCGCCCACACCCGTGACATCAAGGATCTGGGCGGACTGGCCCACCAGATGCCGAAAGCTGCGGTCGGCTTCATGATCGCCGGCATGGCCTCGCTGGGCCTGCCGGGATTGTTGAGTTTCATCGCCGAGTTCACCATCTTTACCGGGACCTTCGAAACATATCCAGTGGTGGCGGTCGTTGCAATTTCCGGCATCATCCTGACCGCCTTGTATGTTTTGCGGGCGCTGGCGGATGCGTTGTTCGGTCCGCGGCTCGCCAAGTGGGATTCATTGCCGGACCTGAAGCTGCCGGAAATGGTGCCGTTGGTGCTGCTGAGCGCATTTCTGATCTTCTTTGGATTTTTCCCGTCCCTGTTGATGGATGTCATCAACAGCGGCATTGAACCGATGACGCCGCTCCTCGCCAAGATCAAAACGGCGGCGACGCTCTGGGGAGGGCTGTAAGCATGAATATCAGCGTTTTGGCTCTGGAAATCAGTGTGGCGGTCCTGGCGCTCGTCCTGTTGGCGATGGATCTTAGCCTGGAAAAAGACCAACCCCGCCGCAATATCGGTTATCTGGCCATATGCGGACTGACAGGGATTTTCTTCTTTTCGTTTACGCGTTATGGAATGAATGCGACCTTCTGGAACGGCCTGTTCAGCCTGGATGACTATGCCGTGTTTTTCAAACAGGCCTTTCTGATCGGTGCGATTCTGGTCATCCTGTTTTCCTTGGACACAGTGGACCAATTACCGCATTCGCGGGCGGAATTCTATGTCCTGTTGCTGTTCGCCGTGATCGGCATGATGATTCTCGCTTCCGCCAACGATTTGATTACTCTGTATGTCGGCATCGAATTGATGACGTTCAGTTTCTTTATTCTGGTCGGCTATGTCCTGACCGATGCCCGTTCCACCGAAGCGGCGATTAAATACCTGATTCTGGCTTCGGCAGCCTCGGCGGTCATGCTGTACGGCATGAGCCTGATTTTTGGTCTGTCCGGCCAGATGAACTATGCCGCCATCGCGGCGGCCGGATTGCCGGCTTCGCCAGCGCTGCTGGTGGGCGGAGTTCTGTTGTTGTCCGGGTTTGCATTCAAGATTGCCGCGCCGCCTTTCCACATGTGGGCGCCGGATGTATATGAAGGGGCACCAGTACCGATTACCGCCATGTTGGCGATGGGATCAAAGGCTGCTGGCTTTGCAGCCATGATTCGTGTTTTCACGAATGTTTTCCCAAGCACCGGCTATCCCTGGCCACTGTTGGCGTTGCTGCTGTCTGGCGCCGCCATGCTGGTGGGCAATATCGTCGCCATTCCCCAGACCAACATCAAACGGATGTTGGCCTATTCCTCCGTTGCCCAGGCCGGGTATATCCTGACCGGGCTGGTGGCGGGAACCGCCGCTGGAGTCAAGGGAATGCTGTTTTATCTCATGATCTATGTCTTCGCCAATGTCGGCGCATTTGGCGTGGTCGCCGCGGTGAGCCGGCACCGGAATGGCGAAAAAATTAGTGATCTGGCGGGATTGGCCCGCCAGGCGCCCGTTCTGGCGGTGGCCATGACGATTTCCCTGCTGTCCATGGCCGGAATTCCGCCGCTGGCTGGGTTTATGGGGAAATTCTTCCTGTTTTCGGCGGTCATCGACGCCGGACATTTGGGGATAGCGGTGCTTGGCTTCGTGCTGTCGATGGTTTCGGTGTATTACTATCTCAATGTCGTAAAATCCATGTATCTGGCTGAACCGGCTGATGATCGTCCGTTTGCGGTTGCCGGGACGCTGAAGTTCACTGTGCTGTTTGCCATGACGGCGACGCTGGCCATGGGGATTTATCCCGGGCCGCTGTCACAACTGGCGGAGCTGGCGGCCAAGACCGTCTTCCATTGATTTAGGGAGCGGGGCAACCCCAAAAAACAAGTTCATAATATTATATTTGTAGAATATAAAAAGTTTAATTTCCGTTTATATGATTATCGATATAAAAGCGGCGTCCGGTTAATCCGGCCGCCGCTTTTTATGCCATGAATTTGATGGAGTACAACACTCCAGGATCGGTCTCAGCGCTCCTTCAACCAGAGGCGGTTGAGCAGGGCGCCGGCAACAAACCCGCCGACATGGGCCCACCAGGCAATTCCCGAACCGCCCATTGACAGCGCGGCGGCCCCGCTTTGCAGTTGATAAAAAAACCAGATGGCCAAAAAGGCCAGTGCGGGGATTTCAATAATGGTGAAGATAAAGAACAGCGGCACAATAGTCTTGATTTTGGCAAACGGAAAACAGACCGCATAGGCGCCGAGAATGCCCGAGACAGCGCCGCTCGCGCCAATGACCGGGACAGCGGAAACGGGATCGACAGCCACTTGGGTGAGGTTGGCGACAATGCCGCAGAGAAAATAGAACAACAGAAAATGGCCATGACCCAGGCAATATTCCACACTGGAACCGAACAGCCACAAAAACCAGAGGTTACCGATGATGTGCATCCAGCCGCCATGGAGAAAAAGGTTTGTGACCAGCGGCAAATAGGAGAGCGGGTTCAACGAACTCTCCTGCACCGCGGTCGTCAGGCGGAGCGGAGTCATGCCGAGCATCCCGACCCAGTATTTAAAATCAGCCGGCCCCCAGCGCAGTTCGTTGAGAAATACGCCGATGTTGGCGGCAATCAATACGACGGTAAAAAAGGGCAGAATGTTGGGGCGGATGTTGTCGCGGATCGGAATCATCCGTTGGGCTCCTTTGTCAGAGTTTTACGCCGTTGTAGAAACGTTCCACGCGGCCGGGATAAGTTCCTGCCGGTAAAAACATCCGGTGGAATAAGACAGTAGGGCCGGAAATACTGTATAATAACAAAAGAGGTGAGTTTATGCGCTTTATTGCGGATCTGCATGTACATACAGTCGCCAGCGGACATGCTTACAGTACCGTTAGTGAAATAGCCCGGGCGGCGGCCGACAAAGGTCTGCCCATGATTGCCCTGACCGATCATGGACCGGGCATGCCCGGGGGCCCCCACGCCTATCATTTTTCCAACCAGTCCGCCATTCCCGATGCGCTGTTTGGTGTGCGAATTTTAAAAGGAATTGAAGCCAATGCGATGGACCGGGTCGGCCGGCTCGACCTTGATGACGCCCGGCTGGCGAAACTCGATATTGTCGCGGTCGGCCTGCATACGGTCTGCTCCCCCTACGGCACGGTGACGGAAAATACCGAGATGATGCTGGCGGTGATGCAGAACCCATTTGTGGATGTGATCGTCCATCCCGGCAATCCGGAATATTTGGTTGACGAGGAAGCCGTGGTTCGCGAAGCGGCAAGATGTGGGGTCGCCCTTGAGGTTAACAACAGTTCCCTGACGGTAACCCGCAAGGGGAGTCTACCCCACTGCGACCATATCGTCGCGTTGGCCGCGGTATATGGGACCAAGTTGATCGTGGGCTCCGACAGCCATTATTGCGACTCGGTCGGCGAATTCGCCGCCGCGGCCGAACTTTTGGCCAAACATGGCATTCCCGAAAGCCAGGTGATCAATACTTCCTTGGAGAATGTGCTGTCGCATTTGAACCGGCGCGGCAATCACCGACCGGTGACACTGTGAGAGAAAGGTGGCTATTGTAGATGGAAAAATCGCGGCTTGTCATCATTACCGGCATGTCCGGGGCCGGCAAGACCCAGGTTATGCGTTTCATGGAGGACCTCGGCTATTTCTGCGTCGATAATCTGCCACCGGCATTGATCCCCAAATTTGCCGAGTTGTGCGAGCAGTCCGGCGGTCGGGTGAACAAGATCGCTCTGGTCGTGGATATTCGCGGCGGCGAATTTTTTGACCAGTTGATGCAGGTGCTGGGGGAAATGGACCAACAGGATATGATGACCGAGGTGCTGTTCCTCGAAGCCTCCGATGAGACCATTATTCACCGTTACAAGGAAACCCGGCGGCGGCATCCGCTGGCGCCGGCGGGTCGGGTCAGCGAAGGAATTCGTTTGGAACGGGACAAGCTCGAATATGTGCGGGGCCGGNNCTTCAAATCTGAAAACGCAGCAACTTAAAGAGCGGATCATCGAATTGTATGCGTCGGACGGCGAGCAGGCCAAGCTTCATATCAATGTGGTCTCATTCGGTTTCAAATATGGGATTCCGCTCGACGCGGACATGGTGTTTGATGTCCGTTTCCTGCCCAATCCATACTATGTAGAGCCCTTGCGGCAAAAAAGCGGCGAGAATCCGCTGGTTCGCGAATATATCGACCAATGGCCGGTCACTCATCAATTTATGACCCGCCTGCAGTCATTCATCGATTTTTTGATTCCGCACTATGTGAAAGAGGGAAAAAGCCAGCTGGTGATCGCCATCGGCTGCACCGGCGGTCTTCACCGCTCCGTCTTTGTGGCCTCGAAGATCCGTGATTCGCTGATGGCGCAGGGCTATCAGGTCTCCCTGGAACATCGCGATATCAAACACAATAAAGTCGAGGACTAGACATGGCGCTACTAAAGTTATTGTATCCGGGAATGCGCATCAAGCGTTGGTTTATCTTGTTCGCCGGCGGCGTTGTTGCTGCCGGTTTCGGGTTGGCTTTGCTGCTGAATTACCGATTCATCGGCCTGGTGGAAGGGTGGCTGTTCTGGGTCATCTACCGGGCGACCGGCAATTATTACGGCTGGTTGCCGACCCTGGTCGGCGCCCTGGTATCCTGCGCCGGGCTTGGGATGATGTTTTATGCGGTGCGCCGGATTATTCGCTCCGTCATCGATGCGGTGGCCCCCGAGGGCGCGAACCGGCTGGTGGATATCATGTATCAAAAACGCCGCCTGGACAAGGGACCGGCGGTAGTGGTAATCGGCGGCGGCACGGGTTTGTCGACTTTGTTGCGCGGACTGAAGCGCCGGACCAGCAACCTGACTGCGATTGTCACGGTAGCCGATGACGGTGGATCTTCCGGCCGGCTCCGGCAAGAACTGGGGATTGTGCCACCGGGCGATCTGCGCAGCTGTCTGGTGGCCCTGGCCGATACGGAACCGCTGATGGAAAAATTGTTTCAGTATCGGTTCGGCGGTGACGGCGATCTGACCGGTCATAGTTTCGGCAATCTCTTTATTGCGGCAATGACCCAGGTCGTGGGCGGCGATGTCGAACTGGCACTGCAGGAATCCAGCAAGGTATTGGCGGTCCGCGGACAGGTGTTGCCGGCATCGGCCCGGCCAGTCAAAATTTCGGCGCGAATGACGGACGGCACGGTCATCGACGGAGAATCAAACATTCCGTCGGCCCGCAAGTGTATCCAGCGAGTCACCATGGAACCGGCCGATGTTCCGGCGGTTCAGGCCGCCCTGACGGCGATTCGTGACGCCGACATCGTTGTGTTGGGTCCGGGTAGCCTGTACACCAGCGTGATCCCCAATCTGTTGGTGAAAGACATCGTGGCCGCATTACGAAATACCCGGGCGCCCCGGGTCTATGTCTGCAACGTGATGACGCAGCCCGGCGAAACAGATCAATACACCGCGTCGGACCATGTTCGGGCGCTGCTGGGTCATGGCGGGCCGGGAATCATTGATGAAGTTTTGGTCAATGTGGAAGAGATCGCTTCCTGTCTGTTGGATAACTATGCCAAAGAAGGCGCTTGTCCGGTGGAGGCCGATATTGACGAACTTGAGCGCCTGGGAGTCGTGGCCGTTCCGGCACGGATGATCAGCGAAACCAACTGGGTGCGTCATGATCCGGAACGACTGGCAAAGTTGATTTTCGCGGTGCTGGAGCGGCGCCGTAAAAATGGCGATAAGCCGGAAGCTCGACAATCGGCGGGCGCGGATTGAAAAACCCAAGGGAGGATTAGCGTTGTCGTTTGCCGGGGATGTAAAGAATGAACTGGTGCGGGTGGCGGAGGAAACGGCCTGTTGCGAGCAGGCGGAGCTGTCGGCCTTGTTGTGGATGGGCGGCGTGATTTCTTTCGGTGGTAAAGGGCGTCTCGGGATAAAGTTTGTCACGGAAAATGCCGCGGTCGCCCGCAAGGCGTTGCGTTCCCTCAAAAAGGAAGGCGTCGAGGACACTGAAGTCAAAGTTACCCGGGCGTTGCGCCTGAAGAAGAATAATTCCTACGAGCTGCGGGCGTTGCCGTCGCCGGCGGTGACAAACCTGTTGGCGCGGATGGATATTCTGCGGGAAGGACTGCTGGCTGAGGCGCCCGCGAGTCCACCCCGCAAAAATTGCTGCCGCAAGGCTTGGCTACGGGGTGCTTTCCTGGCCGGCGGCTCGATCAACCGACCGGAGGTGGAATACCATCTCGAACTTGTTGCCCAAAATGAGGGGTTTGCCCGGACACTGGTCGCCGCCTTGCGGTCATTTGGCTTGAACGCCGGCCTGACGACCCGTAAACAGGATTATGTCGTCTATATGAAGGAAGGCGACGCCATCACTTCTTTTCTGAATTTGGTCGGCGCTCACGAAGCCTTGCTGGAATTCGAGAATGTCCGGATCGTCAAAGGGATGCGAAACCAGGTCAACCGGCTGGTGAACTGTGAAACCGCAAACTTGGCCAAAACTGTGAATGCCGCCGTTCGACAGATCGAAGGCATTCGCCTGATTGTGCGACGGCGCGGGATCGATTCCCTGCCGCGACCGCTGCGCGAGGCGGCGGAGCTGCGGCTGGCCCATCCGGAAGCCACACTGCAGGAGCTGGTGGAAGCTTTTGACGGAACAATCAGCCGCTCCGGCATGAGTCACAGGCTGCGGGCGCTGGAGAAGCTGGCGGAAGAACTGGCCGCGGAGGAACTGCCATGAATCGTCGAGTATGGGCCATAGCGGCGACGGCCATTCTGGGCGTCGCGTTGGCCTTGGTTTGGTTGGGGGCGCCGGGCGTAGGTGTCCCGGTCCTGACCTACCATCATGTCGGGGAGGGGCCGGATTGGCTGTATGTGCGGCCGGCGGATTTCGAGCGCCAGCTGGTCTATTTACGCGACAACGGGTATACGACGATCAGTGTAATGGATTTGGCCCGGGGCCTGTCCGGTCAGGCGCAGCTGCCTCGACGGCCGGTGGTCATCACTTTTGACGACGGCTATGAGGACAATTACACAGCGGCGTTTCCAATTTTGCTGCGACAAAAAATGCAGGGTACTTTTTTTGTGGTGACCGGTAAAATGGGCCAGCCGGGATATCTGAACTGGCGGCAGGCCGGCGAAATGATTGGTGGCGGCATGGAGCTCGGGTCCCATACCGTCCATCACTATACGCTCAATGAGATCAACCTTAAGGAACTGGAACGGGAACTGCTGGCCTCTCGCATCATGCTGGAAAACAATCTGCAGGGTTCTGCCCCGATCTTCGCCAATCCGTTTGGCGAAACGGCACCGGCGGTCGTCGATTTGCTGGGGCGAACCGGCTATCAAGCAGCCTGTTCTTCAGTCGTGGGTTTGAATCGTCCGGGGGGGAATTTGTATATGATCCGGCGGCTGAGTGTGCCGGCATCCCGGTTCGGACTCTGGGAATTTCGGGCGCGGCTGTGGTGGCTGAATCTGAAAGGGCGGCTGGGAGTGTAGAGAATGAACGGACGAAAAATTTTCTGGCTTTGCCTGATTCTTGTCGTCATATGGCTGGCTCCGGCAATGGCGGCCCCGTTGCGGTTGAACGATCTGGCGGATATCTTGCCGNNTGGTGAATGCCTCCGAAGCCGGCGGGCGTCTTGTATTGTCCGACAGTCCGGAGGATGTGACGCAGGAGGGAATCCTGTACCGGGATTCCGTGAAAGGTGAGGTGCGGCTGTTTTTCCACCACTTCAACGCCATGCGACAAAAGACGCGGATCGTGGCATTGTTGACCAACCATGGCAAGTCGCCGGCCAAGGTGGAAGTGATCCGCTATGGTGTCAGTGCTCCGGATACCGACCTTCTGAGAGCCGGACGTTCCATTCAGAACGATTACCTGCGGGAATCGCGGCCGTACAAGCTCGAACTGGCTCCGGGGAAAAGTACACTGCTGCCGGGCGTTAAGGCGGGGCAGACGTTGCCACCCCAAACGTTGCTGACGGGAATGATCGATTTTCACGCAGATCAGGATTTGCAGCTGGTGGTGGCGGCGATACCGGAGCAGGGCGATCTGGCGAGGTTGCAGACGGACTATCCCGTATTGCCGCCGACAGCCGGCAAACCTCATTTGCGCGGAAGCTTTCCGCATAGCGAGCGGCTGCTCCTGGGCCGGCGTTCCTACAATCCCGGTACAGACGGACCTGTGGCCATCACCATCGGTGACGGCGACCTGGATCGGTTCCTGACCGGCGTGGACGCCACCAACGGCCAAACGGTCCGGAACCAGGGAAACTATGGCGTGGTTTATCGCATCCTGCTGCCGACGACCGGCAAGGGGAAAATCCGCTGTTATCTGAATCCCCGCGGCGGAGTCTATGCCGGTTGGGCGGCCGTAAAAACCAAAACGATGCACACGGTGGTGGGTACGCCCGGAAAATCCCTTTATTTCGGCGACGGGACTTTGGCTGAATTCGAACTGTTGACCGAGTTTGCCGCCGGAGAATCCTTGTGGGTGACGCTGTCGCCGCCCGGTTCGTCCAACCTGCCGGTGCGGCTCGTACTGGTTCCGGCGCCGTAGTTACTCTTGCCTGGCGTTTCAAAAAGCGATAAAATATATTTATAGAAAGAACCGGGAGGGAAAAACACATGGGAAAACATATTCAGACGGTAAATGAAGCACCGTTGACCAAAACGGCATTGACCGGCGGTTGCGGCGAATGCCAGACCTCTTGCNNCGGAAATATTGGACGGACTCAATGCAGGAGCTCCCGGCGGCTTGTCGCCAGGAGCTCAATTTATGACAGGTGGGTTTTGATGGATATTCATAAGTTTGAAGTCAACGGGGACTATATTCTGTTGGACGTGAANNAGCGGCTCGGTTCATGTCCTGGATGATGTCGCCTATCGTGTTTTGGACGTTTTTACCGGCGAAAACGACGTTGCAGTCTTGACTGAGTTCACCCCAGTGTTCGGCGCGGCAGCCGTGCGGGAAACCCTGTCGGAACTGCACGAACTGATCGATGCCGGCCTGCTGTTCAGCCCCGCGGCAGAGATTCCGCCGGTTTTCGCAGCTGCACCGATCGTGAAGTCGTTATGTCTGCATATCGCCCATGATTGCAATCTTCGCTGCGGGTATTGCTTTGCGGGAACCGGCGCGTTCGGACATGAGCGGAGCCTGATGACCCCGGAAGTCGCCTGCCGGNNCGGGCCATCGACTTTTTGATTGAGAACGGCGGCAGCCGTAAGAACGCCGAAATCGATTTTTTTGGCGGCGAACCGTTATTAAACCTGGAAACCGTGAAGGCGGCGGTGGCGCACATCCGGCAGCGGGAAGCGGAGACCGGCAAGCATTTCAACCTGACACTGACCACGAATACGATTCTGTTGACCGACGAAACGCTGGACTTTTTGAACAAAGAAAACATCCAGCTGATTCTCAGCATCGACGGCCGGCGGGAAGTGCATGACCGGATGCGTCCATTTGTTGACGGCGCCGGCAGTTATGACACTGTGGTCGCCCAGATGCGGCGGGTGGTGGAATCGCGGCAGGGCCAGAATTATTTTGCCCGGGGAACCTATACGGCGTATAATGCGGATTTTGCCGCCGATGTCCTCGACTTGGCCGACCAGGGCTTTCGGCGCTTGTCGGTGGAGCCGGTAGTTGGCAAGGGTGCGCCCTATGAACTGACCGAGGACCACCTGCCGGAACTATACCGGCAATATGATTTGTTGGCGCAGGAATACCTGCGGCGCAAAGCAGCCGGCTGCGGGTTTGAATTCTTCCATTTCAACGTGGACCTCCAGAATGGGCCCTGCCTTGTCAAACGCTTGAGTGGTTGCGGCGCCGGTCATGAGTATTTTGCGGTGACTCCGGACGGCGACCTCTTTCCCTGCCACCAGTTCGTGGGCCGTGATGAATTTAAACTGGGCAATGTTTTCACCGGCATCGAGCGCCGGGAGGTTTGCGACGAATTCCGGCAGGCCCATGTTCTGACGAAGGAAGAATGCCGTTCCTGCTGGGCCCGGTTTTATTGCAGCGGGGGGTGTCACGCCAACGCCCATGCCTATAATGGGACAATCCATGTGCCGTATCAGTTGGGTTGCGCATTACAGAAAAAACGCCTGGAATGTGCGATTCATGTGCAGATCGGCCTACGCCGCCAGGGAAAGGGATAAATTTGAAAAAGGAGTAACGACTTTTTCGGCGAATAATTTTAATGTTACGATAATCGAAATACATGGTTTCAGAAAGGGGGATTGGGATGCACCTGGATATGGGATTGAATCTGGACCTGTCACAGAAGCTGGTCATGACTCCGCAGCTCTGCCAGGCCATCACAATTCTTCAGCTATCGGCACAGGATCTGGCCGAACTGGTTCAACAGGAACTGCTCGACAATCCGGTGCTGGACCAGGTCGAATCCAAGGAAAAGGAATTGGTTGCGCCAGCGCCGGAACCAACGCAGTCGCCGACGGCTCCGGATTATTTTGACTGGGCGGATTATTTCAGCGAGGGGGGCAGCCGCGGTCTGTACTCCCGCCAGGATTCCGGCGAAACGGAAAACCGGGAAGTACCGTCCGGCGGCATGTCATTGCACGAATACCTCGAACTGCAACTGGATTTCATCAATCTGACCGAATTGGAAAAAGCCGCGGGTTGTTACCTGATCGGCTGCATAGATGACAACGGTTACCTGACCTGTTCCGCCGAGGACGTCGCGCAGGCTTTGAAGTTGCCGACGGAAACGGTCGATAATGTTTTGTCCTTCATCCAGGGCTTTGATCCAGCGGGAGTGGGGGGGCGAAATTTGCAGGAGTGCCTGCGGATCCAATTGCGGCAGCGCAATGTGTGTGATCCGTTGGTTGAGCGGTTGATCGACGAGTATCTGGAAGCGGCGGCTTCGGGACGATACGCCTGGATTGCCGGCAAAATCGGCGTAACGACGGAAGAGGTGCGAAAGGCGATGCAGCTGATTCGCACGCTGAATCCCAAACCAGGATCGGCCATCTCGGCTGCCGGGCCTTGCAGCTATGTCGTGCCGGATATCACGGTGCGCAAAGTGGACGGCGAGTACCTGATCCTGATCAATGACAACCAGGTTCCCGGTTTGCGGGTGAATCCCTATTATAAACGGATGGCCCGCGATACTGACGGCGAGGCTCGCAAATTCATCGAAGGGCGCATCGGCAGCGCGCTCTGGCTGATCCGCAGCATTGAGCAACGCCGCCAGACCTTGCAGAAAGTTATGCAAAACATCATTGAGCTGCAACCGCGCTTCTTCGAGTTCGGCGCGCGCCATCTTCTGCCTATGACGATGAAACAGGTGGCGGACCGGGTGGGAGTCCATGAGTCGACAGTGAGTCGGGCGACTGCCAATAAATATGCCGCCACGGCGCATGGTCTGTTCAGTTTGCGGTCGTTTTTTTCCGCCGGCGTTTCGGCTGTGGACGGTAGCACCATGTCGGCGACCCGGGTCAAGCGGGAAATCCGTGAATTGGTTTCGGCGGAGGATCCGATGCACCCTNNGATCAGGCATTGACGGAATTGCTGGCGAAACAGGGAATCGCCGTATCGCGCCGTACAGTGGCCAAGTATCGGGAAGAACTGGATATTTTGCCCTCCTGCCGACGGAAAAAGTGAGGAGAGTTTTGTAGGAAATGCAATTGCAACAGTTAACCTGGCTTTGTGCCGGACATGTCATTCCGGCCTGCCGGACGGAGGCGGATTTCGCTTGTGCGCTTCGCCTGCCGGAGGCCCCCAGCCTGATTCTTTTGTTCGGTGACATCAATACTTTGCCGGAACTGTTGCAGCGAGCGAATGCCGCCGGCAAGCTGCTGCTGGTTCATCTGGATCTGTTGGAGGGTGTAGGCCGGGATAAGGCCGGCATTGCCTTTCTGGCCAAGCTCGGCGTAAAAGGGCTGATCACGACCAAACCTCAGTTGGGGAAATTGGCCCGGCAGGAAGGCATGCGGGTGATTCAGCGGATGTTTCTGGTGGATTCCGAATCTTTGCGGACCGGAATTCGGATTCTGAAGGGCTTCCGTCCCGACGCCATCGAAGCGTTGCCGGCCTCGACGCCCGCCAGCGTCCTGGCCGAATTGAAAGAGGCGACCGACGTGCCGATCATGGCCGGCGGATTGGTTCGCTCGGCCGACGATGTGCGTCAGGCCGTTGCCAATGGCGCCTGCGCGGTCAGCGTCAGTCTGCGGCAACTATGGAATATCTGAGGAAAACGCTGCGGATACCGCGAGTTTTCTTGACGGAGCGGTCTGTACAGCGTACAATAGGGATGTCGGAATCCAAGAGATGAAGAGATAGTCCGGACACGTTTTTTTGTGTTGGCACAAAACGGGTCGGGACTGTTTTTATTTATGCCGGCGGAATCAGCTGCAGTGTCTTTGCCCAAGGACGGCAAATGATGATGCACGGCACGTGAGGAGAGAAAAGAATGAATAAAGCTCGGGTAGTCATTATCGGCGGCGGCGCAACCGGTGTCGGGATACTGCGTGACTTGTCGATGCGGGGAGTGGACGCATTGTTGCTGGAACAACGCGACCTGGCCTTTGGGACAAGTTCCCGCTTTCATGGCCTGCTGCACAGCGGCGGACGCTATGCGGTCAAGGATTCGGCTGCGGCGAGGGAATGCGCCGAGGAAAACGCCATCATGCGCAGAATCGGCCGGCATTGCGTCGAAGCCACCGAAGGTTTCTTTGTACGGTTGCCGGAGGATGATCCGGCCTATGAAGACGTTTGGGTGAAAGCCTGCCAGGCGGCGGGAATCCCAGTGCAGGCAGTCAGCCTGGCCGATGCGCACAAGCTGGATAAGCATCTTACCGAGCGGGCGGTCGCCGTGTACCGGGTGCCGGACGCGGCAGTCGACGGGTTTCGGTTGTGCCGGCAGAATGTCCTGTCAGCCCAGAAATACGGCGGTCGGGTTCTGACCTACACCGAGGTGGTTGGCATCGAACAAAGCAATGGCCGGGTGGAAGGCGTCCAAATTCGCAACGTCATTTCCGGCGCGGAGGAGCTGATTCACTGCGAGCTGATCGTTAATGCG
>DCTI01000066.1:0-27242 GCA_002329525.1 Negativicutes bacterium UBA1444
GCAGGAAAATGTATATGCCCAAAATATCCGGGGGGAGCTGCGCCTCCACCCTGTAAGTAACGCCTCGTTTGTTGGCTGCCGCGCGGACCCTGCGGTGCTGCTCGAGAATGGTCTCACCATGTTCTCTGGCTTTTTCTGCCACTTCCGCCATCCATGTGTCATGGGATTCGACGGTCTGCCGGACAAAGTGAGCCGCCATGTCCGGGTTCACATTATCGTCCGGGTTTAGCTGCAGANNTATTCTTCGGCGACCCTTCGAATGCGACCAGTTTGACATCCTCTGCCAACAAGGCGGTTTCTCGTCCGATGAAGCGGCTGATGATATGGTAACGCAGCCGGACCAACAGCAGCGTTGTTCGCCGGGGCACCGACTTCGTCGCCATTGCCCCAGCCCGGCGGGCTCGCGAAGGCAAGTGCGGATCGAGCGTTGCGTTCAGCAAAAAGGTTGCCAATGCTTCCATGGCTGGGTGGGAACGTGTCAATTGCGTCACGTCATCGGACAGTTTTTGTTCAAACGTTACTTTGGAATGCTTTGTTTTGACCGGCAACACTGGCTCAACAACGTCTAGCAATGCTTGCGGCGTTTCGCTCCAGTCCACGGTTTTCACCTTGTCGCCCGACACCGTCCCGTGAAAAGAATGCACTGCCTCAAGGAAAAACCTGGGCAAATCCAGCCCTGCGCCGGTTGCCTCCTGCGCGGCGGCCAGTTCATTGGCCACTTCATCAGGCTTGATGCTGCGCTGGGCAAACAAGGTCCGCGAAAGTTTTTCTCGTTCGCCTGCCTTTTCCCACTCCAGAAACAGATTTTTTTGTATTGGGGCTACATACTCCAGTCCCAGCGAAAGCTGTTCGAACCTTTCGGTAGCCTGTGGGGTTCCACGCAACAGCAACCCTTCAAAAACCGCTTCCACGACTGCGTTGGTATCGCTGGGGATCGGCACCGAAATTCCCAGTGACGACCGGATTGTTTTGTGTTTTCGCAGCAATACGTCCAGGACAATTCCGTCGATCTGATTATCCAGTCCATAGAGCGTGACAACTTTAATCGATGCACTCTTTTGACCATATCGGTCAACCCGGCCTTCGCGTTGCTCATGGCGGGTCGGATTCCAGCTCAGGNNCGTTAAAATCTTCCTGCAGGTTAATTCCTTCACTCAGGCAGTCTGTCGCAACCAGAATCCGCCTCGGCGACTCGACCAGCTTTGCAATCCGTTCTTCTCGTTCCGCATGGGGCAGCAGGCCGGTAACCGCATCTATCGCCAGATTTTTTTGAATGTCGCGCGGCAGTCGCTTGACCAATTCTGCCCGCAGATATTCCGCCGTAGGAATAAAGCGGCAAAACAGGATCAGGTTACTTCCCTCGCGCAGCATATTTTCTACAATCTTGACTGTTCGTAGCATCTTTTCATCCAAGTCGCCTTGCAGCTGATCCGCCGAACGGGCCATTTCCAGCAGCGCCTTTCGGGTACTTTCCTCATTGGCGGCAAATTCTCCCGGATCGCTGCCAGGGATAATATCCATGGCCTCGGTCGAGTCGGCCAGGTCGAGGTCCAATACCAACTCACGCCCGATATCGTCGCACTCCGACACGTTCTGCGCATCGGCTACCGACGCCCGGCTGCGTAGTGTCGCCGAGGCTGCCGCCGGACTGGAAGCGATGGAACGGAGCAGGGCCAGCGCCGACCACCAGCGGACCCTTTGCCTGTGCTGGCTGGTCTCGCCGTCGCGAATGCTCTGTTGAACATAAGAGATGACCCGCGCAAACAGTTTTCGATATTCGCCTGACAGGCGGTAATTTTCTTCCGCTTCCAGCCGCTCGGGAAAATGGGTGTTTGCGCCGAGATAGTGTAATATATCGCCTCTGCGTCGCTGAATAAAGTGAGAAGCAATATGGCGCCGAATGGTTTCGTGTTGGCCGCCGGTCAAATCGGGCGGTAAATTGACAAAGGCTTTGTCCAGCAGGCCCAGCAAGGAACGGAAAGACTCCTCCTTGCCGCTGTGTGGCGTCGCTGTCACCAAAATCATGTGCCGTTCTTCATTCCGCGCGAGTTCCCGGACGACCTGATGCCGCAAGTGGTTGCCTTTGCCGCCCACGTCGACTGCACAAGTGTGCGCCTCGTCCACAATGACCAGTCCAGGGCAGCTGCGGACAAATTCATCCCGCCATTTGTCGGCTTTGATAAAGTCGGTTGACACGATCACGTTGGGATAGACTTCAAACAGCGACTGGCCAACCCGACAATTGCGTTCCAGCTTTTTGACCGTGCTGGTCAAAACGAGCTCGGTATCGATATGGAATTTTTCAGCCAGCTCCACCTGCCATTGTTCTGCAAGGTGCGGTGGACACAGCACCGCCAGGCCGGTGACTTCGCCGCGGTCTTTCAATTCTCTGGCGATCAGGCAGGCTTCGATCGTTTTGCCGATTCCGACGTCATCTGCGATCAAAATCCGTACCGGGTCAAGTTTCAAAGCCATCAGCAGAGGCACCATCTGATAAGGCCGTGGCTCCACCGAAATCCTGCCAAAGGAGCGAAAGGGTCCCGCACTGGAACGAAAGCCGATTCGCACGGCATCGCGCAGCAAACGACAAGACCGATAGTCTCCCAGGTCGGTCGGGTCTGGCAATTGGAACTGCGCCGACTCCACTTTCTCAAGGCCGGTGTGAATCCCCGTCACTTCGTCATCGCTGCCGCCAAGTGGCCGCAAGACCAAAATCGGCGGTTTCGATTCCGGTAATACCACCCACTCCCTCCCCCGTGTTTTAACCAGGGCGCCAGTAGCAAATGTCATAGTCTGCCTCCAAAAATATGCGGGCGGCTCCGCAGAATATCGACCCAGTCTGCTTTCGCTGCAAACCGGATGACTACATATCCCATGTCTTCCAATGCTTCCGTAGCTGTTTTGTCCCTTTCACGACGCTCGGGAAATTCATGATGCGGTCCGTCGACATAGACGGCAACTTTTACCCCAGCTTCCAGATAACAGAAGTCGGGCCGGGTATGGCAAGCTTCAACCAATTTTTGCGCATGTGTGGGCAAATTGCAGTTCATTTGCTCAAGCAAATCCAGCCATTCCTTTTCCAAGCCCGAATCACAAAGGCTTCTAAGCTTGTGCAGATGCTCGGCGCGGGAAGGCAAAACCGGCGACACTTTCGCTTGCGACTGCGTCAATGAAAGCAACAGTTCTTTGATACAATAACGGTCGAGCAACAAATGGTCGCGCTGGTTCGAATAGCTCATCATGCAGTCGTAGCAGGCTGCTTCACATTTTTCTTTGGCCCGGGGGGCGTGCAGAATGTCTTCGCCGGTATCTGGATCGAAGTGACATATTTTTAGTGCTTCTCTGGCAACTTCCGCCAAAGCGCGAGGTTCTTCGACCAATCGCCGCAATACACCGGCTCCGCCCTCAGTCGCTTCATAAAATAAAATGTTCTTGCGTGTTTTCTCCGTCGGCATCGGCTCTGCTGCCAGCTCTCCGTCTTCCAGTTGGAATACTGCTTGTATGGCAACTTTTAATGCAGCCTGCAGTGATGCAAGAATTGCGTCGGAGTACTTGACGGCAGGAATGATTAATAGGCAGTTCCGCCAGTCCTCCACAAAAGGAATTACACGCTGTGTGCGCGGCCCCAACGTATCGTCCAGTGTGACAGCGGTTTCTTCTTTGTCTTCCTTTTCCCAAGTTCCACNNTTTCGGCGTCTTCGCCAAC
Source organism: Negativicutes bacterium UBA1444 (assembly GCA_002329525.1). Taxonomy (GTDB): domain Bacteria; phylum Bacillota; class Negativicutes; order UBA1444; family UBA1444; genus UBA1444. The sequence continues at coordinate 3,707 of DCTI01000066.1, forward strand.
CAAAGTTTATCCTCCAGATATTTGCATTGGGTCCATAAATCAGCTGGAACATCGGCTCTGATCCATTTTCAATACTTGCACTGCGAGCAAGTTCCTGGCCGCCTGCGGAAGAAAAACGCATTACGGTTTTGAGCTCATATCCCTGACGCAGTCGCTCCTCTTCGTCCGAACTGATCCGGTCCCGCCGGCGCGTTGATACATTATGCATCCTAAACAAGGATTGGGTTGCCGCTTCCAACTGGCTGCAGCATCGCTTGCACAGGTCAGGACCGGGTCCCGTTTCAATCGGATGAAGGTAACCGCATTCCGGGCATATTTTAGCGGTCTGGGTTGCCAATCCGTCCTCTGTTGTTGCCGCAACCGGCAAAATTACTTTGGTAACCTCGTATCTGGAGCCTTCATGGTAAATGATGCTGCGCGGCCCATACTCCGACACGGCCAGAAAACGGGGGCGTGATAAATACTCGTCAGATAAGCCGCTGGCCCGCATTTTCCGGGCCGGGATATAAGCAGATAACGGAAGCCGTGGAAAATTATAACCCGGCAAAAATCCTTCGCTGGCAAAATACCGATAGCTGTAGAAATCCGCCTGCAACGCATCGGAAGTCTGCCGCAGCAGATCGAGTTGCGCTTCGGCCTCACGACGAAGTTGTTTGGCGCGTTGCCGGTCAGCTGCCGATCTTGCGGCATCACCGATGATTTTGTTCTGTGTTTCCCATGTCGTATAAGCCGAGCGATACAGGTCGCGCCAGCGTTCACAGGCTACATCAAACGTATATGGAATTGTCTTTAGGACCTCGTCGATCCAGTTGTCATGGTACCAGCCCGCTTCCCGTAAACTAGTCTCAAGCGGGCTGATTACACGTTGTATCCTGGCGAGCGCCTTGACGCGGTGATCGACGGATTCGAGGTCTGACTGGATGCTGGGCAAAATGGCGAGACTTGGTTTTTCGCCACCGATATCAAGTATGTCCTGAAGCGAAGCTCCCAAGCTCATTCCGGATTCGGTAAGCCAAATAGCCTGCACGTGCGAGCGGATCAGGTCTTCATTGGCCAGTTCGATTCGTGGCGGAGTGACCTGCCCTGAAACCATCTTTTGGGGGCGTCGGAAAAAGTATTGGTCATGCGAACTTCCGCCGGCGCAATAAGAAAACACCAACGCCGGTTGTCCGCTGCGGCCTGCACGACCGCTGCGTTGTGCATAATTTGCGGGTGTGGGCGGCACATTTCGCATATTGACTGCATTGAGCTCCGAAATGTCAACACCAAGTTCCATGGTCGGAGAGCAGTACAAAACGGCCAATCCTCCTGCTTCGGACCCCAGACGAAATCTGTTTTCCCGGTCCTGTCTATCGTTTGCCGCAACCTGGGCCGTGTGTTCGCGAGCTTCTATTCCCGTGCTGTTTATCGCCACCGATGAGTAATACTCGACAAAAAACGGGTTGGGGGCCACGCCCTCGGCCGGTTCTCGGGGAACGCGGATAATGTCATGAAAAGCTCTCTGACCGTCGCCTGATTTCCATATCATCGCTGCCGAAGCCAGTTGATACCCCGGGTCCTTTCCATTGGCGTCCGTTTGTTCAACCAAAAGGCCGCCAGTCTTTAGTACCTTGATTAAATCCAGCAAGATATTCAAAGAGTCATGAATCGTAATCGGTTTCCCATAGCTAGGAAAAGTCGCTTGCCGACGTAAATATCGACAATAGCTGCCTTTCTCAGAAACATAGAGATTGCCGCCAAAATCATGTTCACGCTTACTCCTGGGGTACATGACCTTAGCGAATACTCCCTGCTCATTTTCATCGAGGGCCCACGGACTTTTTAGGCTTTGCCCGCTTTGTATCATGATCCGCTCAAAACTTTCCTGGGTAAGGTATTCGACCTGAATCGCCAGTTCACGCCGCAAATAGTCAAGCAGCGTTCGCATAATCTGCGCCCTTTCTTCCGGTTTGGCACCAGAAAGTATGGCATGCTTATCCTGCCATAATTGTTCATCACAACTCATTTCATCAAGAGAAGCATATTGAACTTCCAGGAGGCCGCATTGTTCCAGGTTGGGAGAATTGACTCGCCATCCCCGCTTAAGGTCTTTATAAATCTGATACCCAAGAACATTTCGCAGTGCTTTCTGTGTTTGTGTCCTCACCATGTATTGAACGTTTGGATCGCTTGCATACATTTCCATTGGCAAGTTTAGCGCATCAAACACTTTCTGCGTCAGCTCATCATGCGATACGCCATCTTGACCTGCATATTTCACCGCCTTGTATAAAGCGGACCTCAACAGGCCAATCTGGATAAAATCGTTGAAATGTCCGGCCTGCAAAGAAGCGTCTTGTCGATTGTCCGTAAAGCTCAACAGTTTTTGCGCCTTCGGCGGCAGGACGTCTTTTTCCTGTTTGAGTTGCAGTACTGTTGCCAGACTTAATATCGTGGTTGAAGTGCTTCGGTTTTCTACGCCAATCCGCGCTAATTTCACAAAGTCGTTACGTGTCACAAAATCGTAAGAAATCCCGCATTGCATGCAAAAGCGAAACGGCGTGCGGACAAAGTGGCAACGCGTTCCGCTTGCCGACTCAACCCCGTCCGGCGTCACATGAACCTTGCGCGGCAGCCATGGCCTGCGTGCGCTTTTAATCTTCTTTTGCCCACTATCATCAAGCCATTCATCCGGAATTCGCTCAAAATAATCGGCTTCTTCCGCTTCCGGCCAGGGTTTATCCGGATCATCAACATATAGATAGCCGAATTCCACCGAATCTTCCTCGGACTCACTATGCCGATTTTCAGAAAAATCACGGGAAATAAACCGATGACCTGCCCCGTTATCATTTTTTACTCTTTTAACGGTATAGTATTCATGACCGCACACTCGGCAAAAGGAAAGCGGCAATAATATTTTTTGGCGTTCACTGCCCGGCGCATACTGTTGCCCGGTTAAAGTGACATATCGTTGTGCAGCAGGCTCTATTGACGCAAATACGGTATCTCCCGGGCTGACAAACTGATGCAGCCTGAAGGCGAAGACGGGAAAGAAAGTGTCTGGATTTTTGATTTGATAACCTTTGATTAAACAGTTCTGTATCGCTATCGCACATTTTTCAATACTTTCACCAGTAAGCTGTGCCAACTTTGTTGCTGCACCATCTTTTCCGTTTACGCTTAACGGAGTCGCCCGGATCAGACGTCCAGAACCGGCTTCCTGTTGAATCCCAAATACGTTTTCAACCCAGCTGGCAAGTCGGTTCTGTATAAAATCAAGATAAGAGGCATTCGGTTGAGTGAAATGATATCCCTGAATTTGCTGGATTAAATGCTGACGATTTTCCTCGTGAACAAAATCGTACTCTTTGGTCGCTCGGCGAAGAGTCTCACCGATGATATGTTCGGGCTTGACGGTGTCGCCGAAAATACGCGAGGCAACCCGCGCAACTTCTTTTCGTTGTTCTTCGACGGTTCCGTTTGCGGCAATTGTCGCCGAAGTTCCGACACATCGCAGGTTTTCTTTGCCGCAATATTCGCGTACTCGTCGAATCAACATGGCGACATCAGCGCCTTGACGTCCGCGATACGTATGCAGTTCATCAAATACCAGGAAACGCAAGTTTGCAGCTGCTTCAATCAGCTTGCGGTCACGTACGCGAGTAAGAATTAATTCAAGCATTACATAGTTTGTCAAAAGAATATCCGGCGGATTCGATATGAGCGCCTGCCGCTGCGATTCATTTTCTTGGCCAGTATATCGACCGAATGTTACCGGCCCTTTGCCGTCCAAATATCCGTCGCAGAGGAATTTTGTCAATTCACCATGCTGGCTGTTAGCCAAAGCATTCATTGGATATACGATAATGGCCTTGATGCCGGGGTTGGGATTTTTCAGCACATAATTTACAATGGGAATTATGTACCCTAGGCTTTTCCCCGAGCCTGTCCCTGTAGTAAGAACATAATTTGCATTTTCCGCTGCAGCTCTTATTGCATCAACTTGATGTTTATGTAGGCGAAGGTCTTCCCCGGCAATACCAAGTCCTTTGTCGCGGCGAAATATCGATCCGCACTCAGAGTGTAGCAGGCCCTCGGCGACCAATGAGTGGATCCAGCCGCCCGATTCGAACGACGGGTTTAACTGTATCAGTGCTTCTGGCCATAACTGCTTTTCAACAAAAGCATCATCCAGAAGTTTTGTAATCTTGGGATCGCGAACGTTGATAAAGCTCCGCAAATAATTTGAGTAATCGTCCAACAATCGATCGTTTAGGTTAAATACATCCATCAATAATGACCCCCATCCCAAATTCGTTGTTGGTTAAACGCAAAAAAATTAAGCCTTAATTGCTTTACACAAATTATGCACCGATGACCTCATTATTATGGTCCTAAAAACTATTTCAAAATCTCTTACAGTTTATGCGATGGTTCTTGCGCCGTGACCTTAAATGGTTTTTCATTTTACAGAGCAGCATTTGACCTCAGCCCACCAAAAACGCCAATCTGTAGATTTTAAAAGCTTTCTCCCTCTTGTTGCCAGTTTCCTGCTACATTTCGGAATAAAAAATACTCTGTTTGGGATAACATTCGTAGCATTTGCGCCGACATTTACTTCTTTGAGCTAAATTTACCATCCCCTACTGACAGCATCTTGTCGCTCGATTTATTAACCCGAAAGAATTTTTTCAGAACTGGGGAGCAAGCCTGGGGTTACCATATTCGCGAACAAAAAAAAACGGACTCACAATCTTCAAACCATAAAAAAAAGGCCCCAAGGGTGCACCTCATTGGGACCTAAGGGCAAATTGACGATGTATCCGGAGCCTGAAAACAGATTTTATCCGGGCGTTTTGGGGCGCATGGCACAGTGAGCGCGGCTCTCGATATTCTCAACAATTTTGCGACGGGCCTCGGCGGCCGCGAAGTCCCGCTGCGCGATTTCATCAATCAGTTCGTCCGCTTCAGAAATTTCAGGTGGGTATTTTTGTTCGAGTCCCATGTAAAAATCATGCAAGGTTTCGACATAACGTGGATTCTTGTGCAGATTTTTCGCCGGTTCGCCCATAAGAAGAGTTTCCCAGAAAGACTGCGCCAGCAAATTTGCCCGCCGAGATATAAGTTTTCGTTCGTCGGTTTCTTCGTCGACTCTTTCACCCGCCGCCAACCCGGTTATTTTTAGAACCGCCAATGCTGCCTTCAAATCACCGGCATTAATACGGTTTTCGACGACTTCGACTGCCGCGCCGGCCAAATGCCGCAAGCGCTCCTGGCAGGCCTCCCGCGCTTCTTTGGCCCGGCTGTTGCGTTCCGCAATGAATTTGGGCTCCCGGAGCCACCGATGCAGTGTGGCCCGGTTGATTCCGACGATTTCAGCGGTTTTTGTGACAGAGTGGCCTTCGAGAAGCTGCAGGAGAGCCTGTTGCTTCAGCGCGTCAATGTTGGGTTGCGGCGGCACCAATGCTAATTTTTGTTGCATTTTGTCGCATTTTGTAGCAGGGTTGTTTGTCAAAACATTCACCTCGCTTGCGTTAGATCCGTCGCCACCGACACCCAAGCGTCATAGAACAATTTGCATGTGGGAGAGAGCTGCGGCGAGTTCACCAGGCAAAAGAAAAGACCTCGGGATTTTAGGATGTCGGTCGGGACCTCCCGTTCAACGGACTGTTTCGAGACACCAAAAAGGTCTAGCAGGGGGGTGTCCCCCAGGTCCATTGTTGGGGCAAAGCCGAGGATCGCCAAACCCATTTGACGGCGGGTTACAGGGTCCGCACCGCCAAGGATTTCCTTGATGGCCCGCAGCGCCCGCAGCCAGTCGGGGGAGGATTTGACCCCCAGCATTTGGCGCGTCAAGTGGGCACGGGGTGATACCGTTTGCTTTTTCATGATTTCTTTCCTCTCTTAATTTTTTTACTGAATGAACTGAACCCTTTTAAGGGGCTTTTTTTATAACATTGTTTTTTTCTCCTTTTTCCACATCTGTCCGATTTAGCCTTCAGTGGCTTCAGTAGCCCCGTTGTCACTACCTTGGTTAACGCTCAACACGACCACCTCATCCCGGGCCTGCGTGTCTCCGAGCCCCTCGAGCCCCGTTTTGCGCAGCCGCAGTCCATGATATTGAAACGATCCGGACAGCCCGCTGCGCCGTTTTTCGAAGCCGCGGTCCATCAGGTCCCGCGAAAAGTCTCGGTGCGGCCCCACCTGCTCGCCATTTTCCGTACACCAGGTCTGAAATGCTTGAAACAGCTCGTTCGCCGCGCAGCGCTCCCGTTTGCCGACAATGCACTCGTCGCCCAAAAACGCGGCGAGAACGTCCATTTCCGAACGATAATCTGCCGTTGCCGAAGAAACGGCCGCCGGAGGTGTCAGCCCTTCCCTCCGCCAGATCAGGCACCCACGCACTGCCCATGCCAAAATACCGGGCAGTTCCGCGATGAGCTTGTCCCGCAGGTGGGGGTCTTTTCGCAGGTGCGGCGGAGTACTTGGATATTCCCGAACATCGCGGAACTGTTGCGTAAACGGCACGGACCGCATCCGTCTCCAGGTGCCGTCATCAGTCCCCTTTATGTTTGGACGATGGTTCGTTGCGAAAAAGATTTTACACTCCGGAATAAAAGCAAAAAACTCCTTGTGTAAAAAACGCGCGGAAATCTGGTCGCCGCCAGTAAGCTGTTTGATGAGGCCCTCCGCCAGATAGCGCCCCGCCTCTGACTCAGCGGCGTTCACCATGCGCATGCCTCTTAACATTGCGATGTCGTTGTTAGCGCCGTCAGTTTTTTTTGCGAGAAGGGTAGCCGACGGGACCGTGCAGGCGTATTCGCCTAGCAGCAGGCGCAGAACATCCAGAAGCGTTGATTTTCCGTTGGAACCTGTGCCGTAAAGCAGCATCCAAGACTGGTCCTCGGCCGATCCTGAAAGCGAATATCCAATGTATTTTTGCAAATACAAGGCCAAATCGGCGTCTCCCCCCGTAACGCTAAGCATGAATCGTTCAAAATTGGGACATTGGGCATCTGGATCAAACGCAACCGGCGCCATTTTCGTGATCCTATCTTCGCGCCGATGCGGGTGCAGTATTCCGGTCCTAAGGTCCAACGTGCCGTTCTTGACGCAAAGCAGCCACCTCTGAGTGTCGAAATCTTCCGGTTTGGCCGCGATCGGGCGCTCGGACTTGGCCAGCTCCAGCATCGCTCTGATTCGGGGCAATTTCGAAGACGCCACCACGTGGCGCAGCATGACTTTCCTTTTTATTGGGTCCGGCTCGTCCATTGCGTCGATCTTTAGCTGCGTGATAGTTTGTTTCGCCAACCGATCGATTTCGCCGTCTTCGTCGATTTTCCAGCGGGCGCCATCATAGATAAGAAAACCGCCAAGTTTTTCGACATAGCGAACATTGTGCCCGTGTTCCATCGTGAACCGCCGGGCGTTGCCAAGGTCGCCGTCGCCAAAAGCTTCCGAGTATTTTATGGCGCTTTCAGCGATCCGCACTACCTCGTCATCTTCAAGCGGCGGGGCGCATGCGTCTTCGTTTTCTTCCGCCAGGCGCTCCAACAAATTTTCTTGCTGCACCCCAGCCTTCAAAAATCGGCACGCCCGGCGAAACAGAAAATCATTGCGGCCCCCCTCGGGTACAGCGTACGCCCGGGATTGCTGACTACCCGCGCCATTTTGATTAAGCGTCGATTTTTTCGCAGGTGCTTTCAGTTTTTCGGCCAACCAAGCCGGCAATTCGGCAACCGGCGTCGACGGATTGTCACAAGAATATCGAACGCCTGAAGAGTGGCAGCTCCCGGGCGCTACGACCACGCCGCCTTTGCCCCGAACATCTATCCCTTGGCCTATGGAACCCACCTTGTTACCGATTTCGAAAGCCGGATATCGGAAATAGAGGTGCTGGCCGCGCACATCGCCAAACCTGCCGGTATGGACGGTAAGCGTCTTCGGAAGCGGTCCGTGTTCAGCCTCCCAGCTTGCCAGCGTTTCCAGACCTCCACTCCGAGGATCGACATCAATCACCAAAATGCCACTGACCGGGCCGGTCAAAACGCCCACATTATTGCGAGAACCATATCGGTCTCGAAAATTGGCCACTGCCTCACGCACCGGCATACCCTTTTTCGGCCAATCGGCTTCGCGCGGATGCTTCCCTGGATGCTTGCAGTCCGGCCTCCTGCATGTACATTGGCCGTCCGGCATGGCGTAGTGAAGAGGAATCACCTGAAATCGGCGATCCGCCACGAATTCGAGGATGGATTTTTCGCCAACTTTGTCCACGGTTATCGACCTCCGCTCTCGGTTTGATTGCAAGTATTGGCGGCCAGAACTTTTTTTAGGCTTTCCAGTGGGACGACAAGCCGCCGTGCCCCCAGGCGCACCGTTGGAAGCTCCTTGGCCCGCGCCAGTTGATAGGCCAACGTCCTGCTGATCCCCAAGGCGTCAGCCGCCGCTTGGATTGAAATTCCCAGCTCATTACGGTTTTGCATTTTTGACCTCCCAAAGATCCGGTCATCATTTGAAGACGGATCGAAATTAATAAATCTCCCCCTACTATTGTTATACCTGAAACACGTTTTGCGTTTTGACGATACTCTTTGATATCAAAACGCATTTACTGCGGCCTGGACGGCTCCCGCGACGATTATGAATAAAGTTACAATATAATTTATAAAAATTTATTTTTTGTGTAGTAAAAAGGGCGCAATAAGTGCCCCCCAAAAAAGGTTCCTATGGATCGCCCCGATTAGGCACATTTGAAAAAATTCTGCAAANNATTCTAAAAAAAAGCCTGCGGAAAAAACCGGAGCGCATTCGTTCCCAAACGTTATAATTGCATTTCAACCAGACCTGCGTAGTTCCACAAAGTGCAAATTGGGCTACAACGCCGGGCTACAGGCATAAAAAAAGAGACCCCTCGTTTCCGAGGAGCCTTGTCGTTACAGCGATTTGGGGAATACAAAAATCAGAACCCTCTTGATTCGTAGTCAAGCGCTNNGCTCTATCCACCTGAGCTACGGGCGCGTTATGGATAAATAAATGGCCTGCCCGGCAAGATTCGAACTTGCGACCTCTTGATTCGTAGTCAAGCGCTCTATCCAGCTGAGCTACGGGCAGAGAATCCAAAAAGAATAATACCATATCCCATCGGGAAAGTCAAATGCGACTGCAATATTATTATTTGGGCGGGCGACTCCAGTCCACATAGATTTGGGTATGGTGCCACATCCGGGTCAGGGCCTGTTTGAAGCTGGCCAGATTTTCCGTGGGCGTCAGCGTCTTGGTATGGAAGGTCCGCAGGTCATCGCCGTCGGCGATGGCAATGTCATGCGGTTCGTTCAGATATTTTTCGACCGCCCGCCGTTTGTCTTCGTCGGCCAGGATCACCCGGACCGTCCGGTTCGCCTCGTCATACTCAATTTGCCCATACTCCGCGGCGAAATGGATTACCACTTTGAAAATACGGTCACTCACTGTTCGACTCACCCCGAATCCGTCCATTTCCCTGCACCAGGGAGCGAATAATTTGGCTCGCGTATCATTGTAACAAGCAGGAGAAGGGCGAGTCAAGCAGAATTGTTCCTATGAATAACATTTTCTGCGATGCCATCAACTTGCGGGAGGAACCATTCATGTCCGAACGAGTCGCTGTCATCGATCTCGGGTCCAACTCGGCCCGGTTGATCATCCTGCACATCTACGCCAACCGCGCCTACAACCTGGTCTATCACCAAAAGGAAAGCCTGCGTCTGGGCGAGGGCATGGGGCGCGAGCAGATTCTCGCGCCGGCGGCGCTGGAACGGACGCTGGCCGCGCTGCGCAATTTCGCCCAGATGTGCAACATCATGAAAGCCGATACCATTCTGGCCGTGGCGACCGCCGCCGTCCGCAACGCCCGCAACGGACCGGAGTTTCTGGATATGGTTGCCCGCGAGACCGGCCTGCCCATTCAGGCGATCAGCGGGGATACGGAGGCGTTCCTCGGCTATCTGGGCACCATCAACACCATCGACGTAAAAGACGCCGTCCTGTTCGACCTCGGCGGCGGCAGCACGGAAATCTCCCTGGTCCGGGAGCGGCGGCTGGTCGAGAGCATCAGCCTGCCGATCGGCGCCGTCAATCTCAGCGACGAGTTCAAGACCCAGGACAAGGTGTCCAAGACCAACTTGGCCCACTTGTGCGGCTTCATCGACCGGCAGCTGAAAAAGGCGCCGTGGCTGGAAAGCGTCTCACTGCCGCTCGTCGGTATCGGCGGCACGGCCCGTAACATCGCCAAGATGGACCAGGCCCGCAAGAACTATCCGTTTTCGAAGGTGCACAATTACCGGATGGGGCCGATCGCCCTTGAGGATCTGTTCCGGCTTATCACCGGGGCCAATCTGGCGCAACGCCGCCGCATCACCGGCCTGAGCAGCGAACGGAGCGACATCATCGTGGCCGGCATTTCAGTGGTAAAGCGCCTGTTCGACCGGGTCCACGCCAGCAACCTGATCGTCAGCGGCTGCGGCGTACGCGAAGGCCTGTTCTTCCGGCATTATCTGAAGCACGAGTATTATCCCGATATCATCGCCGACATCCTGTCGCACAGCTCGACGAACATGTTGCGCTTCTACAAGGTCAATGAGCAGCACGCCCTGCATGTCACCGACATCGCCCTGCAATTGTTCGACGGCTGGACCGCCCTGCACCATCTCGACGCCCGGGACCGGATGCTGCTGCGGGCGGCGGCCCTGCTGCACGATATCGGCATCAGCATCAACTACTACGACCATGCCCGGCACAGCGCCTACCTGGTCGAGAACGCCCGTCTGTTCGGCCTGACCCACCGCGAGCAGATCCTGACCGCCGTGGTGGCCGCCTGGCACGCCAACATCGCCGCCAAATTGATGCGCAACCGAGTCTACAGCGAATTCCTGGATGAAACCGACTGGGCGAAAGCCCGTAAAATGGCGGTCATCCTGGCGGTCGCCAACAGTCTGGACTCCACGCACCGCCAACAGATCACCAATCCGCTGGTCTCCTATTCCAAGGATCTGGCCGTCGTCTCCGTCAGCACGGAGGGCGACTGCAGCCTGGAGATGCAGGATGTGGACAAACAGCGCAAGGCGTTTCAGCGGGAACTGAACGCCGAACTCCGGATCATCTTCAAATAAACGGCCCAGAGGGCCGGGTGGACATAAAGAAACCGCCGGTTGGCTGATAGCCGCCGGCGGTTTTATTGTTTCATTTAAACTCGATTCTCTGGACCGGTTTTAGCCGTTCCTGAACTCTTTTGGCCCAATCATCCCGGTTGACTACCACTCGTTCATGCCGTCCGCTGCCAATCTCGCCGAGTTCGTCGCTGGCGAGAATGTCGAACAGAATCCGGTTTCCCCGAACTTCCGCCACCGTCGCCTGGATGCTCACGGACATCCCCGTGCCGGTCGGTGCCTCATGCGTAAACTCCATGGACCGTCCCACCGTGATATAGCCTTTCGGAAGTTTGTGGTCGACAGCCTCGATGGCGGTGTGGATCATCAGGTTGACATAGGCCGGCGTTGCCAGCAGGTCCTCCATCGCGCCGCCGCCACCGTAACTGTAGCCGGTGTGTTTTTTTTCAACGGTCTTCTGTTCGATATGGCTCATTCCAGGGGTCACATATTGACTCACATCCAACAGGGTAGCCATTGCCATGATTTTCACCTCCTTTACTCTGATTTGTATTTTCATTATACATCGGTCCGTTTAATTTGTCATACTATTTTGTTAATTTTGCCATTTCTTGAACGAGACTCAACGTCCACGCCGTCGTCCGGTATAAATCTTCCTCCCGGATGAATTCGGCGGTGGTGTGGACTTTCGCCATACCGGTTCCCAAAATGGCCGTCGGCACGCCGTAGCGGTTGAAAAAGTTGGCGTCGCTGCCGCCGCCGGTCGGCTCGAGCCGGGCGGCGATTCCCGCCGCCGCGGCCGCCTTCACCGCGGTCGCGATGACCGGCGCGGTCTCCGCCAGAACGAACGGTTCGTACACCCGCTTCACGGCGATCTCGACCTGACCGCCGCCCGCCGTCACGATCCGGGAAAATGTATCGGCTATTTCGCGGGTCAGCCGCTCCAGCTTGTCCAGGTTGCGGCTGCGAGCCTCGGCGCTGATCGCCACGCGGTCGGGCACGATGTTGGTGGCGACGCCGCCCTTGATGATGCCGACGTTGCAAGTCGTTTCAAAATCAATGCGCCCCTGGGGGATTACCGCCAAAGCCCGGGCGGCCAGGGTGATGGCGTTGATTCCTTCTTCCGGCGCCACTCCGGCATGGGCCGTTTTTCCCCGCACCACGATGTCCAGCGAATTCTGCCCCGGCGCCATGGTCGTCACGCTGCCGACTTCTTCGCCGTCGAGGGCGTAGCCGAAATCGGCCCGGATTTTTGCCGGATCGATCAGAATCGACCCGTCCAGGCCCGCCTCTTCCGAAATCGTGAACACTACCACGATTTCGCCGTGCGGCAAGCCTTGCTCCCGAATCTGCCGCAGCGCCTCCAGGATCGGCACGATGCCCGATTTGCAGTCGGCGCCGAGGACCGTGTCGCCGGCGGAGGTGATTACGCCGTCGTTCCGTTGCGGACGGACTCCCGCGCACGGCCGCACCGAGTCCATGTGGGCGTTCAGCATGAGGACCGGCGCGCCGGCCACGGTTCCCGGCAGGCGCGCGATCAGGTTGCCAGCGTTGCCGCCGATCTTTTCCCCCGCCCCGTCTTCTTCGACCGTCAGTCCGGCCGCCTGCAGTTTTTTCGTCAATGCATCGGCGATTTCCCGCTCGCCGCCGCTCGGCGACGCGATCGCCACCAGTTCCATAAATTCCTGCAAAACCCGCTGTCGGTTAATCATCTTTCGTTTCCTTCCCTTCCTTGCGCGACGCCAGCCGACCGTGCACCACCATCGGCGCGCCGAATTTCCGGCGCAGCTGGTCGACGGCGGCCGAGATCTGGCGTCCCTTTTCCTCCGGATTGTCGAACAGCGACGGCGCCACCGGCCGTTCCGGCTCCAGTTGTGATACGGTAACGCCGAGCAGGCGCACGCCGCTCCCGGCGCCCTGCTGCTGCTCCAGCAGTTCCAGGGCTGTCCGGTAAATGGTTTCGTCGATCTGGGTCGGCTCCGCCAGCGTCCGCCGCCGCGTCAGCGTCTGAAACGTCCCGTAGCGGAGTTTCAGCGTGACCGTCCGCCCGGCGGTTTTTTCACGCCGCAGCCGGTATCCCACCCGCTCTGACAACGCCAGTAACGCGGCGCGCAGGTCGTCGGCCGCGAACAGGTCATGTTCGAAAGTTTCCTCCGCGCCGATGGATTTCGCCTCGTGTCCGGATATCACCGGCCGGTCGTCGCGCCCCAGCGCCAGATTGTGAATGGTGACGGCATTCTCGCCGAACAGGCGTTTCAGCTGCGGCGGCTCCAGACGGGCCAGCTGGCCGATGGTCCGGATTCCCTTGTCCTGAAGGTTCTTGGCTGTGACATCGCCGATCCCCCAGAGTTTTTCCACCGGCAAGTCCCGCAGGAACTCCTGCTCCCGGCCGTGTTCCACCACTACCAGCCCGTCCGGTTTCTGCAGGTCCGAGGCCATCTTGGCCAGAAACTTGTTGGGTGCCACGCCGGCCGAGACCGTCAGAAGCAGTTCTTCCTTCACCTGCCGCTTGATGGCCCGGGCGATCTCCACCGGCGACGGATACAGCCATTCCATGCCCGTCACGTCGAGAAAGGCCTCGTCGACGGAAATCTGCTCCACCAGCGGCGAATACTGATCCAGGATCGCCATGATCTGGCCGGACACGCGGGAATATTTCCGGTGGTCGCCGGGCAGGAAGATTCCCTGCGGGCACAGGCGTCGCGCGGTTGCCATCGGCAGCGCGGAATGCACGCCGAAGCGCCGGGCTTCGTACGAGGCGGTCGATACCACGCCCCGGTTGCCCAGCCCGCCGACGATCACCGGCTTGCCCCGGTATTCCGGATGGTCCCGCTGTTCCACCGACGCGAAGAACGCATCCATGTCCACGTGGATGATCCAGCGCAGCATCGTTTTCGCCGACCTTACTTCGTATACACGTTCAGGCCGATTTTGACGTCTTCATGCCCCGGCACCGACTGGTTTCCTTCCGTGCTGGCGATGATCGTGGATTTGCCGCTGCTGGATTTGCCGAAGCGCTGGGAAAGATCGACCGTGATGGTCAGGATGTCGCCGTTCGTCGTCATTTCAATATTTTTCATGTTGCGTCTCCTTTCGCTATTCGCAGGGGAATATGATTATGTTCGCCCTGAAGCCCCCGTTTCCTTTTCGGTGGCGGCAGGGTCCGCCAGGAAAGCTTCGATGTTGGCCAGCACTTTTTGGCTGAGCCGGTCAAAAGCCTGCCGGGTCCGACCGGCGGACCGGTTCACGCAGTGGACATGGGGATGGGTCAGCAGCCGGCCGCTGGCATCGCCCAGCGCCCCCGCCGTATCGCAAAAAAATTCGTTGTCGCCATGCGCCAGCCACCTGTCCAGGGCGTCAATATCATGGGACGGTCCGATCGAGGTGTTGAACAGGATCTTGTGATGGCCCAGCTGCTCGAATTGCTCTTCCCGCAGCAGAATCACATTTTTGTTCAGGCAGGTGCAGACAACGTCCACCGTGGCGAGCAGTTCCGGCAACGGCAGATACCGAATGCCGGCCGCCTCGGCGTCCGGTTTGCGGGTACGGCTGAAATAGCGCAGATCGGCGCCAAACGCCTGCAACCCCGCGGCAATCAGCCGGCCGGTGGTCCCCAGGCCAATAATTCCCACTTTCAGATCGGTCAGCTCCACCGGCATCTCCTGCCACTGGCTGCCGCCGAACCCTTGCAGGAAGCGGATCAGCTCGCTGGCGACATACTCCACGACCCCCGGATCGCCGTAGTCGCGGATGCCGGATACGGTGACGCCCTGTTCACGCGCGGCGCGGATGTCGACGTTGGCGCTCTCCTCCGAATACAGGCTGCAGCACATGCCGATGTAACGGATGCCGGGGCAGGCCGCCAGCACGGCCCGGTCAATCCGGCTGGTATAACTGAGCAAGACCGCCTCCGCATCGCCGATGCGGTCGATGATTTCCCCGTTGTCCGATGGAATATCCCCATATTCGACGACTTCGGCGGCATACTCCCGAAGTTTTTGCCGCGCCGCCGGAATCAGGCCTACCGGTTCAATGGCGACCAGTTTTCGAAACACCGCGTACTCCCCCTTCTTTTCCTCAACAGAAGCTGATTTTCACGTTTTTGCGCAGCTCGCGCAGACATTCCTCGAGTTGGCGGATCAGCGCCAGTTTGACCTGGAAATCGAAGCCCGTTCCCTCGTGCGCCTCGTTGGCCGCCATCCCGAAGTAGATGTTGATGTCCGTCGCCGTTTCGACGAACAGCCGGGCCAGCACCGAGGCCGCATCCTTTTTGCGGCTGAACTCGAGCAGCGCCAGCGGGTCCGCCAGGCAGCCGCGGCAAAGCTCCAGCACCTTTTTCAGCGTGATGACGCCTTCGGTGACGTAGTCGACGTTCTCCATGCGCGACATCGCCGGAATCTCGGCCGTATCGCTCTCTTCGACGACGGTGATTGGTTTGCCCTGGTATTTGCTGACGGCCTGGGCGGTGCTGCCGCCGCAGACGACCCGGATGCCCGCCTTGGCGAAGAACAGCTTCAAAATCCGGTTGTCGTCCTCCTTGTTCTCCGGCGGGCCGACCAACAGATTGACCACGCTGCGCTCCCGCAGCTTCACCACCAGCACCGAAGCGTCGTCATCCAGGGACTCCTCGCTGAGAGTCCGGCAACAGTCGATGATCTGCGCCGCAATGTGGGCGGCCGACAATCCGGCCGTATCCAGACGCTCCAGAAAGGCGACCAGTTCCTCCCGCCGCCAGCCGTTCGGCGCCAGCTTGCCGACGCCGGCGTTGGCCACGCCGTCGGACATCAGGACCAGGATGTCGCCCGTCGCCAGTGGGACATGGCTTTCAAGGATCTCTTTCTCACCGATGAAATGGACGTCGCGGGCATAGTCCAGATTGCGCCCCCGCCGCAGCAGAATCGCCGGCGGGTTGCAATATTGCGCGAGATAGGCCGTGCCGCGCTCGATCTGCAGTACTGTGAAGGTCGAGTAGGCCAGTTTCCGCGTCCGGCAGACTGGCAGGGTGGTGGCAACCGTGGCGATGCACTCGTCCAGCGGGATGCCCCGCGACAGCATCGTGCCGAGAATGGTCGCCGTCAGGGTGGACAGAATGTTCGCCTTCACGCCGCTGCCGAGGCCGTCGGATAGCACGAACACTTGCCGGCCGCGGTTCTCGAAGGTTTTGAAATAATCGCCGCACAACTTTTCGTCGTGCTTGCTCACGCTGGCCCAGCCGCTCTCCAGAAATTGCGCTTCCGTCGCCAACACCTGCCTATTCCTCGTCATCCATCATGATGGCGGCCTTGAGGTCATGGACGGCGATCTGGGTTTCGGCGGCCGTCTCCCCGAGCAGCGAGGCGATTTCGTGGACGATGCGCAGCTGCTTGTCGACGATTTCGTCGGCCAGCGCCGCCGCCTGGGTTTTTTTCGTCAGCGCCTGGCTCTTCTTCTGGCGGTCGCGGGAAATGTTCTTCATGATGCAGACCACCAGGCCGCTTTCCTTGTCGTAGAGGAAGATCTGGCTGAGGTAAACGTTGTATTCGGGCAAAAACGTCGTCTTCTCCAGTTTTTCCGTCCCCTGCATGATCAGGTCCGCAAAATGGAATTCATCGAGAATCCGTGACACCGGCTGTTTCAGGACATCCTCCGCCGCCACGCGGAAAATCTCGCAGGCCGCCTGGTTGATCTGCTGGATCTTCAGGTCCATATCCACCGCGACAATCGCGTTCGGCGTGATGTTGAGAATCTGGTTGGAAAACGATTCGGCCCGCTCGCTCATGTACGGCAGGCACATGTTGATTTCGGCCTTGCCGGCCAGGATGGCGGCCGCCTTTTCCCGGCAGGAATGGTAGCCGCACATGCCGCAGTTCAGCTCGTCCGCCGGCGAGCGTTTGCCCATCTTGCGCAGGACGGCGGCGATTTGCCCGGCCGACGGCGGCTGGACATCGCTGGGCGGCGGCGGCGAAAAGCGACCGGCCAGTGAAGTCCCGCAGTGAACGTTGAAGTCCGCCGAGTAATCCGGCGCAGCCGAATATTGCTGGACCGCGAGGGCGGCCCGCAGCAGCGAGGCTTCTTGCTTGCGGAAGGACGGACCGCCGATGCAGCTGCCCTCGCACAGGCTCATCTCGACAAAGCACGACGAAATGCTGCCGGCCAGAATATCACGGATCGCCTGTTCACAGGCGTTGTAGCCGCTCACCGAGACATAGCTGTAGCCGGCCTGTTTGGCCATGGTGGCGACGATGCCGCCATCCAGGGGAAATTTGCGGGACAACAACTGGGACCCGCCGGCTCCGTCCGCCGCCGGCAGGACGATTTCGGCAGCCGCCAGCATCTCCGCCAGTTCTTCGAAGGTAATGACATAATCGATCTCGGAGCCGGCGGCGTAACGCTCGGTTTTTTTGGAGACGCAGGGGGTGATGAAGGCGACCCGGGCTTCGGGCCGCCGCTCCTTCAGCAGGCGGGCATGCGCCTGGATGGGCGTCACGACCGGGGCCAGGTGCGGCAATGCCGCCGGGTGGTATTTGCCGATCAGCAGATTGACCGACGAGCAGCAGGAGGATATCCAGACCTGGCCTGGCCGGTCGGCCAACAGTTTTTCATAGCAAGATTTGACGAGATAGGCGCCCGCGGCCGTTTCGCCGGCGTCGGCGAATCCCAGCCGGCGCAGCGCCGTTTGCAGCGAGTCGATGGAGGCCGAAAAATAAGCGACTGCGGAAGGCGCCAGGCTGGCGATTACCGGCACGCCGGCAGCCAGGGCCTCTTGCAGCTGGGCGACCTCGCTCACGGCCCCCTTCGTTTTCTGGGGGCAGATGATCGTGCATTCGCCGCACAGGATGCAGTCGGCCGCGTTGATCTGGGCGCGGTGGTTCTTCACCTCGATCGCCTTGACCGGACAATGCCGGACGCATTTATAGCAGTTTTTGCAATGCAGCTTGTCAAATTGCAGAATGTTCAACAGGAGAACTCCTTTCCAGCGGTCGCGTCGTTTCCCACTGTTTGCACGTATACCACATTTCGCGGCCGGCTGTCAATGCGCGGCGCGGCGACGGCTGGCGCATCCCGTCGAAATCAATTGCGCGCTTGCCTTATTTTATAAGATAATAACAGCATCGGATTCTCCGGGTTTCGAAATACTACGAGGTGGGATATGAAAAAAACGGTCTGTGTCGTCGGTCATACCGAATCAACCTGTAATTATATCACCCATCAGCTGATGAAATTCCTCGGCCAGCATATCAACGTTACCGCCTGGTCCACCGCCCAGTCCCCAATTCCGCCGCCCTTTTTGGGAACGGCGGACATCTTTGTCGTTTCCAACCGCAACGTATGGCGAAATGTGGAAAGTCAGTTTCCCGCCGAAAAGCCGGTATTGATCGCCAATCGGATCATCGGCACCGAGTGCCTGGACAAGCTTTTCACACTGGAGCCGGGCAGCAAGGTCAACGTGGTGGGGACAACGCCGGAAACAGTCAGCAACACCATCGCCATTCTGCAAAGCTTCGGGTTCCGGGACTTTCAATTTGTTCCTTACTATCCCGGCATCCTGGGAAAAATCGACGAAGAAATCGTGGTCGCGATCACCACCGGTCTCTCCTACCTCGTGCCCAAGCACATCAAGACCATCATCGACCTGGGCGGCAAGGGACTGAACCTTTCCACCTTCGCCGAACTGCTGCAGTATCTCGGCGTGCCGATGACGATACTCAACGACATTTCGCACTTTTATCTGGAAACGATCCTTTATAATACCCAGAAGATCCGGACCATGGGCCAGCAGAGCGAACGTCTGAAAAAAAACATGGAGGTCGTTCTCGATACCGTCGATGAAGCGATCCTGGCCGTTGACGAGCAAGCGGGTGTCATCCTGTGGAATCATGCGGCGGAAAGCATGCTGGACATCAGCCACAAGCAGGTTCTGGGCCGAAAGCTGAACAGCATTCTACCGGAAATCGACCTGTCGGAATGTCTGGAGCAAGGCCAGGGAATTAATCATGAGATTCGGAACATCGGCGAAAAGCATTATTTTTTGAACGCCAACGTCATTCTCAACGAAAGCCGTTCCGTCGACGGAATGGTAGCTACATTGCGGCCGATCCAGGAAATACAGGAGTTGGATGTCCAGATCCGACAAGAGTAAAAAAACACCGGCAAAACGGCAAAATATAGATTTGAAGACATTATTGGCAGCTCGCCCGCGCTGAACAAGGCCATCCTGCTCAGCAAACGATTTGCCCAGACGGAGCTGACGATTTTGCTGGAGGCGGAAACCGGGGCGGGCAAGGAACTGTTTGCCCATTCCGTCCACAATATCTCTCCCCGTAAAAATGGCCCGTTTATCGCCGTCAACTTTGCCGCCATTCCGGAAAACCTGATCGAAAGCGAACTCTTCGGCTATGAGTCGGGGGCCTTCACCGGGGCAAAAAAAGGTGGCAAACCCGGACTGTTTGAAGAAGCGCACATGGGTACCATCTTTCTCGATGAAATCGGCAGCGCTTCGTCGGAAGTGCAAAATCGCTTGTTGCGGGTTCTGGAAGAACACGAAGTGCGGCGTATCGGCAGCGGCAAAATTACGCCGGTCGATGTGCGGGTGATCGCCGCCAGCAATGTGAATCTCGAAACGTTGGTCGCCCGGGGAAAGTTCCGGGAAGATCTTTTTTATCGGCTCTGCTCTTTGCCCATTTCGATTCCGCCGCTCCGCAACCGCCGCGAAGACATTCCCTTCCTGGTAAAGCATTTTGCGGCCAAGCATGCTCGCCCCAAGCTTACGCTGACGCCTGATCTGACGAACTTCCTGGCCCATTACGACTGGCCGGGCAATGTTCGCGAGTTGCAAAATATCGTTCAGTTTCTGTGCAGCGTTGTCGAAAAAGGCCGGCCGGCGGGCTTGCCGGATATCCCGCCCTACTTGCAGCGAAAAATCGTTCAGGCCGGTTCCCCGGCCCCTGCGCCGATCCAACCGGCGGAGGCAGCGTCTCCGCCGCCCGATCCGCTGGCCGATCCACGAACCGCCGACCTGGTTGCCTGGATCTTGACGGAAATAAAAAACAAATCCCTGCTGCTCAGCGGCGTCGGCTGGCAAACCTTGATCAAGCAGATGGACGGCCGAATAAAAATTTCGGAACATCAGATGAAAAAGTGGCTAAAGTTATTGAAACAATTCGGCTATGTCGAGACCGGTAAAACCCGTCAGGGAACCCGCATTACCTCCAAGGGCGATGAATTGCTGGCCCTGATGGCGACACGAAAAGAGACGGAACCATGAATTCATGGTCCCGTCTCTTTTTCTACCCAATCGGCGTCAGCCGCCGGATTAACGCAGGAACATCAATAAGATCGCCATTACGATTACGCCGGCAATCATCGGCAGCGCATTGCGCTTGGCAAGCTCCATGGGATTGCTGACTCCGGCCAGACCGCAGGCGACCATCGCCGCCCCGGCAATCGGTGACATGGTACGGCCGAGGCAGCCGGCGATAGCGGCGCTGCTGCCCAGATTCATGGGAGTGATGCCAAAACTGGCCGCATGCGGAGTGACCGCATTGTTGAACGCGACGGACGCCGCATCACCGGACCCGCAGAGAACCGCCAACAAGAACGGTCCCATGGTGCCGGTGATCTTGNNGGCCGATCATAGCCTTCAAAAGTCCGGTCGAGGTCAGACCGGCGACAAATACAGCCGAGCAAATGATAATGCCGTATATGTGCGAGAATCCTCTGCCCATTCCCTGAAAGAACGCATTGGAAATGTCGCCGGGAGTTGTCCGGGTAATTACGCAGGCCACGATGACGCCGATGATCATGGCATAGGAAATCTGGAGCGCTTTCAGCGCTGGAACGATATTGAGCGATCCCAACAAAATCAAGGTCAATGGAACCAACGGAACGATCGCCCGGATGATATTGACTTCAAATTCCTCCGCTACTGTGGAATTTACGTAGCCTTTATGTTCTTTTAGCACAAAGGCGACCGCCGTAACCAATGCCGCGACCACTGCGCCGATAATCAGAACATCGGTGAAATGGTTGCCGACCACTTCGATCGGCGTATGCTTCACCGCATTGGAGATGACGACATTCTGATGAAAGCCCGGATGAAGCATGGTGGCGCCAAAAGTGCCGGCAAAGACGGCCGAAGCCGCCATCGGCGGGTGGACGCCGGCGCCGATCAGAATCGGAATCAGAACCGGTCCGACGGAAGCGATGCAGCCGGCGGCGCTCGGAATGGAAATGTGCACGAAGGCGGTAGCCAGGACCGCCCCGGGAATGAGAGCCGGCCCGAGTTTTTGCAGCCCTTTTGCCAGCAGATGAACCAAGTGTTTATCGCACTTCGTCGCTTCCATGACAAAGGCGAAGGCCATGGACGCAGTGATCGTTTCCATGACCACGGCACCCTTGATCGCCGACGAAAAACCCTTGAAGGCATCCAGTGGCGACAAGGCCGCCAGACACATGACTAAACCGGAAAGAAACAGGACCATTCGGGGTTCGTACTGTTTTACCAAGGCATATATCGTAACCAATAAAATGATTGACCCGATGATTAGCAGCACTCAACTCACCTCACTGTAATATTTCCCAGTGTCTTATTTCCCAATGCCGTTTTTCTTCAGGTTTTCAACTTGTACCACTGAATAGCCGAATCCTTGCAGGATCGCCCCCGTGCGTCGACCCGGAGCATGGGCCGGATGATCGATCGAACAAGGAGTTCCGGTTCCTATCCTCTCATGCGCTGGCACATCTGGCTCTTCAACCGGACTGGCGACGTTGCGCATGAGTCAACAAAATTTCACCTTCTTTCAAGATTTCGGGGTTCTTTCATTTTGCAGGAAACGTTACATTAAATCATTCATCGTCGTCTTTTTTCTTTTTACTGGCGGCTACATTGACTTTTTGCTGGGCCAGGAACTCCTCAACCTGAGTTTTATCCATGCCGAAAAACCTTGCGAAAACTTCATAATTATGTTGTCCATGCATCGGCGCCGGCCTGTTGGCAACAACATCGATACTGCTGAAATGCAAGGGGTTGCCAGCCATTTTATACGGACCGCAGTGTGGGTGTTGCGCTTCGACAACCATGCCTCTATGTAGGATCTGCGGGTCGGCGGACACCTGGGCAATGTTATTGATGCGCCCAAAAGGAATATCATGCTTTAACATGATTTCTTCAATTTCATCCACCGTGTATTGTGTCGTGGTTTTTTCTATCTCTGCTTCCATTTCATCGGTGTATTTTCGACGATCCTCCGCTTTAATAAAGCGTTCATCAGTGGCTAAATCCTCTCGGCCCAACGCCTTGCAAAAACGCTGATACGCAAGATCCCTGTTGATGGCAAAGATTACGTCGCCGTCTTTTGCGTGATAGGATTGGAACGGCGTATTAATTTGGTGTCTGGTCCCATTTCTCTGGGTAATATTGCCGGTGGCAAAATAATTCACTACGGCATTATCCAGGCAGCTATACATGCAATCCATCATGCCAATGTCAATATATTGGCCTTCACCCGTGCGTTCACGATTGTACAATGCGGTTTGCACGGCAGCGAAGGCATATAATCCGGAAACGAGATCCGCGATCGACGGACCGGCTTTCATCGGCCGCCCGTTACGCTCACCGGTTATGCTCATGAAGCCGGACATCCCCTGAATTACGACATCCAGGGCGCCGCGTTTGGAATAAGGTCCGGTTTGTCCAAATCCGGAAATGGAGGCGTATATGACCTTGGGATTTATTTTGCGAATCTCTTCATACCCAAGCCCCATACGGGCCATCGTTCCGGGTTTAAAATTTTCCACGATGATGTCAACCCGTTTGGCAAGGTCCAGGCACATAGCCAACTCTGCAGGATCTTTTAAATTCAGGGTAATGCTTTTTTTCCCGCGCATGATGCTCAAATCATAGGTCCGCTCCCCCTTTACATAGGGGCCGGTNNCGAACGATCAGGCCGTTCCACTTTAATTACTTCGGCGCCCAAGTCGGAGAGTTGCATGGTACAAAACGGGCCGGACAAAAATTGTGTAAAATCAAGTACTACTATTCCCGCGAGGGGTTGTTTTTTTGTTTCCATTTTTCTTTAACCTCCCAGTCTTAACTTCATGTAGGCAAATATCGGCGTGACGCAGGAAGTGGTTTTATCACAGGTGTTGTTTTACAAGGGAATATTCCCGTGTTTCTTCCACGGCAGAGTNNTTCTGCTTTGTCTTGGTTGCTGCCAACGCCTGAATCAATTCAATCCGGGAATTTTGCGGTTCGATAATCCGGTCGGCGTAGCCGCGTCGGGCTGCCGCCAGCGGGGTGTTGAATTTCTCGCGGTATTCGGCGATTTTTTCCTGCCGGGTTTGCTCCGGGTTGGCGGAAGCGGCGATTTCCTTGCGGAAAACGATCTTGACCGCGCCTTCCGCTCCCATGACCGCGATTTCGGCCGTCG